>CALMZO010000150.1 GCA_937870825.1 uncultured Chloroflexota bacterium | reverse complement strand
GGCTTTGGACACTTTGCGTATGGCGCGCGTGACATTGCGATTGATGGACAGGTCATTAAAGGGGACTTGCGGCGCGCGCTCGGCGTACATGCGAACGCGGCAATGCGTGTGGACCCGTACTTGAAAAACACCACGCTCGTCGACCCCGTTGGGGGCAGTGCAGTGTTTTACGACACGCACGTCAAACTGGAACGTGTATAGAACCCGCGCGCGACGCGCCGGGTGAGACACCACCGACAAGCATTGGCTGTTCTTGGCACTTGCAAAGAGAATGCTTGTCGGTGGTCTTGTTTGTCAGACAAACGTCCTGTCATGCGCGGTAAATGTGTCACTAGGTTATCCTCCGCGATTTGTTACACTGACGCTGAAACGGAGAACGTGATGCCCCCTTTGCCCAAAGCCAATCAACCAAAATACACGCGCCGCGATTTTCTAAAAATTTTTGGCGGCGGCGCGGCGAACGCGACGACGGAAATCGCCGCGCAGCTCATTCCTGACACCGCGCCAAAACCTGCGCGCGCGGCACAATTGCGCGCGGAAAATCTGAACGCGGCGCGCGCGAAAATGCACGAAACGCCGCCGACGCAAAACACGGCGCGCTGCGCGCGCTGCAACGCAGAATTTGCCGGTGAGAACAACGCGCCACTCTGTCCAACCTGTCGCGCTCAGGAGGAACAGACGCATTCCTTGTTGACGGACTCGTTCAAATAATATGCCGACGCTCGAATCGTTATTGCAGCAATCTGCCGAACGCCATCGCAATCATCTGTGTCCGCGTCAAGTGTTGGGCGCGCGGATGGGGCTGTACGCGGGGGAATTGTTGGACGTGGAATTTCCGCAACGGGACAAACGTGTATTTTGTTTTGTCGAAACGGATGGCTGTTTGACGGACGGCATCGCCGTCGCAACCGGTTGTTGGTGGGGCAGCCGCTCGATGCGCTTGGTGGATTATGGGAAAACGGCGGCGACGTTTATTGACACGCACACACAGCGAGCGTTTCGCATCACGCCCACGCTCACCGCGCGCAAGCGCGCCTATGCGTACGCTCCCGATGCTCCTGACAAGTGGCACGCGCAGCTGCAAGCGTACCAGGTCATGCCCACGTTTGAATTGTTGTGCGCGCAGCAAATCAAACTCACACTCGATTTGCAAAAAATTATCAGTCAACACGGTCTGCGCGTCGTATGCGAACAGTGCGACGAAGACATTATCAACGAACGTTTTGTCGAACGCAACGGAACACGCCTCTGTCTCGCCTGCGCCGACGGCGCGTATTATGAAATGGACGCGATTCCCATTACACTCCCGCGCCTGAGCGCAGTTGTCCTCGCCGAATAATCCTCTCAATCACAAATCGCCGGACGATGTGACCGAACGCTTCAAGGTTCCGAGTACCACCCAAACGCGCCGTGACCACCATTGCGCGAAATTTGTGAGACCGCGCGTGTCGAGAGGTCAATCAAGTACTGTCCGCTTGTGTCAATGAACGCGATTTGTTTTCCGTCGCGCGACCATGCGGGCCACGGACTGTCCGCGCCAATTTGGGTGAGCCGCGCAAATTTTGTTCCATCGGGCGTCACCGTCCACAAGTCCCACGGCAGACCGTCCGCGTGCGCGGGTTTCGCAAACATACACAAAAGTTGCGGCGAACATTGCGGCACATGAAACGATTCGATGCCCGGAAGTGGACGCGTGTTGGGACCGGATGCCGCGAATAAAATTTGCGAACCATCCGGCGACCACTGCGGCGCGGAAATCATGATGAACACATCGTCATTCAACAATGGGCGCGCGTTGTTTCCGTCAATGTCTGCAACCCACAAGCCCGCGCTGAATGTATCAAAATTGAAACGAATGAACGCAATCTGTTTTCCGTCCGGCGATTCGGTGGACATGCGCGCGTCCTCGATAATTTTTTGCGGCTCACCCCCCCCTACCGGAATGCGTTGAATTTCCGAATGTTGTTTGTTCGGCGGCACCGGATAGGACGCGGTAAAGTACAACCATTTTCCATCCCACGACGCGTGGGGCCAATTGAATGAAATTTTGTTGTTCGGCGGCAGCGCGAGTTGTTGATTGTTTGTGCCGTCCGCGTGCGCGCGATAGATTGCGTACTGTGCCGTGCCTTGCGCGGTCAAACTGCTGCGAACGTACACAAATGTTTTTCCATCCGTTGACCAACTCGGCGCGTCCGCGAACAACTCGGGCGAGGGTTTCACGACGGGCGTTGGTTTTCCATTCGCGGGGTCTTGGACCCAAATACTACCGTCACCCGGCGCGAAAATGAATTTCCCGTCAATCGGCGGGGCGGGCGCGGGCGTGCCATCCAACAGCGAACCTTGAATCGGCGGACGTTCCAACGTTGCCGAAGGACGCGCAAAGGATTGTGTGGGCGCGGGAGAAGAATTGGAACTGCACGCGGTAAGAATTATCGAGGTAACAATGACAAAGGCGAGAATACGAAACATAGGCGCGAATTCCGGCGGATGAAATCAAGTATAGCACAATTGAAATTTCAGGTTGGCAAAGTCACTCGTTTGAATATAATACTTGTCTATCTGAAAGAGAGTTCTCCCAAAAACTATGACAGCAACGCGTGATTACTATGAAATCTTGGGCGTGACGCGCACGGCGTCCGCCGATGAAATCAAACGCTCTTTTTATAAATTAGCGAGACAGTATCATCCCGACGTCAACAAAGAAGCCGACGCCGCGACACGTTTCAAAGAAGTCAATGAAGCGTACCAGGTTTTGTCCGACCCCGACAAACGCGCCGCGTATGACCGTTTTGGCAAAGCCGGCGTGAATGGAAATTTTGACGGCGGCTTTGGCGATATTCCGCTCAACGATATTTTTGAAAGCATCTTTGGCGCGGGTTTCGGCGGGCGCACGCGCACACGCCGCGGACCGCAGCCCGGCGCGCATCTCAAAACCACACTCACGTTAGAATTTGAAGAAGCGGTGTTTGGCGCGGACAAGGAAATTTCTGTGCCGCGTCTGGAAACCTGTTCCTCCTGCAAAGGCAGTGGCGCAGAACCCGGTACATCGCCGACGCGCTGTCCCCAATGTCGCGGCAGCGGCGAAGTGCGCCGCGCAACCCAATCCATTTTTGGACAATTTATCAACGTCGCGCCATGCCCGCGCTGCAACGGCGAAGGCGAAGTGATTGCAACACCGTGCCGTGAATGCGGTGGACAAAAACGCGTACAAGTGATGCGAAAACTCGTCGTCAAAGTTCCTGCCGGTGTGGACGAAGGAACGCAGATTCGTTTGCAAGCCGAAGGCGAATCGGGGACGAATGGCGGACCCGCCGGACACTTGTACGTGCAAATTGCCATCAAGCCGCATCCGCAATTTCAACGCGACAATCAAGATTTGCTCTACACGCTGCCCCTGAATATCGCGCAAGCATCGCTCGGCGATGAAGTGACCGTTCCCACACTCGACGGCGACGAGTCACTCAAAATTCCGGCAGGCACGCAGCACGGCAAACAATTTCGCATCAAAAACAAAGGCGTGCCGAATTTGAAACGCAGCGGGCGCGGTGATTTGATTGTCACCACGAGCGTACAAGTTCCAACGCATCTCTCCGAAAAACAAAAAGCCCTCTTGCGCGAATTTGCGCGCACAATGGATGGTCAAGCGCCGAACGAAGACAAAGGGTTGCTCGACCAACTCAAAGACGTGATTATGGGTTCGTAGCACAACGCAATTTGCGAAAAAAGGAACGGCAAAAATTCTGTCGTTCCTTTTTTTATTTCGCGCTTGACATTCCAGTTACTGGAAGGTGTAGAATGGCTGCCATGAAATTGTTGATTCATCAACTTGCGGCGCGTTCCGGTGTGCCGACAAAAACGATTCGCTATTACGAATCCATCAAGCTCTTGCCGCGCCCCTCGCGCGCGCGCAACAATTATCGCGTGTATTCCGAAGCGACGATTGAACGCTTGCGATTTATCGTCGGCGCGCGGCGTTTGGGCTTTCGTCTCGACGAAATTGCCGCGCTCCTTTCCGCGCGTGACAAGGGGAAATTGTTGTGCGGACAAACGCTCGATTCCCTCGAACGGCATTTGCAGGAGATTGACAAGCGCATCGCGGATTTATTGGAGACGCGCGCGATGCTGCTCGAACTGCGCGCGCAAGGCGAGAAAATTGGACGGCATGCGCGCTGTGATGACAAATGCATGTGTTATCACATCACTGCTGACCGCGCGCAAAACAAAATTACCATCACCAGTGAGGAAATCCAGAATGGCTAATTCCGCTTGTGCGACAACCGATGGCAATGTCATGTGCGGCTTGCCTGACGCGCACGGCAAAAGCGCGTGCGGTTGTAATCAACCTATCACAACAAAGACTGCACAAACCACAATCCCGGAAACGGCGCGCGCGGACATCACCGAAACCAAACGCGATGTTCAGAGCGCCGTCGCGTTTGGTTTCGGATGTGTCGCAAGTCCATGCTGCACGCCGTTGTACATTCCGCTGCTGTTGTTGGTGTTTGCAGGAACACCGTTTGCTGCGTGGCTCGGCGCAAATGTGGGATGGGTGTATGGCGCGTTGACGTTGTTGTCTGTGGTGGGTTTCGGATTGGCGTGGCGGTGGCGCGCTCGAAAAAAAATTCTGTGAAAGGGAAAATCCATGTCGGACAATAAAAATGTTATCGCGTGTGACGCACACGCGCTTGCGCCTTCCGAGCAAGCGTATTGGGTTAACGAAATCGTCCCGAAACTATACTCTCAGGTGCAAGAGATTCGGGAACTGCCGAACGGATGGTTATGGCGCTTGCCTAACACGCAAGAGGTTCTGACGCTTGTCGCGCAAGACCTCAACATCGAACGATTGTGCTGCCCATTCGTGCACTATACCCTTGAGCTCGAACCGCATCACGGTCCTTTTTGGCTGCGCATGACCGGCGAAGAGGGCGTAAAAGAATTTTTGCGAATGTTTTTTGAGGGTGCAAATTATTTTTCACCGCACGTTGCGCGCGCAGCAGGGCTTGAAGTTGATAATGTCAAAGTGAACTCTGTCACAACGGCGCTGGAAGCGGTTGACAATCTCAACGCGCGCTACGCGCAGACAGTCGGTGAATAGGGCGAGCAACAATGTGCTTGAAACAAAAATCGAATTGCCGTTAGCAGGTGATTTGCGCGCACAGCTGCGCGGGCATTGCAACGCGCGGCTGCGCGCGCCGCGAATTTGCGCTCAGGTGAGAGCGCGTGTACAAACGCAGGAATGAATGTAATCGAACTCGCCATCCGCGCCGATGCGGAAAGCGCGGAAGCATTAGCCGCCGCGTTCAACGAAAACGCATACGGCGGGGCGGTGATTGAACAAGTTGTCACACCCGAACAAGGCGAAACGCTCGACGCCGCGCGCCCGTTCACCGTGCGCGCGTTTTTGGTAAAGGATGAAACGCTCGACGACAAACGTCGCGCCATTGAACGCGCGGTGTGGGCGCTGGGGATGGTGCGCCCGCTCGGCGAATTGGAAACGCGCGAGCTCGCCGAAGAGGATTACGCGAACGCGTGGAAAAAATTCTATCAAGTATTGCACGTCGGCGCGCGTACGGTCATCAAACCATCATGGCTCGAGTACACGCCGCGCGAAAATGAAATCGTCATCGAACTCGACCCCGGCATGGCGTTCGGCACAGGTCTGCATCCGACGACGCGGTTGTGTCTCGCGATGTTGGAAAAATATGTCGCGCCGCATTGTGAAATGCTCGATGTAGGAACCGGTTCCGGCATCCTCGCCATCGGCGCGGCGAAACTCGGCGCAGGTTTCGTGGACGCGCGCGACATTGACCCGATTGCGGTTGAGACCGCGCGAAAAAATGTCGCGGCGAGCGGATTGAGTGAAAAAATTTCCGTAACGCGTGAGAGCGTCACACTTGAAACGTCAAACGTCAAACGTGAAACGTCAAACGTCGAACGTGAATCATCACCTGACACATTTGACATAGTAGTCGCGAACATTTTCGCGGACACTATCGCAGAACTCGCGCCCGCGCTGATTCAACATCTACGCGGCGATGGCGTGTTCATCGCCTCGGGCATTCTCGTCGAACGCGCGCACTTGGTGGAAAACGCGATGCGCGCGCAAAACATGACGCTTGTCGAAAAAATGCAGGAAGAGGATTGGCTTGTCATGGTCTATCGTCGAATAACGAATAACGAATAACGAACAACGAACAACGAACAACGAATAACGAATAACGAACAATCAATGCCTCAGCGCTTTTTCGTTTCCCCCAATTCGATTCAGAACGGTGTTGTTCAATTCACCACCGCGCAGGCGCACCAAGTGCGCGATGTGCTGCGAATGCGCGCGGGCCAAGAAATTGTTGTTCTCGACAATGCGGGGAATGAATACCGCGTTGTGTTGCAGTACGTCACGCGCGATGACGCGCGCGGCGAGATTGTCGAACAACGCGCGGCGACAGGCGAGCCGCGCGCGCAAATTATTTTGTATCAGGCATTGTTGAAAGCGGATAAATTCGAGTGGGTTTTACAAAAAGGCACAGAACTTGGCATTGCCGCGTTTGCGCCGATTGTGAGTACACGCAGTGTTCAAGAGGTCGGCAAACAGAAATTCGCGCGTTGGACACAAATCATCACCGAAGCAGCAGAACAATCCGGACGCGGTAAGATACCACCCCTTTACGGACACCAAGTGCTGTCTCATGCGCTGCGCGTTGCGCCGCAACATGGTGGACTTGTTCTGATTGCGTGGGAGCAAGAAACAAATTTTGATTTGCAGACCGCACTTGCAACCTCAACCGCCGACACGATTCACCTTTTTATCGGACCCGAAGGCGGCTTTACGCAAGACGAAATCGCGGACGCGCGCGAAAAACACGCGCAGCCGATTACGCTCGGCAGCCGCATCTTGCGCGCAGAAACAGCGGGACTCGTCGCGGCAAGCGCGATTTTTTTTGCGCGCGGAGATTTGAGCCGCGCGTGAGCGTGTGATAAAATTTCCAATATATTGAAACGGATTTCTCTTGGTTCCCTCCGCTCCTCCCGAGAAGCCGGCGCGCGTATTTGGGATGGGACAAAGGAAACGAGAGAAATAGAGGGACTTTTTTTTCATGTCTGAAAACGTCATCATCATCGGTTCGGGACCTGCGGGCTTGACTGCCGCGCTGTACGCGGCGCGCGCGAATTTGAATCCATTGCTTGTTAGTGGCAACGAGTTTGGCGGACAAATCGCGCTGACAAATGAAGTAGAAAATTATCCGGGCTTTCCCGATGGCATCACGGGACCCGAACTCACGGAATTGATGAAACAGCAAGCGGAAAAATTTGGCGCGCGGTTTGAAACCGACCATGTGAGCAAGGTGAATTTTCAAGCGCATCCCTTCACGCTGGAAACAGAAAACGGCGCGCACTATGAAGCAAAAAGCGTCATCATTGCAACGGGCGCGTCGCCGCGTCGGCTCGGCGTACCGGGCGAAATGGAATTGACGGGTCGCGGTGTTTCGTACTGCGCGACGTGTGACGGCTTTTTCTTTCGCGGCAAAGAGGTCGCGGTCATCGGCGGCGGCGACAGCGCGCTGCAAGAAGGCTTGTTCCTCACGCGTTTCGCCACTCAAGTTCATATCGTGCATCGCCGTGATGAATTGCGCGCACAGCCGATTTTGCAGGAACGCGCGCGCGAAAATTCCAAAATCAATTTTGTGTGGAATTCCGTTGTCGAGGACATTCGCGGCAACGGCACCGTGAACGCGTTGGATTTAAAGAATGTGCGAACGGGGAACAAAAGCGAATTGCCGGTGTCGGGGGTGTTTGTCTATATCGGGCATTATCCAAATACCGACTTGTTCAAAGGACAACTCGACATGAACGAGGAAGGTTATTTGAGCGTGGACGAACGGCTGCACACCAAAATTCCAGGCGTCTTTGCAGCGGGCGAAGCGCACGACCACATTTTCAAACAAGCGATTGTGTCGGCGGGATTCGGCTGCATGGCGGCGATGGAAGTGGAAAAATTTTTAGCGGACTTGGAGCATCAAGGATACGCGGCTTTGCAAAATGGCTCGCGTTAAAATTTCCGACCAAGAAATTTATTATGCGGTGCGTTGGAATACACATCATTCCGGCGCACCGCTTATTTTTCTTCACGGCGCGGGCGCGGACCATCTGATTTGGAATGGACAACTCGCCGCGTTCGCCGATGTTGCGCGCACACTTGCGCTTGATTTGCCCGGACACGGACGTTCCATCGGCGCAGCACGCACAACCATTTTGGAATACGCGCTTGTCGTGCGCGAATTCCTGGACGCGCTAGCAATCGAACGCGCGATATTTGCCGGTTCTTCGATGGGCGGCGCGATTGCAATAACGCTCGCGCTGGAAGTTCCCGAACGCGTCGCGGGATTGATTCTCGCGGGAACGGGCGCCAAGTTGCGCGTCGCGCCCGAATTTTTGAACGGAATCAAAACTGATTTTGAAAATACGGCGCGCCTTCTCGGAGAGAATTATTACGCGCTGGATGCGCCGCACGTTTTGAAAGAGAAAAGTTTTGAGCAGTTACGCAAAACAGGCAGCGTCGTCACCTACAACGATTTCGCCGCGTGCGACGCATTC
Organism: uncultured Chloroflexota bacterium; assembly: GCA_937870825.1. Classification (GTDB taxonomy): domain Bacteria; phylum Chloroflexota; class Anaerolineae; order UBA4142; family SHND01; genus SHND01. The sequence continues at coordinate 14,242 of CALMZO010000150.1, read as the reverse complement.
GACCTTCGCGCGCGTGTCCACGAAATCTCCGCGCCCACGCTCGTCCTCTGTGGGCGCGCGGACAGAATGACGCCCCTCAAACATTCCGAATTCCTCGCGCAAAACATTCCGCACGCGCGTCTCGTCGTCATCGAACACGCGGGACATATGGTCATGCTCGAACAACCGGGCGCGTTGAATTTCGCGCTGCGCGATTGGCTGCCACGCGCGCGCTAATGCGGCGCGCGCCCCTCCACCTCATTGTGGAGATTTCTCTATATTCCCTTGACAGGATATTCCAAAGTGCATATATTTCGAGATGCGTAGTATTCGTGTGCTGCGTAGAAATGGTGTGTCTGCAATGAACGTTTCCTCACCGAAATCCAAGTTTCCGCAAATTGCGGCGAAACAAGTCCCTGAGACCATCAGCGCGCTGGACAATGCTGTGCGGCGGTTGATGTGGCGCGAACGCGTCTGGCTCAAACAGGCATTGCGCGCGGATGAACTCGAAATTGCGCCGTTCATCGTGCTGGCGCATCTGGCGCATCTCGGCGGCGTGACCACCATCGGCGCGCTCGCCAAAGATTTAGACCAACGCAATACAACCATGACAGGACACATTGACCGTTTGGAGGATAAAAAATTTGTCATTCGTAAATTCGGCGGCGCGCACGACAGACGGCAAGTTTCAGTTCAACTCACCACTGCGGGCGAGGAATTTCTAAGGCGAATCAATTTGGCGCGGCGCGAACATATTCGCCAAGCCGCCGCGCACATGAAAGTTTCTCAAGTAAAAGAACTTGTTTCGCTGTTAGAGTTGTATTTGTCTTGGGCGGAGAATCCAAAATGAATCAGCGTTTGTTGGGCGCGGGCGCGGTATCGGCGGAAAAAATTTTGAACACGCGTTTTATCTGTCGGGAAGAAAAATGCGGTACGAAGCGTTCCTGCCGGTTGATGATAAATCCGGTGCGTGTCGGAATGCCGATGTATGGCAAAGAGAACGCGCTGGCGTACGATTCCTTGCGTAAAGTGAACGCGCTGCGCCCGCGCATGTTGTATAGCGGACACGGCAGACCAGTCTCGGGAAATCAAAGGGCACAGTATTTTGAAATGAAAGGATTGTCACCGGAGCGAGTGAGTCTATGAATGTTCTCGTGTTGGGCGCGAACGGCTACACGGGTTCGCGTTTGGTGAAAGCGTTAATCGAACGCGGGCATCGCGTGCGCGGCTTGGCGCGCGAAATTGAGTACGGCATCGCGTTGGAAAAAGTGGGGATGGAACTGCGCGTCGGCGATGTGCGCGATGAAGTGAGTTTGAAAAATATCGCCGACGATATTGAAATTGTTTTCAATGTCGTGGCGTCGTGCCGCATCGAGCCGTCGGAATCGAAAGCGATTTTGATTCAAGGCGCGCAAAACTTGTTTCGTCACGCAGACCGCACTGTTTTGAAAAAATATATTTGGTGTTCCAACGTGTCCGTGTACGGTTATCCCAAAGCGACGGACCGTTTGACCGAATCCTCCGCGTTGAAACCCACATACCGTCTCGGAAAAATTACAGTGGATGCGGAAAATCTGGCGCGTGAAAGTGTTCCCGCCGTTGCCGTGCGCGTTGCGAGTGTGTACGGACCCGAACGCGATTTTCTTGCCGCGCTGCGCGAGAACCGTTTGCGTTTGCTCAACGGCGGTGAAAATTGGCAGAGCCGCATCCACGTTGACGATTTGGTGGAAACATTGATTGCGGCGATGGAGCGCGCGCAGCCGGGCAGTGTGTATCTCGCGGCAGATGATTTGCCGGTGATGCAGCGGAAATTTTTTGAGGAAATTTGCGCGGCGACGGGCACGATGCTGCCGTTGAATTTGGAAGTGAACGCGGCGCGCGCGGTTGGCGTGTTCGGGCGCGCGATGAATTCACTTTCGGGACAGCAGCAATATCAATTGAGTGAGAACGTGATTGGTCTGCTCACGGGAAATTATTACTGCTTGAATGACCAAATGAAAAAAGAACTCGGCGTCAAGTTGAAATATCCGACGTTTCGTGAGGGCTACAGAGCCATTTTGGGCAAGGGGTAGCGTATGGCTGATTCGCAGGTTCAACGCGGAACACGCACATTGTTGAATGGACGAATTTCCAAAACCTTCGCCGCACTCTCATTTTACAATTATCGTCTTTGGTTTTTAGGGCAGTTGACTTCGCTCGTCGGCACTTGGATGCAGACAACGGCGCAGGGTTTTTTTGTGTACGAGTTGACCGGCTCACCGGTGTATTTGGGCATCGTCGGATTTGCGGCGGGTGTGCCGTCGTGGTTCTTGATGTTGTACGGCGGGGTGATTGCAGACCGTTTTCCGCGCCGTATGTTGCTGCTGCTGACAAATTTCGCGCAAATGATTTTTGCGTTCGCATTGACGGCATTGGTCTTTACAAAATTGGTGGAACCCTGGCACATTGTCCTGCTCGCGCTGTTATCGGGAATTGCGAACGCGTTTGACGCGCCCGCGCGCATTTCCTTTGTGCGCGAAATGGTGGACCGCGAACACATGTCGAACGCGATTGCGATGAATTCGACAATGTTTCAAACCGCGACGGTTGTCGGTCCGGCTGTGGCTGGAATTACGTACGCGGCAGTCGGTCCGGCGTGGTGTTTTGCAATCAACGGATTGTCGTACATCGGGGTGCTGACGGCGTTGTGGTTCATGCGAATTGAAAAAGAAGAAACGAAACGCAGCACGCAGTCGCCGCTCGAGGATTTGAAAGAGGGAATTCATTATGCTTTGACGCACTCGCTCATTCGCGCGATGCTTTTGATTGCAGCGGTCGCAAGTATCTTTGGTCTGGCGTTTGTAACGCTGCTGCCCGCGTGGGCGGCGGATATTTTGGGCGGAGACGCGGCGACGAATGGGTTGCTGCAATCGGCGCGCGGCATGGGCGCACTTGCCGGCGCGTTGATGATTGCATCGCTCGGAAATTTCAAACGCAAGGGCGCGTTGATGACGGTGGGTGCATTTGTGTTTCCTGTGTTGCTGATTGTATTTTCGTTTGTGCGGAATGTTCCGTTGGCGCTTTTTGTTTTGGTGGTCATGAGTTGGGGCTTTATGTTGATGTTTAATTTGATGAATATGTTGACGCAGCATCTGGTGGATGACAAATTGCGCGGGCGCGTAATGAGTCTTTATACGCTGACCTTTTTTGGCGGAATGCCGATTGGTTCCTTGTTGGCGGGCGCGTCGGCGGAACAATTTGGTGAACCGATTACGGTGTTGGCAGGCGCGCTCGTTTCGCTTGCGTTTTCGATTTTTGTCTTTTGGAAAATTCCGCAGATTCGGCAATTGACGTGAGGGAAAAAAGGAAACCAGGGAAATGAGGGAAAGCCCGCGACATTCTTTCCCCCATTTCCCTGGTTTCCCTTGCCTATGATGCAAGCAACTCAAACTTCAAAGAATGGACGCGGCGCAATCGCGCGCGGTGGGTTTGGAAATCGTCCGCACCAGAAAACGGATTTCAAAACGCTCGGGCGCGCGATTCGATATATCGGGCGTTATCGTTGGCTGGCGGTACTCGCGTACGGCTCGTTGTTCCTTGCCACAGCCGCGCAGCTCGTCGTGCCGCAACTCGTACAAAATATCATTGACACAATCACGCGCGCATACGCGGCAGGCGAAATTTTGAAATTGCCCGCGACGGCGCAAACCATCGCGGCGCAGCGTTTTGGACAAACGCTCGAGCAACTGACTCGAAGTCAAGCGAATGCGAATAGCGACATTATGCTCGCCATCGGCGCGATTGTTGGATTTTCAATCCTGCTCGCAATCTTTGCGTTCATCCAATCGTTCAACGCCGAACGCGTGTCGCAAAACGTCGCGTACGATTTTCGCAACGAGCTGTTTGCAAAAATCCAACGCTTGTCGTTCAGTTACCACGACAAAAATCAAACAGGACAGTTGATGATTCGCGCGACGGATGATGTAGAAAAAGTGCGCTTGTTCATCGGGCAGGGTTTGGTGGTGGCGGCGCAGTCGGTTGTGCTGCTCGTCGCCGCGATTGTTGTTTTGTGGTTCACCAACGCGTCGCTGACGTTGGTGGTGCTGCCGATTCTGCCTGTTGCGTTCGTGGTGTTTTTGATTTTCGGCGCGCTGACACAGCCGCTGTTTGTCCAAGTGCAGATGCGAATTTCCGCGATGAATACGGTACTGCAAGAAAATCTCGCGGGTTTGAAAGTCGTGCGCGCGTTTGCGCGCGAGCCGCACGAGCAGGCGCGTTTTGAAAACAGCGTAACCGACTTGTTGGGTCAGCAACTGCGCGTGTCACGAATTTTTTCGTTCCTCTTTCCGATTGTGTTCCTCATCGCAAATCTCGGACAGGCGGCGGTTCTGTATTTCGGCGGACGGCAAATCATCGAGCAGACCTTGACGCTCGGCGAGTACACAAAATTTTCCCTGTATCTTGCATTCGTGTTTTTTCCGTTGGGACAGCTCGGCTTTATCATCAATTTGATGTCCCAGGCAAACGCGTCGGCGCAGCGCATTTTTGAAATTCTCGACACGAAAAATGAAGTCGAAGACAAGCCGAACGCGCGCGCGTTGCCTGAAATTCGCGGCGATGTGAAATTTGATGATGTCGTCTTTCGCTATTTCAAAGGCGGCGATGCGGTGTTGAATCATGTTTCGTTTGAAGCAACGGCGGGCGAAACGATTGCGCTGCTCGGCGCGACGGGGAGCGGCAAAACGACGATTATCAATTTGATTCCGCGTTTTTATGATGTGAGCGAAGGGCGCGTGTTGCTTGACGGCAATGATGTGCGCGATGTGACGCTGGAAAGTTTGCGTTCAAACATCGGCATCGTGCTGCAAGAGACGATATTATTCACGGGCACCATTCGTGACAACATCGCGTTCGGCAAACCCGACGCGACGCTCGAACAAATCATCGCGGCGGCGAAAGTGGCAGCCGCGCACGATTTCATCTTAAGTTTTCCCGAAGGATACGACACGCCCGTCGGCGAACGCGGCTCTACACTTTCGGGGGGGCAAAAACAGCGCATCGCTATCGCGCGCGCGTTGTTGTTGAACCCGCGCATTTTGATTCTCGACGATTCGACGAGCAGTGTGGACATGGCGACGGAATACAAAATTCAACAAGCGTTGGACGAACTGATGAAAGGACGCACCTCATTCGTCATCGCGCAGCGCATCAGCACCGTCGTCAACGCAGACCAAATTCTCGTTCTCGACAAAGGACAAATCGTCGCGCGCGGCACGCATCAAGAATTGCTCGAATCGTCGGAAATGTACGCCGAAATTTATTCGTCGCAATTGATGGCGGATGCCCAAGTGACCAGTAATCAGTATTCGGTGATCAGTATTCGGAAGGAGGCGGAATGAGCAATTTGGTTTACGCGAAAAGTTTTCGCGATTTGTTCGTATATCAAAAATCGCGGGAACTTGCCAATGATATTTACAAGCTGTCGAAAATGTTTCAGAGAGAGGAGACATTTTCTTTGACTGATCAAATTCGACGTTCTTCACGCTCCATTGGCGCAAACATCGCCGAGGCGTGGGCGAAACGGAAATATGAAAGACATTTCGTGAGCAAACTGACGGATGCGGATGGAGAACAAATGGAAACGCAGCATTGGCTCGGCGTTGCCTTGGACTGTAGCTACATTACAAAGCAAATCGAACAAGCGTTTGTAGAACGCTGCTTGGAAATTGGACGAATGCTCGGCGGCATGATGGAAAAGGCAGACTTGTTCTGCGGCGATACTCTGCGTATTTCCCGTGAGCCAACGAGCGAATACTTTGTTGTTGCACCGATTGATGACACTGTGGAAACTGATGACTGATAACTGATGACTGATAACTGATGACTGATAACTGATTACTGACTACTGGATATGGAGTAAAGACTATGTTCATCGGTGGACGCGAACAACTGTTACAACGGGAGGCGGTCAAACCCAAAAGCGTCGGCGCGACGTTGGCGCGGTTTTGGTTGTACTTTGGCGAGTATTGGTACGTGCTGGTTGCGGTGTTGGGGTTGGTCGTCGTGAGTACATGGTTTCAAGTGCTGATTCCCGATTTGACGGGGCAAGCAGTGAATTGTTTTCTCACGCCCGCGACGCAGGCAGTGTTGAATCAACAGGTGATTCCGAACGCTGCCGCCGCGCAATCGAGCGCGGGTTGTTGGTACACGACGGTGAATCCGCAATGGACGGCGAACGATTACATCGCAGGTTTGGGGGGAATTGTGCTGCTGATGGTGGGATTGTTTGTCGGCAGTTCCGCGTTGACGGGCGCAATGTTTTATTTGATGACGTTTGCGGGACAAAATGTTTTGCGCCGCATGCGCCTCGATGTGTTTCAACACATTCATCGTCTGTCGCTCGGCTATTACACCAAACACGAAGCGGGCGACGTGATGAGCCGCATCACGAATGACGCGGACTCGATTCAGCAAGCGGTGAGTTTTCCGTTGGTGAGCGTGGTGTCGGGTTCGCTGTTGATTGTGTGGATTGCGTTCAAGATGTTGTCGGAAAGTTTCGAGTACGCGTTGATTTCGCTTGCCGTTGTGCCGTTCATGTTTTATGCGACGCGCTGGTTTTCGGAACAAGCGCGCAAAGCGTTTCGCCAGGTGCGCGCGTCCGTCGGCGACGTGAACGCGAATTTGCAGGAAAGTATTTCGGCAGTGCGCGAGGCGCAGGCGTTCAGCCGCGAAGACGAAAACATTCAAGCGTTCAACGAATCGAACGCGGCGTCGCGCGACGCGAGCATTCGCGCGGTGGCATACACGAGCGCGTTGATGCCGACGCTGCAAGCGTTCGGTTATGTTTCGCTTGCGATTGTTGCCGGGGTGGGCGGCTTGTTATTGTTGAGCGGACAAGATGTGTTTGGCGGAACGGTCACGCTCGGTTTGATTATTGCGTTCATCGGCTACACCCAACGATTCAATATGCCCGTTTCGCAAATCGCGACGATGTGGACGAACGTGCAAAGCGCGATTGCGGGCGGTGAACGCATCTTTGGTTTGCTCGACACCGAACCCGACATTATGGACAAACCAAACGCGCAACCGATGCCGCAAATTCGCGGGCGCGTCGAATTCCAAGACGTGTACGCGGAATATGAAAAGGGACAACCCGTGCTGTGCGGTGTGAATCTCGTCGCGGAGCCGGGGCAGACGATTGCGATTGTTGGACCGACGGGCGCGGGCAAGACGACGATTGTGAATTTGATTCCGCGTTTTTATGATGTGACGCAAGGCGCGGTCAAGATTGACGGCATTGACGTGCGCGATGTGACCGCCGCGAGTTTGCGCGCGCAAATCGGCGTGGTGCTGCAAGATTCGTTTTTGTTCAGTACGACCATCAAGGAAAATATTCGATACGGCAAACCGGACGCGACGGATGAAGAGGTGTACGCGGCGGCTGAACTCGCGCACGCGGATTCTTTTATTGACCGTTTGCCCGACGCGTACGATACCGTGTTGGGCGAACGCGGCAGTGGTCTCTCGCAAGGGCAACGGCAATTGCTCGCGATTGCGCGCGCGGCATTGGCGCAGCCGCGCATTTTGATTTTGGACGAAGCCACGTCGTCGGTGGACACGCGCACAGAGCGATTGATTCAGGGCGCGTTGGAACATTTGCTAAGTGGCAGAACATCGTTCGTCATCGCGCATCGGCTCTCGACGATTCGTCATGCAGACATGGTGTTGGTGTTGAAGGATGGAGAAATCATCGAACGGGGCACGCATGACGAGCTGCTCAAGCAGCGCGGTTTTTATTACGAGTTGTACATGAGCCAATTCCGCCGCGATATTGATTTTGAGGATGTGGATGCGAAAGAGGAATTGCAGCCCGCGTAGTGAATGGAGATTGGAGACTAGAGACTCGATGTCACCGTACAACACGCCTCTCATTCTCGAAGGCAAATGGACGCGGCTCGAACCGTTGACACTCGAACACGCACCGCAATTGTTCGATGTCGCGCAAGACGAAGAGATTTGGCGTTACATGCCCGCGCCGACGCCGACGACGATTGACGATGTGCGCGCGTGGATGCGCGATGCGCGCGATGGACACGCGCGCGGAAATTTTTTGCCGTTCGCGATTGTGGAACGCGCGACGAACAAAGCGATTGGCAGTACACGTTACCTCGATATTTCTCCGAACGACCGTCATGTTGAAATTGGCTGGACGTGGCTGGGAAAAGAGTATTGGCGCACGCCCATCAATACCGAATGCAAATATCTTTTGCTCAAACATGCGTTTGAAACGCTCGGCTGTATTCGCGTGTCGTTCAAAACCGATTTACGCAATGAACGTTCACAGCGCGCGATTGAGCGGCTCGGCGCGGTGCGGGAAGGCGTGTGGCGGCGTGTGGTCATCATGTACAACGGCTATCAACGTTCGAGCGTTTTCTATTCGATTCTCGATGATGAATGGACGAGTGTAAAGGCGCGATTAGAAGATAAAATGCGGGAGACCGGAGACTAGAGCTTGGAGATTGCGGATTTTAGATGTAATCAATTTTCGAGTTCGGTCTGGAAACGCGAATGCTGCGAATCTTGGCGAATCTCCGCGAAGCGTAGAGAACCAAAAAAGTTTCGCGTACATTCGTTTGGATTCGCGAGATTCGCGTTTTTAATCCCCTCACTCTACTTTAATTTTTGATGAGAAGAGCTGCATAACATGAGATATAATGAAAAATAACTCGAGTCTCGAATCTCCAATCTCCAATCTCCAATCTCAAGAGGTTTTCTGTGTCTGACCATCTTTCTCTTATGGCAATTTACGCGCATCCTGACGATGAACAGGGCGTGAGCGGTTCGTTTGCAAAATACGCGCGGCAGGGCGTCAACACGACAATCATTTGCGGCACGCGCGGCGAGGTCGGCGAAATCGCGCCGGGGGTTGATGCAACGCCCGAAACGTTGGGGCAGGTGCGCGAAGCAGAAATGCGCTGCGCTGCCGCGAAAATTGGACTGCGGCATTTGTACATGTTCGAGTATCGCGATTCGGGAATGGTTGGCACGCCCGAAAACAATGACGAACGCTGTTTGCATCAAGCGGACTTGATTGAAGTGGCGGAAAAAGTCACGCGCATTGTGCGCGAACAAAAACCGCAAGTGATGATTACATTCGACGCGTGGGGCGGCTACGGACATCCCGACCACATTCAAATGCACAAAGCGGCGTTGCTCGCCTTTTGGCTCGCGGGGGATGCGCGCGCATTTCCCGAACATCTCAAACAGGGTTTGGAAACGTGGACGCCGCAAAAGTTGTATTTCAACGTGTGGCCCCGCACTCGCTTTACCGCGTACATGGAATATCTGCAAAAAGAGGGTAAGGAAATTCCTGAATGGATGGTCGGCTTTGGACAACGCGCGCTGCCCGACGAGGTGATTACGACGCGCGTTGATGTGAGCGAATTTGCGAAACTCAAATTGGAATCGCTGCAATGTCACGCGTCGCAGCTGGGACCAAACACCATCTTTAGCCAAATTCCGCGCGAGGTGTGGCTGAGCATGGCAACGCGCGAAACGTTTATGCTGGCGGAATCGCGGATGGGACGCGCGAGTGATGAGACGGATTTGTTTGAAGGGATTGTGCAAGAAGGAAAAGAATGATTCATCTCATTTTGCGCGAGCAACCTCAGATGAAATACGCGAGATGCTTGAAGTGTATGGTGATTTCATCAAGCTCGCCGTAGATGTTGAACGAAATGTCCTTGCGGGTGGTGGGAAACTTCACGCCGATTGTGAAGCCGTGTTGCTTGAAAACGGGAGCAACAATGATAATGTTTGGGGCGCGGATTGGTATCCTTTTTCGCAAAAGGTAGAGTACGAAGCGATGTTAAACATCCGTCCGCGTCTTGGTAATCGTTCCATGTTTTTGCAAGATCCAGAATTGCGCGCCATGATTGCTACGATTGTGGACAATCTGTCGCGAGGTATCCAACCGTGAGAGATTGGGACTCGTATCGTGAACGCTTCAAACGCGATGTGATTCCGATTCGACTGGGGGGTGTCTCGGCAAATCTCGCGCGCATTCAGTCGGCTTCAAGACATGATGAACATTTTGAACTCGTACGGAACATGCTTGAAGATAGTGAATTTCTTATTGAGTGGACTGCGCCCGAAGCCGACGTTGATGTTGCAGGTGAACTTGTCGAAATTCAAATACAACTCGCGCGATGGGTTTTGACATGGCAAACAATTTGGAATGACATCGAACGGCGTCGCGCAGTTGCCGAGCAAGCAGGCAAGTGGTCTGACCGCCTTTTGGATTTATCGGCTCTCTTGAATGAAGAGACGTACGACAAGTACAACATTCCGCGCAGATGATTGAAAACCAAGACCCGTTTTCTTGCCAATCTTGGTACAAGATAACGGGTTTTGTATTTCTTGAAACAGGCAATCTCATATAGCATTAAGGTTGCTTACGTATCCTCAAGAGGAATCTCCATGACAAATAATAACAATTGGAAAAAAATTGGTTGGGGCATGGTGGCGGTTGGCGCGGTGGCGAGTGTTTATGCCGCGCTGCGTTACGGCAACCGCTTTCTCGACCAATTTGAAGATACCGCGCACGATGAAATTGCCGAAGGTGATTTTGTCAAAACGGCGGCGGGCTGGCGCATCCATTACACCGCCCAGGGCGAAGGTTCGCCCGTCGTGATGATTCACGGTTTTTTGGATTCGCACAAAACATGGCGCAAAAACGAGCACGTGTTGGCGCATGACCATCGTGTGTACACGATTGATGTCTTGGGCTTTGGTTCGTCGGAACGCGTACGCGCGCCGATTTATACGCTTAAAAACCAAGCCGCGTTCCTCAAGGAATTTTTCGACTCACAGAATATCGAAAAAGCCGACATTATCGGTCATTCGATGGGCGGCGCATTGGCGCTGCAGTTTGCGTATGATTTTCCCGATTCAGTTCACAAACTGGTGCTGATCGCGCCCGCGACCTATCTCTACGATGCGCTGCCGCGCAATGGTTTGAAACGGGTGCCGCGTCGCGTAACGCGCGGCGTGTTGGGCATTTATGAAAAGATGCACGGTGACCGCGCGAACCCGGTGCGTTTCGCGTATGGTGACCCCGAACGTATCACGAACGACGCGATCCAAATTCGGAACAGCATGATGCGCGTACGCGGACAGCACGACGCGTTGGTTGCCATGAGCAAATCGAAACGTGACGCGAATGTGCCTCAAGAGCTGCATCAAGTTCAACTGCCGACGCTGATTGTGTGGGGCAAAAAAGACCGTGTCGTGCCGAGTCAGCACGCGCACAAACATATTCGCGATTTGCCGAACGCGCGGTTGGAATGGATTGAGAACGCGGGACACTTGCCGCACGAAGAAGAACCGCAAGCAGTGAACAAATTGGTGAAAAGTTTTTTGGATGAGTAGAGTACGCGAAGCCGAAGCGCTCGACGCGTATTCGTCGCTGGTGAATTTTGCGGCGGAGCGCGTCGGACCTGCTGTGGTAAAAATTGAAATTGAATCGGCGCGCGCACGCGGGCGCGAAAAGCAAGGCCAAGGCAGCGGCGTGATTTTTCGCCGCGATGGACAAATTCTCACGAACGCGCATGTGGTTGATGGCGCGCGTACGGTTCGCGTCACGCTTGCCGATGGACGCCAATTTGAAGCAGGTGTGTTCGGCGCAGACCGCGCGCACGACATTGCCGCGTTGCGAATTGGCGCGCGTAATTTGCCCGTTGCGGAATTGAGTGAACGTCCTTTAAAAGTCGGACAACTTGTTGTGGCGGTGGGCAATCCCTTTGGTTTGGGGTGGACTGTCACGTCAGGCGTCGTCAGCGCGTTGAATCGCGAGCTGCCCAATCCTCAAGGTGGCAAGTTGGCCAATCTGATTCAGACAGACACTCCAATCAATCCCGGTTCAAGCGGCGGACCGTTGGTGGATTCCAAAGGGCGCGTGGTGGGGATTACGACGGCGATTGTGCCGTTCGCGCAAGGACTGGGATTCGCGGTGCCTACCATTACCGCGCTGCAAATTCTGGGAAAATTTCTTGCGCCGGAAAATGTTGCGTCCGCGCCCGCATTGGGCTTGGGTGGAACGCAAACGCAGATTGCCGATTGGATTGTGACGCGGAATCGCCTCAAAACGAAAGAAGGCATTTTGATTTTGGAAATCAAACCGTCAAGTCCTGCCGCGCACGCGAGTTTGAAATTGAACGATGTGATTCTGGACGTGAATGGCAACGCGGTGCGTTCGCCGCGTGAAATGGCGCGCGAATTGGAACGATTCAAAAGTGGCGATTCGGTCACATTGGGATTTTTGCGCGAAAGCACCAAACGCCGGGTGACTGTCAAACTGAATGGAAAGCAAGGCGCGGAAACGTAAAGAGAGTGAGTGAGAGGGCATTCACACTTTTGGGCTGTTTCGTCTCGCGTCGAATCTTTGATATAATTCTTGTGCCGCGTCAATTCGCGCGGCACAAAGGAACGGTGGTTCAAGAATGAGTCCAAACAATCAATGGTATCGCAATGGGTTGGTGTACCTGTTAATCATAGTCACGCTCGCCGCCCTTGCTTACAACATCTTTTCGCAGCCGCGGTCAACCAAACAGGTTCAGGTGACCGAGTTGGTCACGGCGATCAAAAATGGCGAGGTGAGCAAAACATCGCTAAATGGCTCGACCGTCACGATTACGTACAAAGACGGCAAACAGGCAACGGCATCGCTCGGGCGCAATCAAAATATCTCGTTTGAAGAGACGATGCGCGCCTATGGTGTGACCTCTGAGCAGTTGATTACCGCGGGGGTCGTCTATGACAATCCTCCACAGTGGGACAATATCATCGCGCTATTGGGAACGATTCTGCCATTTCTTTTGATTGGTGGTTTGTTCTTTTTCTTGATGCGCCAAGCCCAGTCGGGCAACAATCAAGCATTGTCCTTTGGCAAATCACGCGCGCGGATGTTTAGCGGCGACAAACCGACGGTCACGTTTGCGGACGTCGCGGGCGTTGAGGAAGCCAAGATGGAATTGCAAGAGGTTGTCGAATTCCTCAAAGAGCCCGACAAATTTACCGCGCTCGGCGCACGCATTCCTAAAGGCGTGCTGCTTGTTGGTCCTCCGGGGACCGGTAAAACATTGTTAGCGCGCGCCGTCGCAGGCGAAGCGAATGTTCCGTTCTTTAGCATCAGTGGTTCGGAATTTGTCGAAATGTTTGTCGGCGTTGGCGCGAGCCGCGTGCGCGATTTGTTTGATACCGCGAAACGCAATTCGCCCTGTATTGTTTTCGTTGACGAAATTGATGCAGTAGGTCGTCATCGCGGCGCAGGTCTCGGCGGTTCGCACGATGAACGCGAACAAACGTTGAATCAAATTTTGGTCGAGATGGACGGTTTCGATACGGACACGAATGTGATTATCGTCGCGTCCACGAACCGCCCCGACATTCTTGACCCGGCGCTTTTGCGCCCCGGACGTTTTGACCGACGCGTGGTTTTGGACCGCCCCGACATGGTGGGACGTAAAGCGATTCTCGAAGTGCATACGCGCGGCAAACCGTTGGGCGATGACATCAATCTCGTCGCCGTTGCAAAATCTACGCCCGGTTTCTCCGGGGCGGATTTGGAAAATCTTGTGAACGAAGCGGCAATTCTCGCGGCGCGGCGCAACAAAAAAGCAATCACGATGAGCGAGATGCAAGAAGCCGTCGAAAAAGTGATTGCGGGTCCTGAACGCAAGAGTCGCGTGATTAGCGAAGACGAAAAACGCGTCATCGCCGCGCACGAAGCGGGACACGCGATTGTGATGCGGATGCTGCCGAACTGCGACCCGGTGTACAAAGTTTCGATTGTCTCGCGCGGTATGGCGCTCGGTATCACGATGCACTTGCCCGAAGATGACCGTTACTTGATGCGCCGCGCGAAATTCCTGGACGACATGGCGGCATTGCTCGGCGGACGCGCGGCAGAACAAATCACGTTCGGTGAAATCACCACTGGCGCATCGAATGATTTGGAACGCGTAACGGACATGGCGCGCTCGATGGTGACGCGTTACGGCATGAGTGAAAAACTCGGACCGCGCACCTTTGGTGACCGCGAGGAATTGGTGTTCTTGGGACGCGAAATTTCCGAACAGCGCAATTACTCGGAACAAGTCGCGCAAGACATTGACGCCGAAGTGCGTCGTCTCGTGACGGAAGCGTACCAACGCGCAGCGGACATTCTCACGAAATATCGCCACAAGTTGGAGGAGCTGTCCGACCGCTTGATTAAAGTGGAAAC
>CALMZO010000149.1 GCA_937870825.1 uncultured Chloroflexota bacterium | reverse complement strand
CTCCAGTCAGACGAGAGCGTGGAGATGCATCGGGCGAAGAAGGCGGGAGGTATGGGGACAACTTCAGGGAGACTGTCAAAATCTATCGAGTCATTCTATGCGCCACCTCCTCAAGCGAAAGGGCGCTCGAACCGAGTTTTCGCCTACCACAGCAATCAACCTACCTAGAAACAATTGTTGAGCATCCATGTAACTATGTGGATGCTCAACAATTCAAGTAGCTCTACCTGCTCGTAGGCGTTGGACTTGAATCCAAGAGTGAATTGCGACTTTGCGAGGGATTCTCTTTCCGAACTCACGTAACTTTGGATGGCACTCTCGTATCTTCTTTCCGCTTCCACAGGGACAAAGATGATGACCTTTAACTTCCTGTTTTGCCAGAGTTTCCAAAAACGCCCTGGCGATTGACAGGTTCGGCGCGTCAGTCAAGTCCTTATAACATTCAAGAATACCATCCATGCCGTGAGAACGTTGTCCGAAAGGCCAAGGTTGCCCATGCTCAACTGCTGATTGCTGGAGAAAAAACGAATACATAGGACCGTCCAGAAATTCGCAGAGGGTGTAACCGTTCGGGTGTTCAAAGTACCAATCCTCGTTTACATGCAAACAAGTATTGCCATTGGGGAAGATATGTCTTTCGACTGTGTGGGGTATGCGTCCCCCAACTTCCCTAACAATCGGCAGAATATCTGGAAATTTAGGGGGCAATTCAACTTCAATGTGGAAAAAATCGAACATCCCCCTTTCATCTTTGATTTGCAGCGTTCCATTAAGATAAACTATATGTTCACGGACAGAAAAATGCAGGGTGGGATACCTTGCACCCACCTCTGCTTTTGTCTGTTCATATAGTTCGGGGTTCGTCTCGTGCCAATAGCGTTTCATTATTCGGAACCGTAGGGTTTATGGCGCTGACCGGACGGAACAGTCATGATGAGATTCTGGAGTCGTTCCGCCTTATCATTATCCGATTCGTCAACGGGTCCGTACACGACGTTCCACCCACTTTGCTCAATACTCTGAAGGGTCAGCGCTGCATGGCTAGCGAGTAGACTGCGCTTTTCATCCAACGCAGGTTTCAGATTGTTATTGGAATTGGCAGGGTCACTGACGTTAAGCGCATCGCTCTCATCGCGAAACGCGGTCCATACACGCGTTAATTGGTCCGTCAGCGTATTGGATTTGTGTCCTTTGAGCAGGTCTACCACAAGCAGCTCCAATACGAACGTTTTCAGGGAAGTGCCGTTCTGCACATTCCAGAGTTTGATTAGTCGGATGGCGTCGCGTACGCCGCTGTCGCGGATGTGATCTCGATGGGTGATGAGATTGGTCTTCATGCGCTCTTTGTCGCCTTCATTTTGATGGACAAACACATCACCGTCCTCACCGTCAATGTAGCGTCCGGGTACTACATCAACATGCAGATAAACACCCATTTGATTTGGCTTTTTGCTTTTCAAACCTAGCGCTGTTTCGGTGAGGCGCAGCGCAGTCTTTTTCGGTTCCACGGTGAACTCGTTGCCGAGTGTTTCGCGGACATTGTCGTAGATTTCGCGTAACGTCTCGCCGGGCGTCGTATCGTCACGTGCAAAGTAGCAATGAATATCGAGATCGAAGGACGCGCAAATCATTGTGCCTTTCATCTTTGAGCCGCCATAGCGAATACATGGCGAAGTACCATACTTGTCTCGCAAAATCTTTTCCACGTTTGCACGCTGGCTTTGCATTTCAATCATTTCAGGACTGTCATCTGCGAAAGTTTGTGCCGCAAGTACGCGCGAGAGATATTGGTTATCGTTCATTCGGATTGACCTCCAGAATCAAATTGAATCCATTTCGTTGTTTGTTGAAATCGTACACTTTCAAGACGGGATCGACCTTGGGCATCAATTCACGACCGCACAAGACTGCGATGGGAGGCGGCACTGCGGGAAACAAGTGAACTGATGCCACCTGTCTATGAAATCCTAAAACACTGCGTCTCCAGTCCTCAAAGGTACGTCGGAAATTTTCCAAGCCCTCACGCGTTTTTAGCGCGTTAGTGCTTGGTTTGCAATTGCTCGTACGTATTTGGTAAATATAGAAACTTTTGTCAATTGATTTGGGCAATATCTGCGCATGAACTTGCCCACTGATTGAGAGCAGCAATGCAACCGAAGCAGGATCTGTTCCTTCCTGTAGTAACTCATGGCTGAACGTTACGGGATTTACGTCATCTTTCCACGTCCAATCGTCTCGGTCATGATGATGGTGATAGACATCGAGAGGGATCGTGTTGCTCAGTTGATCCCCCAGGACGATCAGGAGTGGAATCGGGGCAAGCGCAAAGACGGAGATATGATCCACGCGTTCGCCCAACAAACATGAACCAAGAAATTCCTTGACATTCTGTTTAATCATCTCTTGTGCCGCGCTATAAAACGAGGCGCTATTGCTCGTGTTAACATGCTGATTTAGGTCAATCAAACAGCGAGGTTTTTCAAACGGATGCTTTGGCGAAATTGCGCTATGAATTAGCTCCAGCGGAATGTTGGAGGGCTTGCCCGCGATTGGTGCTTCCAAACGGACAATTGCGGTCTTTTGGCTGCGCGCTATACTTGTAGCAAAATAAACATTTGCCTCATGTTGCTGTTTGTACTTTTTCAGAGTTGAAACCGTGTATAGCAAAGGGTTGCCATCAACGAGCGTATGACATTCACTACACAACAACATCAAATTATCGAGAGCATTCGGGTCTGTGCCTCGCGCGCGCTTTCTGCCACGCGGTCCTCGTTCTTTGAACGCGACGATATGAGCCATTTCACCAAAAATACCCACAGTTTGGGTAATTGGGTGTTTGAGAACGTATTTATTGCACCCATCAAACTCGCACCGTCCGCCTGCTTGCACAAACAAAATGAGCGCGCGTTTTGGACCGACAACGCGGCGGTTCACTAGCAGTACTGGTGATTCCGGATTGGAATTGTGTTGTTTTGGCACGCTGCAAGAACCTCCAAGCCATGAAAAAGACAAGCCCTACACAAAATGTGTAGGGCTTGGAATGCGAACCAACTATGGCGTTCAGTACAGTCACTGAATTTCAGGAATGGCAAACACACTCACGGCAGCCCTACAGGTCGTGCTTCTTTGTCTGAAAGTGCCATATCTTGTGTGCATGTTGCGTGAGAGAATAGCACAAATCGGAGGACTTGGCAAGAGCTGAGACCTTAAAAAGACGCATCAAGTCTATTGAAATTTTTCCATTCCCTTGTCATAATTGTTTGCCAAAGCTCATCGAGCTCCTGCCTCATAGCAGTCGTTTTCGCAAATTGGAGGTCAGATGGTTACTCGGAACCACATTGGGTTTTTAGATGAATCGGGAGATGCAGGCAGAGATTTTACCAAGCCAAATGTCTCTTCGCATTTCATTATCGGTTGTGTTTTGGTGAACGAAACACGTGTTGAATCTGTTCAACAACAAATCGAGGATATTGCGCGGCAACACTTTAGCGGCGGAGAAATCAAATCATCGAATATCGGCAAGAACGACGAACGGCGACTGAAACTACTCAAGGCAATGGTCGAGGTTGATTTCCAATTGTTTGCTGTCGTTGTAGACAAGCGCGCTTTGAAGGGAGAAGGGTTCAAATATAAACCATCATTCCACAAATACTTGAACAATCTCGCGTATCAAGAACTATATCGCGTGTTTCCGCGCATCAGACTATATGCGGATGAACATGGTGGCAAAGAATTCATGGAGGGCTATATCAAGTACGTCAAGGCGAAGAATCTCGCTATGGATCCTGTGGGTTATTCAGATTTCGCGTTTGAAGCAAGTACCAAGTCGCGCCTCATTCAACTCGCTGATTTTATGGCGGGTACTCTAGGTCGTTGCTATGACGCAAATACTCCAAGTCCTCATGCGATTGACTTTCTATCCAGCCTTTATGATCATAAAAAGCTCTTACCCTTTGTTGAATTTCCTCGGCGCCAAGTGCGTTTTGCCAACCTCGCAGACACAACAGGACAAGACCCACTGGATGACGTGATTGAAGAGGTTAGTCTCCGTTTAGCAGGTCAATTTCTGGATAATGCCAAGAACAACGACGATGAATTTATTCGCGAGCAAGTCGCCTCGCTAGAATATATGATGTTTAACGCGCTTTATGGAGAGAGAACGCGTTATATTAGTACAATCGAGTTTTTATCGAATCTTGCTCGCTACCCAAACATGCAGATTCAGAATAAACAGTTTGGTCGAAATGTGATTGGCAGATTAAAGGATGGAAACGTGTTGATTGCGAGCAATACTAAAGGATACAAACTAATTCTAAACCGGAGTGACCTTAATTCAACAGTTAAATACATTGAACATTTCGTCGGACCTATGTTGAGGAGATTGAAAATTACGCGTGATCGCGTACGA
>CALMZO010000148.1 GCA_937870825.1 uncultured Chloroflexota bacterium | reverse complement strand
AGAGAATCATCATTCTGCTCTGCGTTGGCTTAACTCTGCCTGCGCGCTGCAAGCGCTAGAAAGCGTAAGTAAACTGCCTGCGGTTTTACAACCAGGAAGTGAACCCTGCGACAACTTGAGTCAGGATTTTGAGTTAAAAAATGGAGGAGTGATCAGCAAGCGTGTCAGCTGCCCTTTATTTGCTACCTGCCCAGTCCAGCAAGTCTATCGTGATATGCCAGCGGCACGAATATGGATCACAACCCCGGGTGCTCTTGGACAAGCGCGGCTTCCGAGTCAAGCGGAAAGACGCGACATCAAACTGGAAGAACTTGTGTACGAACAAAGCGATCTGGTAATTTTCGATGAAATTGATTTACATCAAACATGGTTCGATAATCTGTGCGCGCCGCAAGTATCACTCGCGGACTCGAATCGTGGCATGTTGGATGAACTGGATATTCAAGTTTCGCAAGGGTGGGCTTCAAGACGCGTTCAACCTCTCGGTTTTCGCCGTTGGCTACAAGCCGAACGAAACTCGGTGAACGTGCTCAGTCATATGTTCAGTTTTCTGAACGACCATCGCCGGATCGAAAAAGAAATTCAACGTGATTATTTTACGGCATTTAAGCGTTTCTATCGTCTTGCACGTTTGATTTCCGGCTCGGTCGGAGAAGCGCCAACGGAGAAACGCGAAATTGAATCGTGGCAGTTTGGTGCGACAGGCGTAAAAGCAATCCGGTATTTTCGTACGCTGTTGGATGGTGATCCGATGGACTTTCGCCTGCCCCAACCAAATGATACAGATTATCAAACGCAATTTGCCATTCATCGTCTCTCTCGCATTGTTGAGCGCATTGTGTCAAAGGGCGACACGTTGGGGACGCAGACAGAACAAGAATGTCGGGAGTGGCTGACCGAATTCATCTTTGCAGAAAATGCCCCCCTCCAAATAAACTTGTTGAAGGATTTGGCGCAGCAATTAGAGTTTGCCCTAACGGTCTCTGCTCTTGATCACAACATGCACATTGTGTTGTCTGAATGGTATCGTCGTCCTGAGTCTATTCTTCTCAATTGGAAGGAGGCACAACGGTACGCACGCACACCTGCTGATTTAGCACAGATATTACCTGTACCGCCGACAGGAAGTTTGTTTGGTTTTTATTATCGCAAAGAGGATGCAACACGCACACGCAATTCGCCTATAGGTGAGCGAGTGCCAGACGAATCTCGAAAACTTGCCGCCTTTGAGTATGCAAGTATAGGGCGTTCTTATTTGATAGATTATTCGCGACTTCGTACCGATTTAGATGGTCTTTCGGGTCCTAATATGTTGGCGATGTCTGGAACGTCATGGTTACCCGATTCGTCGCGTTTGCACTTTATGGTGGAACCGAAAGGTGTCCTTCAACCCGAAGCGCGAAGCGAAGTAGCCATCAGCAAGAGTAGATTTATGTTTGCACCACAATTTCAAAAAACGCCAAAAGGTTTACAGCCAATCAATGTTTCAGGCGAAGCCGATATGCTTTTGCAAGTGCGACGGATTGCCGCCAGTCTCGCAGGAAATGACAAAATGGTCGCGGGTTCACTACGCGCGGAACTCGAAGAATTAGAAAAGCTGGGACAGACCCAAAACGAATGGAGCAATCGCAAACGAATTCTTCTCTTTGTAAATTCATACGAGCAAGCAAACATTGTAGCGCAGGAAATCGCAACTCGGATGTATGAGCGCCGCGAACAAGATCGCGTTGTTTGTGTCAAATCGAATGTGTCGTATGACAACGGAGATGAGTGGGAGTGGGTTCCATTTAGCCGTTTGAGCAGTGGTGATGTTTCTTCATTTTCCGCAACCTCAGGGGAAATTCTTGTAGCCCCCTTGCAAGCAATTGGACGCGGCTATAACATTCTCGCCGAGGCAGTTGATAAACGTAACATTGCAGCAATTGGCTCTGTATATTTCTTGACGCGTCCTATGCCGCAGCCTTTCGATGCACAAGATATGGTGCGCGAATTGAATCACTTTGCGCTAACTGTATGTGCTAATACAAACCATACGGTGTGGCAGGGTCAAGACGGACTCTATGCCAAAGGGAATGCCTTACGCGACGCGGTGCGTAGTCGCCAACGAGACATTGAAAATCGAAGCGGCTACAGCACCCTGGATGCAGAGGCGCGCCGAGATCTGGCTGCTTCGACAGCAGGAATTATTATTCAAGCATGTGGGCGGCTTTTGCGTGGCGGAGTTCCCTTTCGCGCTTATTTTGCGGATGCCAAGTGGGCACCTAATAGCGCGTGGGCACTCACGGGAAAAAGCTCAACTGTTGACACGCCGGTAACAAGTTTGCTTGTTGCGATGATTCACACGCTCGATTCTTACGTCAATGCCAATGAAGTTGGAAAAATTCTCTATGGTTCATTGAGCACTGCCCTGAAAGAAACCAAGAATCTTTTGCAAAGTCAATGAGAGGAGTATTCATTATGTCGGACCAAATTCTTCCGTTACGCTTTAAACTGAATCAAGAAAAACTGAAGGACTTTAGAGTTTATGTGTTGCCCTTCGCTTGGCGCAAACCATTTGAAGAGCTGATTATGGC
>CALMZO010000147.1 GCA_937870825.1 uncultured Chloroflexota bacterium | reverse complement strand
TTGTGATGCTTGGACTTGTGATTGACGGCGGATTCATGTATCAGCAATACCGCGCCGCACAGACGACGGTTGAAGCAGCAGCGCAAGTTGCAAGTCACGAAATTGACGCGAATTACTTTCACACGACGAGCCAAATCATTTTGGAACGCAGCAAAGCAGCAAGAATCGCGCAGCAGTTCATCAATTTGAACAAGAGTGAATATCTGGTGAAAACAAAAATTACTGTCGCGCCGCGACGCATTACGGTTTGGGGAATGGCAAGAATTCCCACCATCTTTTTCAGAGTCTTTGGCGTATCCGAACTTGTGGTCACGGTGAGTGGCAAGGGCTATCCCGCGTTCGGCATCAATCAGGAAGGAGAGTGAGTATGCACTTGGTCGAACTTGTGATTCAACACAATTCGTTGAGTGGTCGCAAACACGTTACGCCACTCGGATGGATTCTCGTCTGCGTTATCGCTTTATTCGTCGGCGCGCTCGCATTTGGCTGGTATCGTCAAATCACGCGCAATGTGAATGTGATGGAAACAATGCCGTCGGTCGCAATGGCGCAAGTGGATGATACGGCAGTGCCAACAAGTTTCCCAACACCATCCGCGAAAAATGACGCGCCGAATTGGTCGGTCAAGGTTATCAAGACGCCGCTTGGCGTGGACATGATTGAAGCGCCGCACGAAGTTACGACTCAAGTTCTGAAAAATTATGACGAGGCGCTCGACGATTGGGACGCGCATAAATTCGAGCTTGACTATTTGAAAACACGCGCGCCCGAATACTTTATTGGCAAGCAGTTATCGCGGATGCAAGGCATGTTGAATTGGATGCAGCAGGAACAACGAACAGTTCCATTGCGCGATTACAAGCTCTTGCCGCTCGAACGCAGTGTGCAATATGCGCCGAACGGGACGCAAACGTTATTGATTGAATACATCGCGGCAGGCAAGACGTACGAATACGATTTGAAAACGCGCGAAAAGATTGACGAACAGGAATTGCCCGACCGCATCGTGCTGACCGAGTTGAGCTATGACCCTTCGGCGAAACGTTGGAAGATTTCGCGCATCGCGCTCTCAATGGATTTCAACACCAAGCAAATTTTGTGGCAAGACCAATGAGCGAACACGCAAACGGAAAGGAACAAAGTATGCAGGCAGTCTCGCGCTTTCAAAATCTCGCATTGTGGTTCAACGCACACAAGTTTGTCATCATATTACCGTTCGCACTCCTTGTCTTTGGCGTGTTGTTTCTATCTTCGACAAGCAACACGTGCGCGCAAGGAAATTGCCCTGTTGGCACGCACGGGGAATGTACGTTGCTGCCGAGTGGGAAAATCAAATGTTACTGCGAAGGTGATGGTGGCGGGGGCGGTTCCGGTCAAACGCCAACACCGGGCAGTGGCGGAGGTGGAAACAACAATCAAACGGTTGATGTTACGGTGGGTGCGTCGTGCGTGTATATGCCGGGCGGACCGACGGGCTTTGGAAATCTGAATGTGATGATTTCTTCCGGACGATGCAAGGACGACTATTACAACATTTGGATTTGGTATATGGACGTGTGTGAATGGAGGACGGGCGCGTGTAACGTCAAGATGCCGGTGTTCATCGTGTCTTGCGCGCAAGGTTGCAAGAAGCAGGTGAATGAGCCGGGAGAAACGCCTTGTACAGAATTTCGATTTAGCGGAACATCGCTCGAATGTAATTTGAATTGGATTGCGCGCGTACGCGCCTCCATTCCGCCGGTGCAAACGCTTTACAGTCCGTATCCGCGCGGTCTCAATCGTGACCCGATGGCGTTCATTGCGACGGGGCTCGCAACGCAAGATTGGCAATGCAGCCGCGCGATTGACGGATGGGACCCGTTGACGTGGAGCGAGAATGAAGATTTTGCCGATTTCCATTTTTGCTTGCGTTGGCGTCAAGTCGCACCGCCCGCGCCGCAAGAATCACGCAACTCGGATTACGGAGGGTATGACCCCGCGCCCGCGTGGGCGGATTGGGACTGGGATGAGCGTTCTTGGGGAGAACCCAAACAGTCGTCGGCAATGGGCCCAATCATGAACCACATTTACGAGACGTCTTCGGCTGACGACGATAAGGGATACGGCTATGAACGCAAACCGCGTAATGGTCCCGACAATCGCCCGTCGTATCAAGTCCGCGTGACGACGTACTGGATTGTGGAATGGAACATGCGCTGGAAGGTGCGGCATTGCAGACCCGACCCGGATGAGAATCCAAATAATACCTGCAAAGGACAATCCAAGATGATAGAGTTCTGGATTGGGCATGAGGATGGACCGCATGGACTTGATTTGCGACATCCCGATATTGGCAACGCGCATTATTGGACAAGCAGCAATTCCATTCTGACCCCGGATGGACGCAAGATGGATGTGCTACCGGTTCCGGTGATTGAAGTTCAGGGTATTCAACCCAAATAACAAGGAGGAGAGTATGAGTCGGCGTATCTCAATCTTGATTGCCGTAATTGCATTATTGGTAGGCGGTGTGACCGCGTGCGGGTTGTTTCGTTATGGCGCACCGTACACTCAAGCGGTGAATCTGGTGGTGCCAGCAAAAGAAATTCCAGCGTACACCATCATCACACCCGACATGCTTCAAGAACGCGCGTTTCCGCAAGCGATGTCACAATCGCAAGTCTATCGCTCGGTGGATGAAGTGATTGGAAATCTGACGACGACGGCGCTTGTTCCCGAACAACTCATCTATGTCCATCAACTCGTCGCGCCGCAGCAATTTCACTTGACGCGCAATGAGGAGCTCGAAGTCGTTTCATTTCCAATCAAGCCCGAACAAGCCGTTGGCGCGCAGCTGCGAATTGGACAACGCGTGAATGTGTATCATCCCGCCGCGCAGTCGAACGCAATCGGTTCCGAACTCGTCGTCTCGGATGTTCGCGCCGCGTCTGACGGGTATCTGACTCTGACTGTTGCTGCCCCGCCAAATGTGGTGCGCGGAATTATTCAATCCGGTGCGAACGCGCGTGATTCATTGTGGGTGACGCTTGCACCATTGCAGAGGCAAGTGACCGCACAACGCTGATTGTACGGTGTACAAAATTTTTGTACACCGTACAACGAAAAAATTTTCGTATGAATGTTTCCGCGTTGTTGTGGCTCTCTGTTACGTCTATCGGTTTGGGTTTCGCGCTGGCAACGTGGATATTTCTCCAGACGTTGGTCCACCGTTTCATTACGGCGCGCGCAATTCGCGCATTACACATCAACCGTGTGATTGTGCCTGCACATTTCAAGGTGAGCGACTGGATTCCATACGCGGCACTGGTGATTGGGTTTCTCTTGGCGTTCAAGTTGGCTTGGGATGGCGCGTGGATTCTCGCGTCGTGTCTATTGTTTGCGGGACTGTTGCACATTGAACCGATGCGTGTATGGATGAAAACGCGCGCCATCCATGATGAAACACCTGTAATAGATTTCGCGTTGATTTGTATTGAACGCAGCGCAAAAGACAAGCCCGTGTTGCAAACGCTCGATGAAGCGAGCGCGGCGCTTGAGCATCCTACGATACGCGCCATTATTCAAAATTCGCTGCAACAGTTTTACAACGGCGAGACAGAAACTCAAGTGCTGCAAAACTTGGTTTCTCAACAAACCAACAGTCATTGGGGACTGTTGATTTGGACACTCGTCACACAACAACGAACGAACGATGACACGAAACTGCGCGAAAAGGTGACGGATTTGTTGCGGCAACGATTTTTACTCACCCAACGCGCACGACATGCGTTTGTTTCGACAAGGCGGAATGTAGGAATTCTCTTTTTACATTGTGCCGCGCTATCTGCGTATCTAGCGATCTCACCGTCAGCGAGTGTTCACATAGATTCGTTTAAAGTAATCGCCAGTATCGCGCTGTTGACGCTCGTGTGGGCAAGTCAATTCGGTTCTATACAAATGCAAACCCTCCAATGGATATTGGAATGAATCAGAATCTCTCTTGGCT
>CALMZO010000146.1 GCA_937870825.1 uncultured Chloroflexota bacterium | reverse complement strand
ACTTGTCAATTCGGGCAGACGCAATGCCAATTCGACCGGAAACTATATAACGCTCGACGCGGTGGACGTTACACTTGAAAGTGTCACCTTCACACCCACGCTTTCGCCAACCGCGACGCATACGGCGACCAATACCTTTACACCGACGGCGACACACACAACGGACCCGAGTGTCACGCCTACCGATACGCTGACGCCGACCAATACGCCGACGATTACCGATACACCGAGTGCGACGTTCACACCGACGAATACATCACCCGCGCCGACCAAAGTTCATATTGACGACCGCAGCGATGCGATTCAGTACGAAGGGAGATGGACGCGTTCGCGCGGCAATCCTGATTGTCTCCACAAAAAGACGCTGAGCAGCGCCGAATCCAGGCCGAAAAACAAACTGACTCTGGTCTTTAATGGCTCTCAAATCCGCTACTGGTTCGTCACCGGACCCAACTTTGGCAAAGTGCAGGTCTGGATTGACGGCGAAGCCAGAGGTACGGCGAATCTCAATGGCGCGGCAGGGCTGTGCAAAACGTGGACTTCGGGAATTCTCGCCGCAGGGCAACACACCCTCGAGCTGCGACCCAAAGGCACCGTCGGACCCATCAACGTTGACGTCATCACCGTTTTCCCGTAACCAGGCAGAATAACAACAGAAAAAGGCGGCTCGGAAGAATCCGAGCCGCCTCGTATGTACGATGCAGCTGCTCTACTTGATTGCGATGTATGGACCGGAGTATCTCGGCAACCTCATTCATCGCGAACTCGGACACGAATTTCAAAAACGGGGTCATACCTTTCGCGTCTTTGCCTTGTCGAGCGTGCAGGAGCGACGCGGGCAAGCGTCCGATTCCGTCGAAGAAAGCATCGCCGTCCACCGCGCCCTCACCGCGGGGAATTTTTCCGCGAACGCGCTCAACGCCATCGGCAAGCCGTTTCTGCACTATGACCGCTTCGCGATGGGCTGGTGGAAATTAAAAACATATCTCGCGCGGCATCCCGAAATTGATGTGATTCTCGCGGAAGGTGCATATCCCTTCGGCGCGATGGCGACGCTGGCGTCACAGAAACCGAAACTCGTCATCACTGTCGCGGGCGGCGATTTCATTGACAGCCGCGCTACACAGTACGGCTATGGACGCTTCCGGACCGCACGCCGCTTGATGCGTCACGCCTTTCAACACGCGTCCGCCATTCGCGTCACCACACCGCTGGTACAAGAACGCGTCCGCGCGCTCGGCGCACCGCCGGAAAAAATTGCGCGCATCCCGCGCAATATTGCCGCGTACTGTTTCCCCCCCGCCTCACCTCCGCTTGAAAGATTTCGTAAAGGAAAACGCGCCGAACTCGCCGTCAAATACAATGTGCAAAACGCGCACCTCCTCGTCGCGGTTGGACGTTTACTTCCCATCAAAGGATTTGATATTCTGCTCCGCGCGCTCCCCGAGATTCAAACGCTCGCAGGGGATACGCGTTTGCTGCTCGTCGGACCCAATCGCGGAAATTATCAAAGCGAACTGGAGAAGCTTGCCGCGTTATGCGGCGTGCGCGACAAAGTGATTTTTACCGGCGCCATTCCGCATCAAGAGATGCGCGCAGTTCTTGCGGCGTCCGACGTGGTTGCGATTCCCAGCGTGCTCGAAGGGATGAACAAAATCGCGGTCGAGGGCGCGGCAGTCGGCACACCCTCTGTAGTCACGCGCACCGCAGGGATTGCGGGCTTGATGACGGGAGCGAACGTCGGCGAAATCGTCGAGCCCAATGATGTTGCCGCGCTCGCCGCGAGCATCGGCGACTTGCTGAACAATCCAACGCGACGCTCGGAACTCGGTGCACTGGGGGTTGAATGGGCGCAGCAATTTTCCTCACGCGTCGTCGGCGCGCAGTTGATTGAATTATGCGAACGCGTCCTCAAAGCCTGACAGGCCCTTGTCGCGCATCCTTCATGCGACGCGATACGTTTAGAAACCTGTCGGGTCTCGTTTTCCTTCTCGCCGCACTCGCCGTCTTCCTTTTGTACTTTGTCGTCCTCAATCGCGGGATGCCGACGTGGTGGTCCGACACGTACGAGTACGCAGTCGTTGCGCGCAATGTCGCGGAAGGACGCGGCTTGACCGGCACCGCGCATTATGTGTTGGACACGTGGCTGCTGCGAAACTTTTCGCCCCCGCTTCCGTACGTGCATCATGATGTCGGTCTGCCCCTG
>CALMZO010000145.1 GCA_937870825.1 uncultured Chloroflexota bacterium | reverse complement strand
GGGGACATGTTCAACCTCGCGGAAAGTTTTCGCTCAGTATAGCATGTTCGGGAATTTAATTTTTAATGAACCCTAAGTGTTGGCTCGTACTCCGAATCCTTGGGTTCAAAGCTCCAATGCAAATATGGAGCAGACCAACGCTCCGATTTTGAACTGCCTGTGGTAATTCCGATGTTAAAGCCGGGACGAATCTGGGTTATTTCATCGAGGATCTTTTTGTAAAGCAGCTCTTTGGCGCGTGTTCGCTTGCCGCGTATGCGCTTGTTTGGTAGTTTTTCTTTGTGCTTGTCATTCAGGCGAAATGCGATCGCACCCAGCACAATATCCAAACATTGTAATAACACATGGTCGTGTGAACGGACTTGGGTGATGTCTTGAGATTGAATCACGATGCGCGCTCGTTGGAATTGCCGATTTTCTTGCAGTGCCGAAAGATATCCTGTAAAACGCGCGGCTTTTTCGCTTGTGTCGGGAAACTGGTCAAAGTACAAACGCAGCCGCGTTATGCTCTCTTGCGCTGGCAAATACATCAAGCCGAACGTGTGCTTGATAAACTGGTAGTAAAGTCGAAAGTATTCATCCTCAATTTGCGCGCGCGTCAAGCCGCGTGCGATACGCGCATTTTGGCGAAACATGATTCGCACGCGTACATGTCCCGCCGCAATCTCCTGAAAAAAACATTTCATCAACTGCCGATATTTGTCGAGATAACGCTCGGTTACTTTTTCCCACTTGACCTCGCCCAACAAATAGAGCGATTGTTTTTCCTCATTCAAGCGTTGTGTAAGGCGCTCGTATTGCGATGCGCCAACAATCAGCCCACCATAAAAATTGGAATAGAACTTGCCTTTGCGGTCTGATTCGTCACAAAAGAGAAGGTATTCTTTGTCCATAGATAAAAGGGAAACAGAGGCAAGACGTGTTACAAACGCTTCATACATACCACCGGCTCGCGCGCCAACATCTCGCGTAATGGGGAAAGGTCGGGCAATTTCAATGCGCGCGCAATACTCTTGTCCATTGCCGCGCGCACGGGGTCAGTTGCCATGTGCGGAAACGGCTGCAATTCTTGATGCGCGTATTCATCGTACGCGTCCGCGAGCGCGTCGAGTTGTTTCGTGGTGAGAGTACGCACGTCGAGGACGGGCATTCGCGTTAATACAGGTTTTTTGAAATCAACCCACGCCCCTTCGGTTTCTTCGCGACTCGCAAGTTGGTTCAAAAGTCCAAGTGTAGAGTTCAACCAGAGAACTAATGATTTTTCCATTTTGTCGTTTTTGATTCCCTTGTTGAAAGCAACCGGCCACCAGACATTTGAAAGCACATTTTTTGCAAGACGAACTGCAATCAACCTCTGAGTATTAAGCCGAAGTCGTTCGCCAATCATCACACGTCCTGCTTTGGGCCACAAAGCTTCGACCTTTCGCAAATTGCGTCCCGCTTTTGCTTTAGCAAGTGGTGAAAGATACATGTTCGGTTTTTGTGCAAGCGTGAGCATTGCTTTTGAATCATGTCCCCAAAATGCGGGATATGGAGTTTGTGTGTCTGTGATTTTGAAACCGTCGTGAATATCGCGGCGATCTGGACCTAACGTCCCCAATTCGCCCAACGCGCACAGCGCGATATTTTTTGTCTCCTGTTGTCCGGGCAACCACACTCGATTTTCCGCGAGATGATACGCGGCGCGAATTAAATCCGCTTGCGCGAACGAACAAGGCAAGAGCCAAGCGCTTAGTGCTTGCAATTCATTCGCTGGCATAGAAATCGCTTCGCCTACTTTTTGTTGACCGACGAAAATCTCCAACGAACCTTGCGCGCTTGAAACAGCAGGCGCGGTCTCGGTATTTAATGTTTGCGCGATGGCAAGCGATTCAAATGATGTTTTTGGAATACGCCAGAGATTCACACCGATTACAGGCGTATCTTTTACTGATTCGCCTGGCTTCAATTTTTTCGCAATGAGCATAGCTTCGCTTATATCTGCGCTATCAGAAAAATTCCAGCGTTCGGCATCTTGACTGACAATTATGTATTCAAGACGATATTTGCTATTGATAAGCTCACGCGTTTCGCCCCACGCGACGCCTGACAATAATGCTTTCGGTAACACCAACGCGATGCGCCCGTCACGTTTGATGTATGGATCAGCGGCAGCAACAAAAACCGAACCCAATCCCACCGTCGCATTTGCCAACACATTTTTTTTACCTACAAGTTTCTTCAAGCGTTTCTGCAATTCTGCGCGTTCCCTGGCAAAGAACCAAACAACAAATTACCTCCAACACTTCTTGTGAATGGTGGATTCATCACGCAAAGATCGAGACTAGGTAGGGAGGCAGAAGGGAGGATAGCCATGCCCTCGCCAGTTACTTGTTCAGGAGCAGGGTTAGCAAACAAGTTCAGTTCGGCTTTAACTTCTCCGCCTTGCAAAAATTCAATGCTACCCAATTTTGAATCTTTGCCGCCAAGCGGCATGGTCGTGAGATTCATGCCGTGAAAGGAAATGTGTGGTGTACGTGAGGCGAGTGTAGAAGCAGTGAGATGCAGTGCCGAAGTTAAAACGTCGTAACCATGAATGATATTTTCGACGAGCAGATTGTGAAATTCTTCGAGTCGGATTTTTTCGCCGCGTTCCGCCGCCGCGCTAATGTAATTGTCGCTGATAACATCGGCGGCTGCCATCAATAATGTGCCTGTGCCGCACGCGAGGTCCGCAACGCGGAAATGCCGCAGCGCGTCGAGGTCATTCCATTCAATTTCCCACACGCTCGGACGCAGCGCCAGTTTCAACAACAACGTCGCGGCGGGAATGCTCGTATAGTACGTTCCGAGATATTTTGCTTCCGCAAGCAAACGATGATAGACGCGCCCCATCAAATCGTGATGCAACGCAGCGCGCATTCCGACAACTGTTTGTGCCGTGCGTGCAAGTCCGCGCAAACCCTCAAGTACATCTGCATCTGAAGTCAGGTCGGTGAGAATCTCGCCTGCGACGTGAAAGATGGGGTAATAATTAATTTCAGCTTGAATTTTTTGCCAATGCGAAGCAAATTCGTCAATCAAATGTGGCGCGGCGAGCGCGCGCTGGAGATTGTGAACCTCGGGATTATGGTCAGCGAGAATTTCTTGGAAAATCATCGCATTGACCAAAATCAAACCACTGATGCGACTGACCGCAATTCTTTGTTCCGGCGCGAGTTGCAACATTATTCTGACTCCTCGTCCGAAACTTTTTCGCGCTGCGGCAACGCTTTGATGCCCATTGTGTCCGCGACGCGTCCGACAATACCGGGCTTGCCCAATATCACATTCACAAATTGATTGATGCCTACATCCAACGCGGCAACGGCGCGGGCAACGACATCTTCGCGCAACAATTGTTCAAACGCGTGATTCAAAGCCGTTGCTAAATAATCTACATCGCCCGTAACAAAATCTGTTTCACCCGCTTCAGTAACAACGGCAATTGCAAGCGACGCATTTGCCAAATCATTTTTTAATTGCGTCGCGGCTTGCATATTTGCATCACGGAGAGATGCGGGATATACAATTGCGACGCCGATATGGGCGATCCCTTCCTCAACGCGTTTGCGCGCGGAGGCGATTGCTTTTTCACGCGCGTTCGAGGTGCTGCCAACTTCCGCTTCAATCACAGTACGCAATCCCTGAAAACTGACGATGACATCGGGCATTCTTTTTTGTTGGTCAATGCCCGCACGAATAATCGTTTCGGGCGCGGAAACGACGCCGCGTTCTTGGAGCAGTTGCGCGAGCAGAACATTTAGAACTTCTTGACGATAGTGTGGCATAAATTTTTCTCACAAAAAGGATTGCACGGCGATTATAAACTTGTGCGTACCGTTACGCAACGGGCATAGTCGTACCCTTTCGCGGGTTTCGTCTCTTTCGTGCCTATCGCGTTCCAACGTCCTTTCGCGTTCCCATTCCCTTCATGCTACAATCGCGCCCGTGATTGCGCGCACGACTTCCCTCAGTTCCCTTATTTCCCTTCCTCCCCTCACATCGCTTATTACAATGTTTCTGCTCCTCGCAATCACGACTACCGCCTGTTCCAACAACAAACGCGTCGTCCTGCTCGTTGACGGCGAACGCCGCGTGATTGAAACACAAGCGCCGACTGTCGGCGAACTGTTGCGCGAACAAAAAATAATTTTGGGCGAACAAGACCGCGTTGAGCCGCCCGATTACACGCCGATTGAACGCACCGCGACCATTCAAATCGTGCGCGTGGTTATCAAAACCGAAACGACGCGCGCACCCATTGAATTTGAACGCCTTTACACGCGCGAAGAAAATTTGCCCGACGGACAGGTGCGCGTGTCAACGCTCGGCGCGAACGGCGAAGCGGAAATTGATTATCAGGTCACGTTTGAAGACGGACGCGAAGTTTCGCGCCGCGAGGTCGCGCGCCGCGTGCTGCAGCAGCCCGTGAACGAATTGTTATTGGTCGGTACGCAAGGTACGGTCGCGTCGGTGAACCTTACAGGAACACTCGCATATATCGGCAAAGGCAACGCGTGGATTGTGCGCGGTTCGACGGCGGAACGCAGACCGCTGACGACGCAGGGCGATTTGGATGGGCGCGTGTTTGATTTATCGCCCGATGGAAAATATCTGTTGTATTCGCGTCGGGGGGGGGGCGAGACCAAGCCGTCGGCCCTGCTGAATACATTGTGGATTATTGACACCGTACCGTTCAATGCCGAAGCGCGCCGCGTGCCGATTGAAAACGCCTTGTACGCGCAGTGGGCGCCTGATGGTTCTGCGCGCGTCGCATTTACGATTGGTGAAAGAACAGAGGGCGCGCCCGGTTGGAAAGCGTACAACGATTTGAATATCGCGACGTTATATGGCATCACCGAAACTTTAGAGGTCACCGACACCGACATTCAAACGCAAACGATTGTCATCACGCCGACGCCCCTTCCGAGCGCGACCATGCCGCCCGTGCCCACGATTGACCCAAACATCACCTTCGAGCCGCCGCTGCCGCCCGCGACCCCGCGCGCGACGTACACGCCCCGCCCGTTGGGCAGACCGATTACGCGCACGATTTACATTACCAGTACGCGTGTGACGACGATTGCACAAACCGCGAAAACGCCGATTACGGTTACGAATCAAGTCGCCATTCCGCGCAGCGCGCCCGCGCCGTACAGTTGGTGGGGTTGGAATCTTGCATGGTCGCCCGATGCGAAAACATTCGCGTACGCGCTCTCGAACCAAGTGGGGCTTGTCACCCCGCAAGCGGGATTGAACGGCGGCGACCGCGTTCCTCTGCAGAATTTTGTTTTTTACAACACACGCGGCGATTGGGTTTGGATTCCGCAGCTCGCGTGGTCGCCCGACGCGCACTTTGTCGCCGCCACATTGCACGCACCGCCGAACGGCGCGGAACGCGCGCAAGACGCGACAGGATTCGATTTGTGGCTGCTCGCGCGCGACGGAACATTTTCCTTGCCGATTGTTCGCAACACAGGGATGTGGGCGTTTCCCGCGTGGTCGCCGCGTGACGCGCGCGGTGAAAGCAAGCTCGCGTTCGGCGTCGCGCAAAATCAAGTCAACAGCGAACGTTCGTTGTATTCGCTCTATATCATGGATCGCGACGGCAGCAATCGCGAACGCATTTTTCCCGAAATCGAAAACGCGCTCGACGGCGTGCGCGTGGTACAATTCGCGTGGTCGCCCGATGTGAAACAATTGGTCGCCTTGCGCGAGGGCGATTTGTGGTTGTACGATTTGCAAACGAAAACATGGGCGCCGCTGACCGCGAACGGGGATTCGAAATTGGCGCGCTGGCGCTGACAGCATTGAACATTGAGCATTGAGTAACGAGTGCACTACTCAATGCTCAACGCTCGCTACTCATAACTCTGAACTTGGCTCGTCTCTTTATTTTCCTGGCTTATCTTGTTCTCCTCCTCGTCGCGCTCGGCGTCGCCGCGATGGCTGTGACGAATTACTTGACGTTGACGCGCGGAGTCGAGACAAATTTTCCCGTCACGAAAAAAATAATCGGCACGAATGTGGCGTTGGAACAGTACGTTGCGTTAGAGAGCAACGCGACGGATGCGGAATTGCAGCGCGCGTTGGATGCGTTGAAAAACGCGCGGCTTGAATATGCGCGGCAGTATTTTCCATGGCGTGAAATGGAAAACACGCGCGGTGTGTACGATTGGGCGAAATGGGACCGCATTGTGAATACCGCGCGCGAAAACAAAATCGAACTCGTCGCGGTGTTGACCACTGCGCCCGCGTGGAGTCAACGCGCGCCCGAACGCGACATGCCGAGCGCGCCGCCCGATGATTTTTCCGAATACGCGCGTTTTGTCGGCGCTTTTGCAAAACGCTACGGCGACACGATTCGCTTTTATCAAATTTGGGATGAGCCGAATGTCGAGCCGAATTGGGGCAAGCGCAACGCGGACGCGGTGGAATACGCGCAGTTGTTGATGCCCGCGTCCGAAGCAATTCGCGCGAACGATGCAGATGCGGTAATCGTGTTGGCTGGTCTTGCAATGAATTTGGAATTGCATCGTCCGCATCCAAACTATTCCGAAATTTTATTTTTGCGCGGCTTGTACGAAATCGGCGCGCAAAAATACTTTGACATTGTTGCGGCGAAACCATATGGCATGTGGACGGGACCCGAAGACCGCACCGTCAATTCGGGCGTGTTGAATTTTTCGCGCGTGATTTTATTGCGCGATGAGATGCGGCAGTACGGGGATGCAAACAAACCGATGTGGGCGGTGGAAATGGGCTGGAACGCGCTGCCCGCCAATTGGAACGGCGAAGCGTCGCCGTGGGGAACGGACACGGAAGCAATCCAAGCCGACCGCTTGCAACGCGCGTTGGCGCGCGCGGAAAACGAGTGGAGTTGGTTGACGGGCGAATTTCCATTGTATTTGCAGCCGAACGTTGCGCCCGAAAATCCGCGCTGGGGGTTTGCATTGTTCACGCGCGCATTTGAACCGCGCGCGTTTTACGAAACGCTCAAGCAATTCATGACGCTGCCGCCGCGCCGCGTCCCCCCCCCCTCTGCGCCGATGGTTCCCATCGCGTTGCTTGTCGGCGTCGCGCTCGTGTGCGCGTGGCGCGTGTGGCATTCCATTTTTGTTTTGCGATTCGACGAACGCTGGCGCGAATTGAAAACGCGCGTTCACGCGTTCCCCGAACGCGCGCAATTTTTCACGGTGCTCGTTTGCGTCGCCGCGTTTTATTTTTCGCCCAATACGATTTTGAATTTTATTTTGTTCGCCGCGTTGATTTTTTTATTCGCGCTGCGTTTGGATTTTGGCATCGCGCTCACAATTTTTGTCATTCCGTTTTGGAATTATCCGAAAACGTTGTTCGGCGGTTTTCAATTGTCGCCCGTCGAAGCGTTGACGTGGATTGCGACGGCGGCATTTTTGCTTGATGCTATTTTGCGTGGAAACGTTTCGCGTCGCTCATTCCGCTCTTTGATTTCTAATCTCCACCCTCTCGATTATGCTGTTCTCGGCTTTCTTTTTCTCGCTTTCCTCTCTACGCGTTGGGCGGGCAATTTCGGCGTTGCCAGCCGCGAGTTTCGCGTTGTGGTGGTTGACCCAATTTTGTTGTACGCGCTCGTTCGTTTCTATCATCGCCCCTCTCCTCATAGGAGAGGGACCGGGGGTGAGGTTTTTGCGTTACTCGCCTCCGGCGTCGCCGTGTGCGCGCTTGGATTTTATAAATTTGCGATGGGCGATGTTATTTTGGCGGACGGGGTCGCGCGCTTGATTTCGGTGTGGGGTTCGCCGAACAATGTTGGTTTGTATTTGGGACGCTTGCTGCCGATTGCGTTGGCGTTCGCGTTGCTGCTGCGCGGTGTGTGGACGCGCGGGTTGTATGCGGGACTCGTTGCGTTGTTCGGCGTAACCATTTTGTTGACGTATTCGCGCGGCGCGCTATTTTTAGGCGTACCCGTAAGTGTGTTTTTTATTTTTCTCGTGTTGTATTTGCAGTCGCATCATTTCTCGCGGCGCGCGTGGTTCGCCATCGGCGCAGTAGCAATTGGCGCGGGACTCGCGTTAATTCCGTTTGTAACTTCGGAACGGTTTTTATCCTTGTTTCAAACGGGAACGGGAACGGGATTTTTTCGCGTGGCGTTGTGGACGAGCGCGGTCAATATGATTCGCGACCATCCATTGCTCGGCGTGGGTCTCGACAATTTTTTGTACGAATACCCGAAATACATTTTGCCCGAAGCGTGGCGCGAACCGAATCTTTCGCATCCGCACAATTTTGTTTTGGATTTTTGGGTGCGCTTGGGAATCGGCGGACTGGCAATTTTTGTTTGGATGCTGCTTGCGTTTTTCAAACGCGCGTGGAAAACTTTTGCGACGACGCACGCGGTGTGGACGCGCGCGCTGATGTTGGGCTTGATGGCGAGTGTGGTGAACATGCTCGCGCACGGTTTGATTGACGCGTCATTTTTTGTAATTGACTTGGCGTACGTGTTCATGTTGACGTTGGCGCTGGCGCAAAGGATGAGGGATGAAGGATGAATTGACATTTCACGCTTGACGCTTCTCGTTTCCCGTTTCCCCTCACCTCTGTTATACTCCCAAAATCTTCCTCTGGCGAGGTTTTTTTTATGCGTATTTTCATTACGGGCGGCGCAGGGTTTATTGGCTCGCATTTGTGCGATTATTTTTTGGCACGCGACCATCACGTCATTGCGATGGACAATTTCATCACGGGCAGCCCCGACAACATCGCGCATCTGGCAAATGAGCCGCGCTTTGAGTTTATCGAACAAGATGTGACAAAATTTATTGACGTGCCGGGACACATTGACGCGGTGCTGCATTTTGCGTCGCCCGCGAGTCCGAAATCGTATTTGGATTTTCCGATTCAAACGATGAAAGTCGGCGCGCTGGGTACACACAACGCGTTGGGTGTCGCCCGCGCGAAAGGCGCGCGTTTTTTGTTGGCGTCCACGTCCGAAGTGTACGGCGACCCGTTGGTGCATCCGCAGCGCGAGGATTATTGGGGCAACGTGAATCCGATTGGACCGCGCGGGGTGTACGATGAAGCGAAACGTTTCGCCGAAGCGATGACGCTCGCGTATCACCGCCAACATAAATTGGAAACGCGCATCGTTCGCATTTTCAACACGTACGGTCCGCGCAACGCGCTCGACGATGGACGCGTGGTGCCGAATTTTGTCGGACAGGCGTTACGCGGCGAACCACTCACCGTACACGGCGACGGTTCGCAAACGCGTTCGTTCACGTACGTGAGCGATTTGGTCGAAGGCATTGTGCGGTTGTTGAGGTCGGACGAATTGCTGCCGGTGAATATCGGCAATCCGAATGAAATGACCATCAAACAATTCGCCGAACGCATCAACGCGCTGACGGGGAACAAGGCGGGCATCGTCTACAAGAATCGTCCGGTGGATGACCCGGCGCGGCGCAATCCCGACATTACCAAAGCGCGCACGATTTTGGGATGGGAGCCGCAAGTTTCGCTCGATGCGGGGCTTGAGGAAACGATTGCGTACTTTGACGCACGAATGCAAAAGGTGTAAGAAAAATTTCATCGCAAAAAACGCGCAAAAAATTTTTTCGATGAAATTTCAGAACGTTGAAACTATTTGGGCCAAATCGTTCGCAGTTAATTTTGCTCGCACTGGGTTTGCCGGTGGCTTTGGCGTTGGCGGTCTTTTCGCCGACGAATGCTTTGGTGATTGTTCCGGGCGCGCTGCTCGTCGGCGCGCTTTTGCTTTTTCCTGAACTCGCGGTGTATCTTTTGGTGTTTGCGGTGCCGTTTGGCTCTTTGCTGCCGTTCAACATCGGCGGCGCGAACGTGACGGCGGCGGACGGATTGTTGCTTCTCGCGTGGGCGCTGTATCTCGCGCGCGGAATTGCGCGGCGGCGCGTCGAGTTAAAGATTCCCCCGCTTGCCCTGCCGTTCGGGCTTTTTATTTTGGCGGCGGGAGTTTCGATGACGGTCGCGCGTTCGCTCACGGACAGCATCGCGGAATTGACCAAGTGGATTGAGATGTTTGCTGCGTACTGGCTCGTGGCGCAGTTTTTTGAGGAAAAGCAGATTGGAAAATTATTGGCGGTGATGTTTTGCGCGGGACTGGCGCAAGCATTGCTCGGTGCGTACCAATATTATTTTCGCGTCGGACCGGAAGGATTTTTGTTGTTCGGCGGGGCGAATTTGCGCGCCTATGGGACGTTCGAGCAGCCCAATCCGTACGCGGGCTATCTTGGTCTGATTCTCCCATTGGCATTGGGGGCAGGATTGGGTATTCTTGTAAATGTCTCACGCAAAGGCGCAAAGGCGCCAAGATTTATAGACTGGGGCTTGTTGGTACTTGCCACCGTTTCCGCTGTAGCGATGCTCGCCGCGTTGTTTTTTTCGTATTCGCGCGGCGCATGGATTGGAGTGGCAGCGGCATTGGGAGTGACAGCGCTCCTCGTTCTCGTGCGTTCCAAACGCGCGGCGACGTTGGCGATTGTTTTGGGACTCGCCGCGTTGATTGTCATCGGGTTGGGTGAAATCAATGTCGTACCCAATATCATCACGGAACGGTTTGCGACGGTCGGCGATTATTTTAATTTTCAAGATGTGCGCGGCGTGCGCGCGAACGATGAAAATTTTGCGTTGGTAGAACGCCGCGCGCATTGGCAAGCCGCGTTGGAGATGTTTCAAGATGCGCCGTGGGTGGGCGTTGGGTTTGGAAATTATGCGGTGATGTATCCGATGTATGCCCTGCCGAAATGGGATGACCCGCTTGGACACGCGCACAACTATTATTTGAATGTGTTGGCGGAAGCGGGCGCGCTTGGATTTGTTGCGTATGTGATTTTGTGGGGCGCGATTTTTTTGGTGGTGGGACGCGCGGCGCCTGTAGCGCGCGGTTGGCGGCAAGGTCTACTCGCAGGGGGATTTGGCATGCTGGTTACGTTGTCAATTCATAATTTCTTTGATAATCTATTCGTCCACGCCATGTATATTCAAGTGGGATTGACGTTAGGCATGGTCGAAGCGTTCAACGTTCAAGGCAACTCGGAGGACTCGCTTTCATGACAGCGTTTTTTCAACGCGTAAATTCACTCGCGCCGCAGCGCATTCGCGAAGCGCATCCCGAAGTCAAACGCTTTA
This sequence comes from uncultured Chloroflexota bacterium, assembly GCA_937870825.1. Lineage (GTDB taxonomy): Bacteria > Chloroflexota > Anaerolineae > UBA4142 > SHND01 > SHND01. Next base: position 4,050 of record CALMZO010000145.1, on the reverse strand, counting down.
TCAAGTTTGCGATTGTCGGCGGCTTTGGCGCGGTGTTGGATGTGACGGTGCTGAATGTTTTGATTTTGATGTTCGGTGTGCCGAAAGAATTTGCCAACATCATTTCGGTGTGCTGCGCGATTTTTTCCAATTTTACGTGGAATCGTTTGTGGACCTTTCCTGAATCGCGCGAACATGCGGTGCATTCGCAGTTGGGAAAATTCGCGCTGGTCAATCTCATCGGCTTGGTCATCAATCAAGGCGTTTTTGTGTTCACGGACAATTTTATTTTTCTGCCGCTGCTGCATCCGCACGAAACGATTGCGTACAATTTGGCAAAAGCGTGCGCGATTGGTGTGGTATTGTTTTGGAATTTTGGCATCAACCGGATTTGGACTTATCGTCACGTCAAATTTGGTCAGGAACACAAACACGGTGTGTGGGAAGATGAAATTCCGCCGTTATAAAAAATCGAGCGTCCCAACGGACGCTCTTTTTTGTCCGAGTAAAATGTTTTTTCTATGAATCCTTTTCGCAAGTCTGCCGCGCCCGTGTTTGCTGCATGGCGCAAACATTTGCAGCCGCACCGACTCATTGCGCAGTGGATGCCGTTGGGCAAAAACTTGGAATCGCAGAATGTGCGGCGCGTGTTGATTGACGGGATTGGCGTTGGCATTGCGGCGGCGGCGGCGCCGTACTTGCCCGTGTTTCTCGCGCGGCTCGGCGCTGACAATTTCGCGGTGGGGCTGTTGACTTCGATGCCCGCGCTCGCGGGTTTGATTTTTGCGGTGCCGCTTGGGCAGTTTCTCGCGCGCCAAAAAAATATCGTGTCGTGGTATTCGCGCGCGCGGTTCTTGGTGATTCTTTGTTATGCGTTCACAGGGCTTGTGCCGTTTCTCGTGTCCGACCAACGCGTGCTGGCGATTTTGTTGATTTGGGCAATTGCGACGATTCCACAAACGATTGTGAATTTGGGGTTCACGATTGTGATGGGCGGCGTCGCGGGACCGCAGGGACGTTTGTATTTGATGAGCCGCCGTTGGTCATCGCTCGGCATTACGACGGCGATTGTGGTGGCGTTCGCGGGCTTGGTGTTGGAACGACTGCCCTTTCCGGTGAATTATCAAGTGGTGTTTGTGGTGCTGTCACTCGGCGGCGTTTTGAGTTTTGCGTTTTCGAGCCGCATTGTTTTACCTGACCAAATCATCGCCCCCCCCGCCCGCATTCAACAATCTCTGCGCGAGCGCGCGCAGGCGTGGTTGACAAAACTGCGCGGCGAGAAAAAATTTGTCAGCGTTATCCTCAGTCAATTTGTGTACCGTTTTGGCTTGGCGTTCGCGCTGCCGCTATTTCCGTTATACTATGTCCGCGTCTTGAACGCGACGGATGAAAATATCGGGTTCATCACGACGATTCAAGGCGCGGTGTTGCTCGTCGCGTATTATGTGTGGGCGCGCGTGACCAAACAGCGCGGCGTGCGTTTTGCCTTGCTCGTCACCACGCTTACCGTCGCGTTCTATCCCATCATTCTCTCGTTCACTACGGCAATTCCGTTGGTGATTTTGTTGAGCGGCATTGCGGCGACGTTCGCGGCGGGCATTGATTTGGTCTTGTTCGATATGGTGGTTTCAAGTTATCCGCATGACGAAGCGGCGACGTTCGTCGGGATGCAGCAGTTTACCGTCTATCTCGGCACGTTCATCGCGCCGTTTGTGGCGACGACGCTCGCCACCGCGTGGAGCATTCCGGCGGCGTTGGTGATTGCGGGAATCATTCGTCTGGTCGGTTTCGGTTTGTTTGTCGTGTTTGCCAAGGAATAATTTTCTATGAATGTTGACGCCATTGAAGCGCCACTTGCGCCGCGTTCAAAAATAAAACATGGGCGTTTGTTGTACACCGCGTCCTCGCTGTTTGCGTTCGGCTGTTTTGCGGTCATTGTGTACATTTGGTACAGCATCTATAACGCGCCGCCCGCGCCGTACCCCGGCGAGACAGTGGTGACGACGCAAGAACAATCTTTACAATTCTTGAGCGTCTATGTGCCTGTTGCAGACAATGATGACCCGCCCATCTTTATTCCAACCGGTTTGGTGATTCAAGCGTTAGAGTTCAAAGGTCCGTACACGATTCAGGTCTCGGGGTATGTGTGGCAGCGGTATCCGAGCAGCGCGTCCACGTTGGACAAGGGCATTGTTTTTCCCGACGCGGACACGACGACGATGAATTTGGTGTACAACACGCTGCAAGGTGATGAAACGCTGATTGGCTGGAATTTCAAAACGACGTTGCGCGAGCGTTTCAATTACGCGAAATATCCGCTCGACCGCCAACTCATTTGGATTCGGATGTGGCATGTGGATTTTGAAAAAAATGTGTACTTGCAACCCGATGTCGCAAGTTATCACACGCTGGTGCCGGCTGCTGCGCCGGGCTTGGACCCGGGGCTCGTGTTGGAAAATTGGCAGCTCGAGTCCAGCTACTTTAGTTATCGGCTCAATCAGTACAATGCCAATTTTGGGATTGAAGGATATGCGAGCGACGCTCCGCAGCCGGAAATGTACTTTAACATTGCCATCCGGCGTTTTATCCTGAGTCCGCTCGTGTCGCGCGGGGTCGCGCCGTTGGTGATTCTGCTGCAGTTGTTTGTGATTGTGATGGTGATTGGCACGGACAACAAACGGCTTGAACAATTCGGCGTGCGACCGGGCGCGGTGATTTTTACCTGCGCGGCATTTTTCTTTGCGATTCTTGTCGCGCAAAACGCGCTGCGCGATGAAATCAAATGGTACGGCATCGTGTACTTGGAAACGGTGCATGTATTGACGTATTTGGTTATTCTCGCCGTCGCGCTCAATTCGGTCGCGCTCGTCGCGTTTCCGCAGCTCGGGCTCTTTCGTGACAATGACAACGCGTGGGTTGAAATTTTTTACTGGCCCTCGATCACGCTCACGCTGTTGGTGATTACGTTGTATACGTTTCGCTAATTCCGCCTTTTGTTTTGACGATGGACACTCCTTACCTTGGCATGTGGGAATTGATGTACGACACCATTCGCGCGTTCTTGGCGTTGACCGAACCGCGCATCGAAGAAGCCGCGCGCGAAAAAAATGTGCCGAGCGCGTTGTACTATTACGGCGAATTGGGCTTGGAAATTTTTTCGCTGGCGAATTTTCAAAAGCGCGACCCGTTCTCGAATCCCGCGCAGTTCGATGAACAATTCGCGCGACTCGTCGCGGACGATTGGATTGTTCGCATGAACGAAAAGGAATTTCAAGTGACGGAACGCGCGCGGGACGCGGCGCGCGAAATGATTCGCGTTGGTGATACCTATCTCGGTTCGTTGGAATTGATTTCCGTCGCGGATGCGGAACGGCTAAAACTCTTGCTGCTGCGTTTGGTGCATGCTTCGCGCCGCGCCGCCGCGCCGCCGGAAAAATGGGCGATGCTCACACGGTTCCGTGTCGCCGATGATTCGAGTCCGCTGCTCGCGCAAATTCGGGAAGCGTTAATGGACTTGTTCGCGTACCGCGATGATTCGCACATGTCCGCGTGGCGCGGCTATCCCGTTTCGGGCATCGCGTGGAATGCGTTCGGCATGATTTGGAATAATCTCGCGTTCACGCCCGAACACATCGCCGAGCAAGCGTGGTTTCGCGGCTACGATGCGAATGATTACCGTCGCGCGCTGGAGGAATTGCGCGCGCGCGGTTGGGTCAATGTGCAGGCGCAGCTGACGCCGATTGGCAAACGCTTGCGCGACGCGGTGGAAGAATTGACGGACGCGTATTTTTATGCGCCGTGGCTCGCGCTGCGCGACGATGAAATTCAGGAACTGCGCGTGCGCTTGTTGGAATTGCGAAACCAGCTGAGCAATGTGAGTTGTTGAACTGTCATTTCGAGCGGAGCGAGAAATCTCATCCTGCGCGCGGAGATTCCTCATTCTGTTCGGAATGACAATTTTGATGAATGACCGAACTCCCAACCCGCCTTGACCCTTAGGGTTCATTAAAAATTAAATTCCCGAACATGCTATACTGAGCGAAAACTTTCCGCGAGGTTGAACATGTCCCC
>CALMZO010000144.1 GCA_937870825.1 uncultured Chloroflexota bacterium | reverse complement strand
ACCAAGCCGGGGATTACGATTGACAATTCATCCGAACCGCGCTTGCGGTGAAGGGGAATGACGACTTCGATTTTGAAAGAGTAGATGGGCATGGGCAATGCCTCCTTGTCATGTTTTCGGAGAGAACGGCCGAGGAACATACCACTCGCTTTTTGCGCTATTATCTGCTTCCTATTTGACCTATCTTTGACACCCCTCTTTTGCATAAGCCTAACGCAGTTGCAAATACGATCCAAAAATCCTGATGTACGGACACGAGTTCGGACAAGGTCACAGAAAGCTCGTATTTCCCGGGAGATGCCAGGCGAGCGACTTCAGCGACGTGACTCCAAAGAAAGCGGAAATCCCTGTGATTTTTTCAAATATCCGAACTCATGTCCGAAGCTCAGCAAATCATATTGACATTCTCAATGACACGGCTATAATCTTTGAATCACGCGGTCTGCGATGGATAAGTCTCCATAAAATCTTCCCTATATTTCATTTGCCGAAATGCGCCCTAATCCCGAGTAAGCCAGCTCGGCTGGACGAGGCTTTTCGAAGGAGAAGAAAAATGAACTTTATTCGAAATCTATTCGGAAATGAGCAGTCTGAAGAAAGTAAGAACAAGGATTCAGGAACAAAAAACGTACAGACTTCAACACCAAAGCAAAACAAGGCAATCGCACCCCTCGTTGCTGAATTAAGGCGCAGGGAAAGCACCTATTCGTTTGCTTGGGTGGAAAGATGGCGGGCTGCTGCAGAAAAGCTCGGTGAAATTGGAGACAATCAAGCAGTCGAACCACTTGTTGAAGCAGCGCTTGAGAACTTCAATGTCAGCGACTGGACTCAAAGGAATCGGAAGACGATGGTGGAAGCGCTTCAGAAGATAGGTGATCCTCGCGCTGTGGAACTTCTCATATCAAAGATTAGATCTGAGAAGGACTACAAGAGAAGCCAAGCTGCCGAAACACTAGGTGAGATGAGGGATCCTCATGCTGTGGAGGCTCTAGTCATGGCACTTGATGACGAATCGGAAGGTGTCCGCATTGATGCAGCACTTGCCTTAGGTAAAATTGGTGACAAACGAGCAGTTGAGCCGCTACGGGAGCACCTGTACGGTCGTATGGGCGCCGCGGTCAGTATAGCGTTGGAACAAATTGGAGTAGCACCGGAGAAAGAGGGAGAAATACTAAAACTAGCAGTGATTGCTCACCAAGAACCCTCAGGCTCGCTCAGGTTGATAGGGGACGATGCCTTTGGGAGGAGTTTCTATCTGGGTGAGGTCGAACAACCAGCATTGTTATTCATTCCTAAGGACACCTTGCCTTACCTAAAGAGGGACAGAGGATTGTGGAGACGGGTAAAAAACCCTGAAGCCAGCTTAGTTGAAAAACCGAAACCCGTTTCAGAATCAGCAGACAACTTACTTTCGAGTCTGCTTGCAGATCCACTAACGCAAAGTATAGAAGCACCGGGCTTGTCAGCAGGCGAATTTCGAATTATCGTTGTAGATACCTACTACATTGCAAAAACAACAGTCGAAGGAATTGGACTTTTTGGGAGAAAAAACAAGTGAGCATGCCGCAACATGATCGAGTTCGCGGAAAATTAGAGTTGGAGCATAGATCCTTGACGCCTAGAAGGTGCTATGCTCCATCCTAAAATGTGAGAGAATCAGATTGCAGCATCAGTTAAATAGCTCCGTATATTACTTGCTCACTTCATCCAAAACCTCCCCATACTCCGCCACCGCAACATCACATTCCGCATCCGCGAGGCCCTCTCGCTGCGCACTGTATTTCAAAGTCGAGTCATGCAGTGTTTGAATTGCCCTTATCACGTGTCGCCCAACTTGAGTTGCTTTTCCATCCTTGCGTTCCGCATACGCCCGCGACCACAACACCACCGTATGCCCTCGCGCAATCTCCGCCGCAATCACATCCACAATTTTTTCCAACAGCACTTGCGTAATGTCACCGCGTTCATGCGCGGTTGCGAGATGAGTTCGTAAGCGTTGTATCACATTTTGTAACGGCGCGTTTCTTTCTGCTTGGATGTCGGCGCGTGCAACCAACGTTTCAAAACGCGCGGCGGCATCGCGATAGTGTTGCGCCAATTCATTCACATCTTTGCCGCGCAGTGCTGGGTCTCTTGGCACAATCACTGCACGCGCGCCAAGTTGGCAAGCAGTGACTCTTGCGGCAGTGCGTCCCGCTGTGTCGAAATCGGTGACGATATAAACGCGCTTGAATTGTTCCAACGTGCGATGCAAATCTTTTTTCAAGTACGCGCCGAGCAAGCACACGGCGGGCAAATCCCACATCATCAACGTCAGCGCGTCGAACGGACCTTCGGTAACAAAAACGCGCTGATGTTCTCCACTGCGTTCCACGCGCGCCAAACCAAAGAGCGGTTTTGGCACACCCGACAAACCGATGTATTTGATTTTCTGTTCCGCGTGTGTGCTGCGTCCCACCAAATACACCGCGCGTTCGCCGTCGAGGTCTGGAATGATGAGACGTTCGCGAAAGTATTCGCGTTCGTTCCCGCGTTTGTCATTTCGCACGAGTCCGAGTTCTTGCGCGAGGGCGGGAATCCATTTCCAGCCGCGAAAGGAAAAGTAACGCTGCAAACTTTCGCCGTCGGCATAACCGATTTGAAAACGGCGCACTGCTTCACCGTCAATGCGCCGTTCATCCAGATACCGCAACAAGCGATGCTCATTCCCCAACGCCGCGCGATACACATCTTTGGCGAGCGTGAGATAGGTGAAATGTTCGTCTGTGATTTGTGCCAAAGATTGTGATGTTTCTTTATCTCGCGGTGTGGGTGCAATTGGAATATGCGATGAATCCACGACGATTTCATTTTCGAGAAATGCGAGCGCCGCTTTGAAATTCAATCCCTCTTTCAACATCACCAACTTGAATACATCACCGCCCGTTTGACACGCGCCGTAACACCACCAACGTCCTTGTTCGGGATAGACGACAAAACTCGGTGTGTCCTCTTGATGCAGTGGACACAAGCCCTTGAGTTGTCGCCCTGCGCGCGCCAATTGGGTATAGCGCGCGGCGATGACTTTAATCGGATTCGCCGCGCGCACTCGCTCTTTGCGTTCCTCCCATTTCGCTTTGTCGTTTTGCATCATACTTGCTGTTCCATTACGCGATTCATCACGAACATTATAAATTGCCAATCGCGCGTTTTTGGAAACTTTGCCATTTTCTTTTCAATGACGCGCGTTTAGAATCCCAACCCGCGTTCGCGTAATGAGACAAATCGTCCGCCTTGCGCGACAACAATGTGGTCGGCAACATCAATATCCATCAATTGTCCCACCTTGACGATTTCGCGCGTGATGGCGGCATCTTCGGGACTCGGCGTCGCGTCCGAACTGGGATGATTGTGGACAAGCGCGATGGCGGTCGCATTCCAACGAATCGCTTCACGGAACAATTCCGCAATGCGAACGACGGTGGTGTGGACACTGCCTTGATACACCGTAACAATTTTGATGACGCGGTTCTTGGTATTCAGTAGCACCACGCGCATCTGTTCCTGTTCGAGATATTGCATATCACTCACCAACGCGAAAATGTCGGCGGGACAACTCACGCGCACGCGTTCTTGTTCGGGCACGCTGATTCGTTTCGCAAGTTCAAAGGTCGCGACAAGTCGCCGCGCGCGTCCAAAGCCAATCCCTTTGTGATTCATCAATTCGCCAATCGGCAAACGCGCGAGTTCACTGATGCCACCATATTGCGCGATTAACCGTTCCGCCAAATCAACCGCGTTATCGCAGTGCGGCGCATCGCCGAGCAGAACGGCGACGAGTTCGTGATTCGCAAGAATCTGCGCGCCGCTGTGGTCCATTCGAACCAATGGATTTAATTCGGCGGGCAGTTCACGGAGAGTGTGCATCGTGTTCTGAAACCTTCACGCCTGAATATCATGCAGCAGGTCATCCAACAATTTCGGATTGCGTCGCGCCAATTCTTCAATCGCTTGACGCTGCGGCGCGGCGAGTGCGTCGCGGTCATATTGCAATGCAAACGCGATGAATTGGGCATCGTCGAGTGTGCCATCACCCATTCCCATCAATTCGCACAACTGACGCGCCGACGCGCGGCGGTCATTCTTTTCATGCTGACATTGCGCGCAGCGACAACCCCGCGGATGTTGTGTACCTTTGGCGCACAATGCCAACTGCGCGAGCAACAATCCATATCCGACATAACGCAATTTGTTCATGGCGATTTCCTCCAAACGAAAAAAGAGAGGATGCAGAAATTTCTGCGTCCTCTCTTTTGAAATTTGTGGCGAACTTTTTAGATGGCTTCTGGTTGCACTTGATTGTGTTCTGTCTTGGACAGATACTTGCGCCAATTAACCAGCGCGGTGTCTTCCCACGTTTCGGGAAATTCGGCTTCGCACGCCATCGCATACGCGACTGCATCGGGCAGGTTCGGGTTGTAATACAGGCGAAGTGAGTAATAGAACCCAAAGTCATGTTCGTTCCGATGCGGACGAATCAGGACGCCGATGGGCGGCTCGCCGAATTTCTGAATCAAGAGCGCCTTGGTTCGTTTCGCTTCGTCCTTCATTTTTTGCAGCGCGTTTGGCTCGCCCACTTGCGCGCATTGTTCCTCATACGGCACGGTGTCGAAATCAAACCATTCCATCTTGGCGGCAGTAAGCATATCGTCTGTCAGCATCGTGAACCTCCTGTAAAACAAAGAGAGCGCAACTCGTTCGAGTGTGCGCCCTCATTTAGCAAAATGATTTTGATTGCGTGTCCGCGTGAACGTCATACACTCGCGCGGAATCTTTTTGAGAAACGGACTGGGACCGTGTTCAACAATTTTTCCATCGTCGCTCGTGCGACTCAACGCGTAGGTCATGTAAAGTTTGGCGCGAGCGCGCGTCACTGCCACGTATGCGAGACGAAATTCTTCTTCCAAACCGCGCTGCGTTTTTGATGCGCGCGCATTGGGAAAAATGTGTTCCTCTACACCCGCCAAAAAGACGACGAGCCATTCCAATCCTTTCGCCGCGTGAATTGTGGAAAGCGTGACGAAACGGTCATCTTCGCCGAAACCCACATCGGCGACGCCGCTGATTTGCATATCGCGATAAAATTCCGCGAGCGGGTCTTCTACATTTTCGTACGCGGCGAGCATACTCCCCAGCATTTCCAAACTCAAGCGTTTTCGTCGCCCTTCGAGCGCGTCACCTAAACTATCTCGATACGCCGTGCGTTCGAGGATGAAGTCAATGCGTTCGGTCACACTCCCTTCGCAATCTTGCACATCAAAGATGATCTTGAGAAATTCGTTCACGGCAGCTTTGATTTCATCGCTCAAATCGTCGCGTCCCATCGCGTCGTACAGCATCTCTATCGTGAGTCCCGAACTCCCCTTTTGAATTTTTCGCAGCACCGCGCGTCCCAATCCGCGTTCGGGACGGTTGAGAATTCGCAGCACCGAACCGATTTCTTGTTGCAACGCTTCCGCCGCCGCGTTCGTGTAATAAGCGATGTGAAGATACGCGAGCAAATCGCGCACTTCGGCGCGGTCCATAAAATAGCGGTCGCCAACAATCGCATACGGAATCCCCGCGTGCAAAAATGCTTGCTCAATCACATGCGCCTGCGCCCACGTGCGATAGAGAATCGCAAGGTTGCGCCCGCGAAATCCTTCATCGAGCAGACGCTGTGTTTCGCGCGCGAGGAAATCTGCCTCCTCCCATTCGGTTTGAAATTCTGCAATTTGTACATGCTCGCCTTGACCGCGATGCACAAGCACTTGCGGACTGTAATTCCATTCGGCGACGAGCGCTTCGCCCGCGCGAACGATT
>CALMZO010000143.1 GCA_937870825.1 uncultured Chloroflexota bacterium | reverse complement strand
GCCGTGTTCTATGCACGAGCGGCGTTTTTTTTCTACGAGAGTCATTTCCCTCGCTTTTGGATGTGAGCTGATGATGGCTCCAACCTTTTTCTCCTAACCCGTCTGTGTCCCCGCGGTAGTTCACATCGGAAATTTTCACCGCATCAAAATCGGTTTCGGATGAGTAATGAGAATGACATGTTTTGTCGTTCGTCCTTTGTCGTCCGTCATCCGTCGTTTTTAGGAGTTTCATGAGTTTTAGTACGTTTCGTCTTGACGCGCGCCTGCAAAAAAGTGTCGCGCTGCTCGGTTTTGAACAAGCCACGCCGATTCAGGAGGCGACGATTCCCGTCGCGCTCACGGGTCAAGACATTTTAGGTTCCGCAGAAACAGGCACCGGCAAAACTGCCGCGTATCTGATTCCTGTCATTCAAAAATTATTGGCGCAACACACAAACGTTCATGCACTGCGCGTGTTGATTCTTGTGCCGACGCGCGAACTTGCATTGCAAGTGACAGAGCACGCAGAAGCTTTGACCAAACACACCGATTTGCGCGTCGCCGCGATTTATGGCGGCGTCGGCATGGTAAATCAAGAACAAGCGTTGAAACGCCGCACCGATATTGTCATTGCGACGCCGGGACGTTTGCAAGACCACATGAATCGCGGCTTTGCCACGTTCAAGGATTTGCAAGTGTTGGTGTTGGACGAAGCCGACCGCATGTTGGACGTTGGATTCTTGCCTGCGATTCGCCGCATCGTGCGCGAACTGCCGCGCGAACGCCAAACGATGTTGTTTTCGGCAACACTCGTCGCAGAAATTCTTTCGCTCGCGTCCGAAGTCACGCGCAAACCGGCGCGCATCGCCGTCGAAAAAACCGCGACACCGCAAGCGATTGAACAAACGCTGTTCACCGTTCCCGAACATCAAAAAACAGAAGCACTGCACAAATTGTTGTTGGACCAAGAGATGGAAAGCGTGTTGGTTTTTGCGCGCACAAAACATCGCGCAGACAAAATCGTCAAACATCTCAAAAGAGCAAACATTCGCGCCGATGTCATTCACGGCAATCGTTCGCAAAATCAACGCGTCGCCGCGCTGGATGCCTTTCGCAAAGGCAAGGCGCGCGTGTTGGTGGCAACGGACATCGCCGCACGCGGCATTGATGTCGAAGGCATTTCGCATGTCGTCAATTACGATATGCCGATGCAAGCGGAAGATTACGTGCATCGCATCGGACGCACGGGCCGCGCCCAAGCGGTCGGCAGCGCATACACGTTGGTCACACCGCTCGACGAAGCGCAAGTAAAAAAAATCGAACGCGTGTTGAATCAAAAATTACCGCGTCGGCGCATTGACGGAATTGACCCGAATGCGCTTGCGTTGAATCAACCGAATCCCGAAGCGATTCAACGCTACATCGAAGCGAATCGCCAGCGCAAGGCAGCGATGGCTAGGCAATGAAAAAAATCGCCCCGAGAATCGGGGCGATTTTTTTTATTCAAATCGAATGCTTTGCAAAACATCCTCTAACGGCTCTAACGTTTTATAATCATGAATCGAGAACGCGAGCAGTTTGTTGTTGTGCGTGACGAAATGCCATGTCACAAGCCAGGGGACATGCGCGCCGCCGATGATGGTTTTCTTTGCCGGCTTGCCGCCAATCGTTTCGTCTTCAAACGGATGTTTGGGGCAAAGTGTACCGCATTGTGCGACGGCAAATTCTTCAACCGTCCACTGTGACGCGTCCGCAATAATCACGCGGCTCGCGTAAGGTTCGCCATGTGTGGCGGCGTCGGTACCGAAAACGTACATGTTTAGCGGACGATTCACATCATTGTCTGCGCGCTCCGGTCCGAACACCTGCCAACCTTTCGGCAGTTCCAGCGAAAATTTTCCTTCGGGTACGGAAACGCGTTTCGAATCCGGATGCGATGAATCGTTGCCGGACATTGCCGCAGGGCGCAAAGTGCGCGCAATCGCGTTGAGCAAAGCGGAATCACCAACGCCGCCGAACAAAATGGTGTTGCCGTTGAGCGCGGTAATCATTTCCATCGAATCGCCGAATTGGTCGCGGACTTGGAGCCGCGCCGCTTGGATGCCGCTCGGAAGCGTCCACAGCTCTTGGCTCAAAATTGTTTGTCCCAAACCTCCGCTGGCAAATTCGAGTTTGCGTTTTTCGAGCGCGTCTTGCGCGGACGTCGCGCCATTCTTGATGACGCCTACATCAATTTTCGTTTCCCCGTCCGGAATGCCTTCCGAACCGCCGCCCGTTGGGTTCCATGAAAAGAATGTTGCAGCATAACGAGACGCGTCTTGTTTGGCAGCTGCAGCAATTGGTGTGATGTTCCATGACGCGGGATAATCAAATTCAAATCCCGCAAATGCGTCGTGATACGTTTTTGTTTCGCCCAAATTGCTTTGTGGGGCAGTGGTTGGCGAAGATGGAACGGCTTGTGGTGTTAGCGTGTTCGGCGCCACGATTGGCGCGGCAAGTGTGGGTGGTACGGTAGGTGGAACTGCCGTCGATGCAGCGCAACCGGCGATGAAAACGAGCAATGCTGTGAATAGCAGAAATCCCTTCAAGTCTTACCTCCATAATTAGAATCGAGAGTAAGACGAAAGGGATTCCGCGTCGGTTCCCTGCGAAAGGGTATATTTTTTATACCGCAATCAACACAATTGCAGCCAGCGCGAGGATGACCCCAAGTTGCTGCACGCGCGAAATTTTTTTCGTGCAAAATGATGCGTGACAAAATCACCGACAATGCGGGATAGAGCGAAGAGAGAATCGTCGCTACGTCGAAGCGAATCGTCAGCGCAAAGCAGCGATGGCAGCGCGCTAATGTGCATGAAAAGCCCGCTCGAATTTCGAGCGGGCTTTTTTGCCAAGTTCGTATTTTCCGGAGTGTTTTTATGGGCAGCTGTAAATTTATCGCTGGCTATATTCTTCCACCACTTGACCCGTGTAGGCAGTAACAACAACATTCCATTCATTTCTGACTCGAGCCGGTCCTTGATTCTCCGTACCACGGGGCCTCGAAGCATAATCTACAATGCCGCAAAAACTAACAATCCAAGCTTTAACCCCCTGAGTACTTGGATTCGCATCAGCAGCAGCATCGCCGTCTACATTGCTTGAAGTTCCAGTACCGCGATTGTCATTACTATAGAGAACGTATTGAGTTTTCGTAAGCGGCGCAGGAAGTTGAGCACGCACAACTGCATTTTGTGACGCTATGGAAACAGCTGTACCAGACGAAATCGGCCCGCCTGTACTTTGTGTAGATATGTCACCAGATGGTACTTCCGGTGCCGGAAGTACAGAAAAGTGAATTCCCAAAGCTGTGGGTTGAACCTGCCCACAGTCGGCAGTCACAACACCACTTTGGGCCCGCATACCGGGTGGTGGAAAGGTGGCAACAGCTGCGCCCACACCTAACAGAATTGCGCCAATGGTGAAGAAAACATGTTTTGCTCGCATGGTTTGAACTCCTCATTCTTAAATTCATCAATTTGTTTGGTTACTTGGTCCAAACTCGAAACATCTGATTCTGAATATTCCATTGCGCGGCATAACGAGCCGAACTGCTACTCACCTTTAAACCAGCTGGTTGTATCCACGCACATCCCTTGCAAGGACGAACCTCCATATTGCTGAAAAAGAGTGGAATGTTCAACGTCCCGGGAACATCGTCGCCTTCATCATGCGTTTCTGCCTCCCACTGTCCTCCCCATGGCTGGTTTCCCCAGACAACCTCGGGATCAAAGTTCGTCTTGGCAACCCGGACGTTATCCATCCACATGTGGATTTTCCGATTCGCGGGTATTGGTTTTCGATTATAGTGGACTTGATACTTGTGATTGCCAGGTGCTGCGTCAAACGCAATTTTATTGACAAAGTCATCGCAGTCCTTGCTATATTCTGCAAAGACCTTCAGATTATTCATCCCTTGAAGTCTCAAGTAACCGACCTGTGCATACGCACACTCATTATTGTCAGAGTTTTCCAACATTACCCACGCAGACGAAGCAGAATGTGGAGCACCGCAGAATGCAGGTGGATTAACTGTACTCATATCTCCCCCCACACCAATTATGTTTGCTGGCTTTGGCTCTGTGCCAACAAATTTCCATGTTTGTCCACTGCATGCGACTGCTGCAAATGTGGTGTGGAAATCCACCACACGTAAAAATGATGCAACTACAAACGACAAACAAACGACCCCGAACCACCTAACCAAGTATTTGTGTTCATGCTCTTGAACACCTCCTTTGTTGAATTTATCAAAACTATATCACGCCCCCCCCCCATTACGTCAAGTGGTTTTGAACCTTGAATTTTTCGCACGCGAAAACTATGCAACGTTTATACCGCAATTAACACAATCGCCACCAGCGCGAGGATGACGCCGAGTTGCTGTACGCGCGAAATTCTTTCGTGCAAAATGATGCGCGACAAAATGACAGTGGATGCGGGATACAATGACGAAAGAATCGTTGCCACGTCGAGCCGTCCTAACGTACTCGAAAGCAAAAAGAAAACATTCCCGCTCGCGTCCAGAATTCCCGAAAGCAAAATGATTGGCAGCACATTGCGCGCGGGCATTGCGACGCCGCGCGCAAAAATCAGCACGAGCAGAACGGGAATGGAGATGCCGCGCGCAATTGCCAACGGATAAAAGGTTGAACCTTCACCGCCTGCCGTGTCAATGAAAATAAAAAACGCGCCAAAGCCGATGCCCGCGAGAATCGCGTAATGCAGCGCGCGGCTGCCGCCGCTTTCCGATGCCGATTGACTCGCCAGCACAATCGCGACCAGCGCCAGCGCAAAGCCAACGAGTTTTAATTCATCCGGCAGACCAATCGTGAACGCGCTAAACAACGCGGGAATGGCAGAACTCACCACCGCCGACACCGGCGCAACAATGCTCGCGCGTCCCGTTGCCAATCCGCGATACAACGCGCCCAAGCCGAGCGTGCCGCTCAATCCTGCCGCGATGCCCCACAGCGTCCCAGCCACTGTCGGAAATGCTTCTTGAAACATCAAGCCAAAGACAACGAGCAAACCCAACCCGCTCAATTCCGCGAGCATGAGTACGCTCAACACGGACGCGCGGCGCGAAGCGAGTCCGCCGCAAAAATCACCCGCGCCCCAGATGAGCGCGGATGCCAGACCAAAAAACAACGCAGTGAATTGCATGTCCATAATCGCAAAGAATTTTTACGCGGCAGAGTCAAGGACCACAATCTCGTGACGCTCGGGATGAACCCGGACCTTGACGGTCGAACCGACAGTCGGCGCAGCACCGCGCAAGAGAAATGCGTACGTGGTCGCTTCGTATGACGACAATTTCACTCCCTGAACGCGCAGACGCAAGCGGTGTTCAAATTTTCTTTGATGTTCCCGCCAGTGGCGCATTCGCCAACCGGTTAACTTTGCTTCGAGTACCTCCGCAGTCGCTGAAATTCCACCTTGCTTTGTTTCTTGGACAAGACGCGGCAGGTAAATCCGCTTGAGCGCGTACGCCACAAGTCCTATCGCGACGAGATGCAGCAGCGCAAACGGCAACAGAGAATCGAGGTACGAAACAGCGCCGTACGCGGCGAGAATGCCTTGTGCGGCGACGAGCGCAAGCACCGCGACGATATACCCGCCAATCACGAGCCACGTCAAGCCATATTTTCGCCACATTCCCATCTTTAGCTCGCCTGTTCGCGTTTCAATTTTTCAATCCGGCGTTCAAGGTACGGCGAAAAATGTCCTGCGTATTTTTTCCACAATTCGGGGATGCGCCAATCGCGTCCGGTTACGCGTTTGCGGCAATTGGGCGCGCCGCATTCGCATTCAAATTCGTCGTAATCACTCCCGTCACTCATCGCATAATCAAACGTGATTTCTTCACCGACAGAAATATCGCGCAACGCTACGAGTTCGATTTGTCCGAGCAAGCCGCTGTTGGGTTCGCACGAATGATTCACGTAATCGGCGGGTCCTTCGTTCAGCGCGACGAGAAAAAGATTCTCTTGAATTTGCAGACTCAAACGGCGCAATCGTTCATTCAGCGTTTCAAAGGTTTCTTGTGTCACCACTTCGCCGCCGAACATCGCAATCAATTCGTCTCGGACAATCGGCGCAATCGCATACACTCCGTACTCGCGATGTGATTTCAAACGCGCGGCGGCGTTGGGCGCAAGATAACACGTCGGTTGATTCAGCATGAGGTGTAGAATACGCGCAATTGCGCGCGTGTCAATTGGCAACCGCGCGCACGACTCTATAATTTTGCGACAAGCCAAGCAAAGGAATTTTTATGCTCCGCAAGCTGCTTAAACAAACATTGCGCGCAACGTACCCGTATCAGCATTTTTTGATTCGCAGTCGCGCGGAATTTCCATTTTTGCTGAATGCGCTGAAATTGACCGGCATTGGCGCAGAAATTGGCGTCAAGCACGGCACGTATTCACAATACCTGCTCACACATTGGCGCGGGCAAAAATTATTTTCGATTGACCCGTATTTTGAATCGGAGGTTGAGGTTGAAGCGGATGGCAGGGTTGTGACGCAAATGTCGCACGACGCGTGTTACGCGAGGGCGCGCGAAAAACTCGCGCCGTTCGGCGCGCGTTCGACTTTACTGCGCGAAGCGTCGCCGCAAGCCGCTGAAAATTTTCAAGATGGCGCGCTCGATTTTTGTTACATTGACGCGCTGCATCAGTTCGAACCGGTCTTGCTTGACATGGAAGCGTGGTTTCCCAAAATCAAGTGCACCGGAATTTTAGCGGGACACGATTACATCAACGGCGAATGGCGCGGTGTGAGGTATGGCGTCAAAACGGCGGTGGACGAATTTTGTCGCGCCAACAATGTGCGCGCCGTGATTTCGCATGAGACCGATACACCGTCGTGGTTTATTTTCAAATCGCGCGCGGGGTGAGACCCGAAGGGTTTTCTATCCGAACATTCGCCAATCCTTGAAACAGACTTGTTTGCACGCGCGTTGCCGATTGCAATGTTTCGTCGGGACGCTATACGATGGGCGTTGGCGTAAGTGTTGGAGTGGGCGATGGTGTGACGGTTGGCGTGTGCGTCGGCGCCAAAGTGGGTAGGGGTTCGTTCAAATCTACCGCGATGGTTGAAAAGGAGGTGTGCGCGTTGAGCGCATTCATCAGACGCAATGCCGGTAATTTGAAAAATGATTGAATTCCACAAATGAATATGCTACACTTGCGCCGCATGAGAATTCCCACGCTCTCGCTCGCGCTCGTTTTTTTATTTGCCCTCTTGTGTTTCTCGAACGCGCGCGCCAATCCCTCTCCCACAATTCTCATCACCGGTGTCTATGCCGACCCCTTTGTCACCGGCGAAGCATCCGAAGCGATTCAAATTCAAAACATCACCGCGTCAAGCATTTCAATTGCCGATTGGAAATTTTCCGACGGCGAAGGGACGGTTGCGTTTCCAAATGACGCGGCGTTGAATGCGGGCGAAAAAATTTGGCTTGCGAAATCGGCGACGACGTTCGAGAGTGAATTTGGGTTTTTGCCCGCATACGAATACGCTGGGAATTTTGACGCGAGCGTTCCCGACATGACGGGCAGCGCGCCCTCGCTCACGAACGCGGGCGACCAGATTTTTTTGCAAAATGATGCGGATGTTGTAATTGACGCGCTGGTGTACGGAAATGCCGCGTTGGGCGCGCCCGATTGGATTGGCGCGGCAGTGCAAGAGTACGATTTCGGCAGCGCGTCGAGCGAAGGACAAATTCTCTATCGTAAAATGCGCGAAGCGGACGGATTGCCGTTCGCGGATACCGACACGGCAGACGATTGGGCGCAAACCATTTCGGACAATCAATTTGGCAAAAAAGTTTTGTACCCCGGCTGGGACCTCGACGAATTTTTTCAAACGACGAAATCAAATCAAAACGCGACCATCAAATACTGTGTTGCGCCGGATAATTTGTTCGAGTGTGTGCGAAACGAAATCATCAACGCCACCGCGACAATCTCGATGGAGATGTATTCGCTGGACAGCGCGTCAATGATTGACGCACTCACAGAGACGTTGGAAGCGGGCGTGCAAATTTCGATTTTGTTGGATGGCGGCGCATTGGAAGAGCAGGGCAAATGGGGTTGCCAAGAGATTGAAGCGCGCGGCGGAGAATGTTGGATATTGGCGAGCAAGCCGCAGGCGAACATTCACAAACGCTACGACAATCAACACGGCAAGTGGTTGGTGATTGATAACGCGCGCGTGTTAATTGGTTCGGAAAATTTTGGCGACGACGCGATGCCCGCCGACGACAAGAGTGACGGCACGCTCGGTTCGCGCGGCGGGTATTTCATCACTGACAACGCGGAAATCGTACAAGCCGCGCAAAATGTTCTCGCGCGCGATTTTGACCCGACGCATCATGCCGACGTGCGGCGCTGGGGAACAAACACGGATGATTTTCCGCCCTTCGGTTTCGCGCCAAACTATGACGATGGCGGCAAAGGGTACGCGGCAAAATTCGCGCAGCCGTTTCAAGCGACAGGCGCGTTTCCGATTGAATTGGTGCAGTGTCCCGAAAATTGTTTGCGCGCGAGGGATGCGCTGTTGGGAATGGTTGCGCAAGCGCAAGCAGGCGATGAACTTTATGTGGAACAACTTTACGAATACAAATTTTGGGGCAGCAGCAAGAGCAACACAATCGCTGACCCGAATCTGCGTCTCGAAGCATACATCGCGGCGGCAAAACGCGGCGCGCGCGTACGCATCTTGCTCGATTCGTTTTACGACATTTTCAGTGACCCGCGCAGCAATTACGAAACGTGTGTGTACGTGAATCAACTCGCTTCGTCATACGATATTGAATGTCGGCTCGGCAATCCGACGAAACGCGGCATTCACATGAAGATGGTGCTGTTGAAAATGGAGCATCCCGTAGGGAACAGCGCGACGGGTTTCGTACATCTCGGCAGCATCAACGGTTCGGAAACGTCCAACAAACTGAATCGCGAACTCGCGACGCAAGTGGAATCGCTTCAAGCGTTTGAATTTTGGAAACAAGTTTTTGACGCGGATTGGGCGATGACAGATTTTTCGCCGCACAAACAATTTTTGCCTTTTCTCTATCGCAAGACAAATCCATAGCCGATGTCACGCGGTTTGCTTGTGATATCTGCAATCTGCTATCTGCAATCCGACATTTTATTTGACCACGCGTATTCGTTGTGCTACACTCGCGTGTGTTTTGAAAAATGTGTCCCCGTAGCTCAGTGGATAGAGCAGCGGCCTCCGGAGCCGTGCGCGCACGTTCGAGTCGTGTCGGGGACGTTCGGGAGCCAAGCAAAAACGGAAACAGGGAAACAGGACAGAAATCCTTGTTTCCCTGTTCCTCTATTAGCCCTCGACAGATATGACCTATGAAGCATGGCGGCTCTATTTTGAGCGACTGGTCCAGGTGCCGGAAGCAGACGTTCCTCTGGACGAAGCGGCGTTGGTGATTGCGAGCGACGAGTATCCTGAATTGGATGTAGCGTTTTATTTGCAGCAATTGGACGACATGGCAGAAACCCTGCGCGCGCGCATTGACGACGCGCGGAACCCACACAGCACGATTGCAAAACTCACCGCGTATCTTTTCGACGAGTTGAATTTTCGCGGCAACCGCGCCGAGTATTATGACCCGCGCAATAGTTTTTTGAATGATGTCATCGAGCGACGAATGGGTTTGCCGATTACGCTTTCGGTGATTGTGTTGGCAGTCGCGCGGCGTTTGAAATTGCCCATTGTGGGGGTCGGACTGCCCGGTCATTTTCTCGTGAAATGGGGCGACGAGGAAAACGAAATTGTCTTTGACCCATTTCACAGCGGCGAAATTTTGTCGCGTTCAAAAATCGAACAGCGCGTGCGCGAGAGTGTGAATCCGACAATCCCGTTTCAAGCGAGTTGGCTCGACGCGGTCAACAGCAAATATATTTTGATACGCATGTTGAGCAATTTGAAATCCGTTTTTTTGCAGCAGCAAGACATCGAGCGCGCCTGGCAAGCGGTGGACAAGATTTTGCTGGTGGACCCGCGCGCGGGTGATGAAATTCGCGATTTTGGTTTATTGTCGCTGCGGCTCGGCGCATATCGGCAAGCCGCAATCTCTCTTGAACAATATCTGTTGGCGCACAACGACGCGTCCGATGCCGAATTGATGCGCGTGTATTTGCGCCGCGCGTTAGAAGAAATCGAGCGATTGAATTAAAGATGGACACGCTCTACAACACTATCGTCTCCAATGTGGGCTGGGCGGAAATTCCTGTCGGCATTTTGCGCGTGGAAGGACCCGACGCGCAAAAGTGGCTGCATAAAATTGTGACGGCCGATGTCGAACATTTGAAAATTGGGCAGGGTGCGTACAGCGGGCTGTTGGACGCGAAAGGACATTTCGTTGCGGCGTTTCCCATCTTGCGCGATGGAGATGTGTTCGGATTGTTTGTGGATTTGGCTGCGCGCGACAACTTGTTCAACACGCTCAAGCGCTACATCCTCCGCGAAAAGGTGACGATTACAGATGTCACAGAACGCTGGATGTGTATTTCGCTCATCGGAAAAGAAGCCGCGTCACTGGCGGAACATGTCTTGGAAACGCCCGCGCCCGCGCGGTTGTACGATTGGGTGTGGGGGCATATCAACGTGACGGCGGGGCGCGTAGTGCGTTCTGTGCGCGCGCGTGTGCCGTCGTACGATGTGATGATGCCTATACCCGGTGTTCCCGATTTGTTTACCGCACTG
This sequence comes from uncultured Chloroflexota bacterium, assembly GCA_937870825.1. Classification (GTDB taxonomy): domain Bacteria; phylum Chloroflexota; class Anaerolineae; order UBA4142; family SHND01; genus SHND01. Next base: position 3,937 of record CALMZO010000143.1, on the reverse strand, counting down.
CATGATGTGCCAAAAATTTCTGATGATGTTTTAGAAACGCTGCGAATCGAAGCGGGCTTGCCGCGTTGGGGCATTGATTTTGATACGAGTACGCTCGCGCTCGAAGTTCCCGATGTGATGCAAATTCGCGTTGATCAAGGTTGTTATGTGGGTCAAGAAGTGGTTGCGCGCATTGTGCATCGCGGACACGTCAATCGCCACTTGCGCGGTCTTTTCTTGGAAAGCGATTTCTTGCCCGCGCGCGGCGAGGCGATTCAATTTGACGGCATTGATGTCGGCACAGTGACATCGTCAACGCATTCGCCGATGTTTGGAAATATCGCGCTCGGTTATGTGCGGCGGCACGTGGACGTTGGCGCGCAAGTGGAATTGTTTCGTCACGCGGCGCGCGTCGTGGAATTGCCGTTCCCCTTGATGTGACAATCAGACATGGCTCTTTTTCTCCGCGAAAGCGACATAGAAAAAATTTTGACGATGCGCGATGCCATGCGGCTCGTCGAACACGCACTGCGCGATTTTGGCAACGGCGCGGCGCAAAATCAACCGCGTCAACGCGTGCGCGCACCACAGGGCGTACTGCATGTGATGCCCGCCGGTTGGTTTGCGCGCGGCTATGTCGGTTTCAAAGCGTACACCTCGTTTCGCGGCGAGACGCGTTTTTATTTTCATCTGTTCGATGCCAACACGGGCGCGTATCTCGCCGTCATGGAAGCAAATCGGCTCGGGCAAATGCGAACGGGCGCGGCGTCCGGCGTCGCGACAAAATTGCTTGCGCGTCGCGACGCAAAATCAATCGGCATCATCGGCACGGGCTGGCAAGCCGAATCGCAGCTGCAAGCGGTGTTTGCCGCGCGCACATTTGAACACGTCAAATGTTTTTCGCGCGACGAAACGCATCGAACCCAATTTGCAGAAAAAATGTCCGCGTTGTTGGACGTGACGGTTGAACCTGTCGCGTCCGCGCGCGATGCGGTTGTCGAAAGCGATGTGGTCATCGCCATCACCACTGCCGCGCAGCCCGTCGTTCAGGGGGAATGGTTGAAACAGGGCGCGCACGTCAACGCGGCGGGGGGAAATTGGGCAGCGCGCCGCGAGGTGGACACCGAAACGGTGAAACGCGCATCGGCAATTTTTGCCGATTCCGTCGAACAGACAAAATTGGAAGCAGGCGATTTGATTCTTGCCGTTTCTGAAAATGCAATCGGCTGGCATCAGGTACAAGAACTGTCCGCGCTCGTGAGTGGACGCGCGACAGGACGCGCGAACGACGACGACATCACCTTGTTCAAATCATGCGGCATCGCGTTGGAAGATGTCGCGGTGGGCTCGTTCGTGTACGAACGCGCGCGCGAACAGGGCATCGGCGACATCCTGCCGTTCGTATGAATTGGCATGGGCAAAATTTTTCGTATCAGCACAAGCATTGTAATTGTGGCGCTGCTGCTTTTTGGAAATCAAGCGCGCGCGTTCGCGTGTTCGTGCGTTGGAGCGCCGCCGCCGCTTGACGCGATCGCCAATTCCGACGCGGTGTTTGCGGGACGCGTTGTTGCCGTTGTTGATACAAACCCCGGACCTCACATCAATTCCGCCGACCCGCTGCGCGCGACATTTCAAGTCAAAACCGTTTGGAAAGGCGCGGTAGTACCTACGCTAGTTGTTGCTTCAGCGCGCAATGGCGCAACGTGCGGCTTTCCGTTTGAGCAAGGACGCGATTATTTGATTTATGCGAATTCGCGCGATGGCGTGCTGGAAACCAACATTTGCACGCGCAGTACGTTTTTGAATCAAGCCCAGGCAGACCTCGCCGCGCTGGGCGCGGGACAAGCGGTTGCGGCTGCCGCGCCGGAAGCATTTTCAATTTCGCCGTGGCTGATTGTGGTTGGAATTGTGGGAGTGATTTTGATGGTCATCCTTTTCGGCGCAGGCCTCGTGACAATTCAGAAAAAAGATTCGTGACATGAAAATCATTGTCTGTATCAAACAAGTCCCCTACATTGACCAACTGAAATTTGACCACGAAGCGAAACGCGTGATTCGCGAGGGTGTTGATTCCGAAATCAATCCCTTCGACAAACGCGCGTTGACGCACGCGATTCAGTTGAAAAAGGAATCGGGCGCGGAAACGATTGTGGTGACGATGGGTCCGCCGCAAGCGGAAAGCGCGCTGCGCGAAGCATTGGCGATGGGGATGGACCGCGCGGTGCATTTGCTCGGACGCGGCTTTGCGGGCGCGGACACATTGGCGACGGCGCGCGCGTTGGCAAAAGCGATTGAGCAAATCGGTTTCGATTTGGTGTTGTGCGGAAAATACGCGACGGACGCAGAGACCGCCCAAGTGCCGCCGATGCTCGCAGAGTTGTTGAACATTCCGCAGATTACGGGCGCGACAAAAATTGAATGGCTGAGTGGGAATACACTCGACAGAAATTTTCTCGTCACCCGCGAGATTGACGACGGGTTTGAAAGATGGCGCGGGGATTTGCCCGCGCTGTTGACGGCAACGGAACGATTGGCGAAACCATTGCGCGCGGTGCCCGAAGATTTGGAACGCGTGAAGGATGTTCCCATCGAAATTATCGAACCCGCGCAGTTGGGCGATGTTGCGGAATTTGGTTTGCAAGGTTCGCCGACGTGGGTAGAAACAATTGAATCCATCGAACCGAAACGCAAAAAAATTATGCGGCAAGCGAGTGATGGGGTCGAACGCGTTGTGCGGGAGACGTTGGACGATTTGAAGCGCGAAGGTCTGTTTGGGGATTGGAGACTAGAGACTCACGCGCACATTTCTGTTGGTCGGGTGCGTGACAATCCCGCCAAATCGTTTTGGGTGTTTGCCGAAATCATCGAAAACGAAATCCGCCCCGTGACTTTGGAAATGTTGGGACGCGCGGTGCAACTCGCAGAGGAAAGCGGCGGCGAAGTTTGCGCGCTGTTGCTCGACGCGAATGTGCGACGATTTGCCGAGTCGCTCGCCGCGCACGGCGCAGACAAAATTTATTTCGCGGAACATTCCGCGCTCGCGCGATACGCGACAGAGCCATTCGCGCGTATCGTCAGTGGCGCAATCGCGCAACACAAACCATTCGCGGTGCTTTTCCCATCTACGGCGAACGGGCGTGACCTCGCCCCGCGCGTTGCCGCAAAATTAAACATCGGTCTCACGGGCGATGTGATTGGATTGAATCTCGACGCGCAGGGTAATCTCGTGCAACTCAAACCCGCGTTCGGCGGCAACATCGTCGCGCCCATTTTGACAAAGACATCCCCCGCGATGGCGACCGTACGTCCCGGCATGTTGGAACGCGCGCAAGCAAATCCGAATCGCCGCGCGCAGACGATTGGACTGACGGTAGATGATGTTTCGAGTCGCGTGGATTTTGTGAGCCGCGAACGCGTGACGGATGAAGGTGTTCATCTCGACGACGCGGAAATTATCATCGGCGTCGGTATGGGCATCGGCGGGGCAGAAAATTTACCAAAGGTGGAAGAACTGTGCCGCGCGCTCGACGCACACATTGGCGCAACGCGGCGTGTGGTGGACAGCGGCTGGCTGCCGCGTCAACTGCAAATCGGTTTGACGGGCCGTTCGATTTCGCCGCATTTGTACATTGCGCTCGGTGTGCGCGGCGCGTTCAATCACACCGTCGGCATTCAACGCGCGGGAACGATTCTCGCTATCAACAACAACCCCGACGCGGATATTTTCAAACAATGCGATTATGGAATTGTCGGAGATTGGCGCGAGGTAGTGGAGGAGATGGTAAAGCAAGTCGGGAGTAATCAGTGAGCAGTAACCAGTGAAACGTGAAATGTCAAACGTCAAACGTGAAACGTCAAACGTGAAATCGAAATTTCCAACATCCAACATCCAACATCCAACATCCAACATCCAACATCCAACATCCAACATCCAACATCCAACATCCAACATCCAACA
>CALMZO010000142.1 GCA_937870825.1 uncultured Chloroflexota bacterium | reverse complement strand
TGCAAACTTTCGCCGTCGGCATAACCGATTTGAAAACGGCGCACTGCTTCGCCGTCAATGCGCCGTTCATCCAGATACCGCAGCAAACGATGCTCATGCCCCAACGCCGCGCGATACACATCTTTCGCGAGCGTGAGATATGTGTAGTGTTCTTCTGTGATTTGTGGCAAAGATTGTGATGGTTCTTTGTCGTGCGATGGAGGCGCAATTGAAACTTGCGATGAATCCACGACGATTTCGTTTTCGAGAAACGCGAGCGCCGCTTTGAAATTCAACCCCTCTTTCAACATCACCAATTTGAAAACATCGCCGCCCGTTTGACATGCACCGTAACACCACCAGCGTCCTTGTTCGGGATAGACGACAAAACTCGGCGTGTCCTCTTGATGCAGCGGACACAAGCCCTTGAGTTGTCGCCCCGCGCGCGTTAATTGGGTATAGCGCGCGGCGATGAATCGAATTGGGTTCGCCGCGCGCACGCGTTCTTTGCGTTCCTCCCATTTCGTTTTGTCGTTTTGCGTCATGCTGCCTGTTCCGTTACGCAATTCATCACGAACATTATAGATTGTCAATCGCGCGTTTTTGGAAACTTTGCCATTTTTTTCAATGACGCGCGTTTAGAATCCCAACCCGCGTTCGCGTAACGATACAAACCTTGCACCTTGAGCGACAACAATGTGGTCAGCAACATCAATGTCCATCAATTGTCCCACCTTGACGATTTCGCGCGTGATGGCTGCATCTTCGGGACTCGGAGTCGCGTCACTGCTCGGATGATTGTGAACGAGCGCGATGGCAGTGGCGTTCCAACGAATCGCTTCACGGAACAATTCTGCAATGCGAACGACGGTGGTGTGGACGCTGCCTTGATACACTGTGACAATTTTGATAACGCGGTTCTTGGTATTCAAAAGCACCACCCGCATCTGTTCCTGTTCGAGATATTGCATGTCACTCACCAACGCGAAAATGTCGGCGGGGCAGCTCACGCGCACGCGTTCTTGTTCAGGCACGCTGATTCGTTTCGCAAGTTCAAATGTCGCGACAAGTCGGCGCGCGCGCCCAAAGCCAATGCCTTTGTGATTCATCAATTCGCCAATCGGCAAGCGCGCGAGTTCGCCGATGCCGCCGTATTGCGCAATCAATCGTTCCGCCAAATCAACCGCGTTATCGCAGTGCGGCGCATCGCCGAGCAGAACGGCGATGAGTTCGTGATTGGCAAGAATCTGCGCGCCGTTGTGGTCCATGCGAACCAATGGATTCAATTCGGCGGGCAGTTCACGGAGAGTGTGCATTTTGTCTTGAAACCTTTACGCTTGAATATCTTGCAGCAGGTCATCCAGCAATTTCGGATTGCGTCGCGCCAATTCTTCGATGGCTTGACGCTGCGGCGCGGCGAGTGCGTCGCGGTCGTATTGCAATGCAAACGCGATGAATTGGGCATCGTCGAGTGTGCCATTGTTCATTCCCATCAACTCACACAACTGACGCGCCGAGGCGCGTCGGTCACTCTTTTCGCGCTGACATTGCGCGCAGCGACAACCGCGCGGATGCTTTGAACCTTTGGCGCACATTGCCAACTGTGCAAGCAACAATCCGTAACCGACATAGCGCAATTTGTTCATGGTGATTTCCTCCGAACAAAAAAGAGAAGACGCAGAAATTTCTGCGTCCTCTCTTCAAATTTGCGGTGATTTTTTTAGATGGCTTCTTGTTGCACTGGATTGTGTTCTGTCTTGGATAGATACTTGCGCCAATTCACCGGCGCGGTATCTTCCCACGTTTCTGGGAATTCGGCTTCGCACGCAATCGCATACGCGACAGCATCGGGCAAGTTCGGGTTATAGTACAGTCGGAGTGAGTAATAGAATCCAAAGTCATGTTCGTTGCGATGTGGACGAATCAGGACGCCGATGGGCGGTTCGCCGAATTTTTGAATCAAGAGCGCCTTGGTTCGTTTCACTTCTTCTTTCATTTTTTGCAACGCGTTCGGTTCGCCCACTTGAGCGCATTGTTCCTCATACGGCACGGTATCGAAATCAAACCATTCCATCTTGGCAGCAGAAAGCAAGTTGTCTGTCAGCATCGTACACCTCCTGTAAAAAAAGAGAGCGCAACTCGTTCGAGTGTGCGCCTTCCTTTGGCAAAATAATTTTGGTTGCGTGTCCGCGTGAATGTCATGCACTCGCGCGGAATTTTTTTGAGAAACGGACTGGGACCGTGTTCGACAATTTTTCCGTCATCGCTCGCGCGACTCAAAGCGTACATCATATAAAGTTTGGCGCGAGCGCGCGTCACCGCCACGTGTGCCAAACGGTATTCTTCTTCCAATCCGCGCTGTGTTTTTGATGCGCGCGCGTTGGGGAAAATGTGTTCCTCGACACCCGCCAAAAAGACGACGAGCCATTCCAATCCTTTCGCCGCGTGAATTGTGGAAAGCGTGACAAAGCGGTCATCCTCTCCAAAACCGACATCGGCGACGCCGCTGATTTGCAGATCGCGATAAAATTCCGCCAGTGGGTCTTCTGCATTTTCGTACGCGGCGAGCATACTCCGCAACATTTCCAAACTCAAGCGTTTGCGTCGTCCTTCAAGTGCGTCGCCCAAACTGTCTCGATACGCGGTGCGCTCAAGGATGAAATCAATTCGTTCGGTTACGCTCCCTTCGCAATCTTGCACATCAAAAATGACTTTGAGAAATTCGTTCACAGCATCTTTGATTTCATCGCTCAAATCGTCGCGTCCCATCGCGTCGTACAGCATCACTATAGTGAGTCCCGAACTCCCCTTTTGAATTTTTCGCAACACCGCTCGTCCTAACCCGCGTTCGGGACGATTGAGAATCCGCAGCACCGAACCGATTTCTTGTTGCAGCACTTCTGCCGCCGCGTTCGTGTAATACGCGATGTGCAGGTACGCGAGCAAATCTCGCACTTCGGCGCGATCCATAAAATATCTGTCGCCAACAATCGCATATGGAATCCCTGCCTGCAAGAATGCTTGCTCAATCACATGCGCTTGCGCCCACGTGCGATAGAGAATTGCAATGTTGCGCCCGCGAAATCCTTCGTCAAGCAGACGCTGCGTTTCGCGTGCGATAAAATCTGCCTCCTCCCATTCGGTTTGAAATTCCGCAATTTGTACATGCTCGCCTTGACCACGATGCACAAGCACTTGCGGACCGTAATTCCATTCGACGACAAGCGCCTCGCCTGTGCGAACAATTTGCTCGGTCGAACGATAATTTTCGCGCAGTGCGTACTCGACAATTTCCGAAAAATCTTGGCGCAGATAACGCAGCACCGTATCCGTCTGCGCGTCGCGCCACGAATAGATGGATTGCGCGGGCGAAATCACACAGCAGAGATTTCGATGTTTCCACGCCAACATTTGCACAATGCCATACTGCGCGATGCTCGTATCCTGAAACTCGTCCACCGTGACATAGTGGAAAAGTTCCTGCCACATTTGGCGCACGTCTTCGATTTCCAACAGTAGACAGGTTTGATAAATCAAATCGTCTTGGTCGAGCGCGTTCGCCTCGCGCATTTTTTCGAGATAACATTCATAGATGCGGCGCATCGTGCGATTCCACAAGTCATCGCGGAAATCCGTGCTCGCAAAATCTGCGGGCGTCACACGATTGTCTTTCCAATGCTTGATGGCTTGAGCAACACTCGGCACGTCCCAAATGCCTTGATTCGCACCGACTGCGCGCATTGCCTCCAACAACACTTGACGCGCTTCGGCTTGATTGTAGATGACAAGTTTCTTGGGTTGATAGCCGAGACGGTCACCATACGCTTGCAGCATCTTGAGTCCGAGCGCATGATATGTGACGGCGGTAATCTGCTGCGCGAGGTCTGTGCCCAACAATTTTTCAAGACGCTGCACCATTTCGCGCGCCGCCTTGCGCGTGAACGTAACCGCAAGGATGGAATGTGCGGACACGTTGCCCTGCTCAATGATGTATGCGATGCGATACGTAATCGTGCGCGTTTTGCCCGTGCCTGCCGCAGCGTTGATGAGTACAGGTCCGTTGACGTGACTCACAGGCGCAATCTGGCTCGGCGACAAATCGCTCCAGTCGAACGGCGCCGAACTCAATTCGGAAAAACTGGTTGTTTTGTTCAAAGCGTTCGGCGCGGGAAATGATTTTTCCGCCCCGCCAACCTCACCTCCTTTCTCCGCACAGTTTGACCAACGGTTGCACTTTCAAGATTTATCTCGTCATCCCTTGTGTTGTTTCGGTTTCACCCTCTTCGTTCAACAAAGATGGCAGGCGTCTTTCTAAACGCGCGCGTCGTGTGTCCCACTCGGCTTGGTCGTCCAGCGCGGTTTTGTGTTCGTAATAGTTGGTCTTTATTTCATAGCTTGCGTCGGCTTGAACCATTTGACAAAGCGCGTGCCGCAACCACACCCCGTTCTTCTTCACCGCAATCATCACGCGCCCGGAATCGGGCATCACTTGCGCGGAAAAGAATTTGTTTTGACTGTTGATGTATTGCGCGGCGTGTGCTTCCAACGCGCGTCGTCGCGCGGCGACGCCTTGTCCCGCAGTTTTTTCAGCATGTGCCACTGCACGCGCGAGGTCGCGTGACAAGGATGCGTAGCCCACCTCTCGGCTTTTGGCAGCAATATTCTCCTTGTAGCGATTGACCACATTCATCCCGTTCAATTGGGGCGCGCGGCGTATCAAATCTTGCTCCCATGTTTTGACGAGAATCGCGTACTCGGCACGCGCAATCTCTTGTCGAATTTCATTCGCCTTGCTCTCGTCCAAACTGCCGCGTAGGGCAAGCTCCAATAGGCGCTCGGCATCTTGAATCTCTCCCTCTTTCGCTCGCGCCAGCGCGCCTTGTGCATTGATTGGCGCATCCAATTCGAGGCGCGCGCGTTCGACGAAATGTGTGTGTCGTTTGGCGATTTCTTTGATGCGAAAACGCGCATCCAGATTTTTCTCCACGCGTTCGACATACGCGCCAAAATGTTCGCGCGCTGCCAACAGTTCACGCACCGCGTTATACAATGCCGCGCCTTCGTCTGCATGACCCTCACGCAACGCCAACGCGCGCTGTTGCGTTTCGCTTTGTCCGTTCGTTACTCGTTCCAGTTCTTGTTCGCGTTCGCGTTTCTGTGATTCGAGCGCAGCAATCTGTTCCTCAAGCGGATGGCGACGCGCGGAGCGTTCCGCTTCTAATGCCGCATATTGCTGTTCAACTGGCTGTAGGCGCGCTTGCAACACCAACTCGACTTTTGACTCAAACTGCGAACGCGCTTCGAGATTGAGTCCCGTCGCTTTGTTTCGCAATTCTGTCGCGCGCTGACGTTCCGTTTCCATCGCTTGCGCGAGTTGTTGGTACTGCGGCTCGAATTCATTTTCAAGTGCGGTCGCCTCGTCGCACAGGCGATTGATTTCGCGTGCAATCTCTTCTACCGCGCCGCGCGCAGACTGCAATTCGGTTTCAGCGTTCGCATTCGCCAATGCCAGCGCGGCGTCGAGTGCAATCTCGGTTTGCTCTACGCGTTCGTACGCAGTGCGGAGTTCATTCATTTGCAACGAGGCGAGTTCGTTTTCGAGTTCGTCAAACTCGGGCGTCACTTGGGCAAGGTCCTCGAACATTCCCGAATTTTCGAGCGCCATGACCATCATCAGCGAGTTGACTGCGCGCTCCAATTGAGCATCGTCGTTGTGGGTCCCCAATGCGTCGTCGCTTGTGATGGGAAACGAGTGAGTGATATTCATGTTCAACATGGGCTGTCCTCTTTTGGGGCTGTGCGCGGCTGACCGCGAGGTTGGTCAACCGCGCACAGAATCATTTGGAAAAATGGAACGCGTAACCGCAACCGACTTGCGATTACGCGTTGTGTTGAGGTGGTGTGATTTTGGCGCGAGTCACGTTTGCCTCGCGCGGTTTGCCAAACGCGCGGCGAGATGTTCGCGCACGAACTTTTTGTATGACGCGGCAAGTTTTCCCTTTCCAACTTTCGGGTCAAGGTTGTAACGCGCAATGACGGAATTGCTCGCGATAAATTCGAGCGTCACTTGGCGTTCGAGCCGCGTGTCGAGTGCAATGTCGCGCGGCGTGATACTGACGACAACTCCTTGTGGCAGCGTCGCCTCGGTCAACACTGTCGCGATGGTGAAGTAATTGGCAGGTTGTTCGCACGACTGATTGAGCTCGACTTGTTGCGCCCGCGATTGGCGAATGACATTGAGCGCATCGACAAACGGAGTTGTCATCCAATTTTCTCCGTTCGCTCTCGCGTTTAATGCTTGCTCAATCTCTGGCTGTGCTTGCAGCCAATTCACTTGCTCGTTGACAGGGAGCGTGTGAATAAAGTTTCCGAGAAAACGTCGTTCCATTTCTTGTGCGTTCATGGGTTCCTCCATTTTGTTTTGCATATGAGTTTCTATTCCGTCGTGAAATTCACTCAGACCTCCTTGCAAAACAAAAAGACGCATCCTTGCGAGATGCGCCTTTTTATTTCTGAATCGTATTTGGTTTTATTGGTCGAGCAATGATTTGCCCGTTACCTTGTCCACAGCTGATTTGGTGTAATTCACTTTCCAGCGTTTGTCGTTTTCATCGAATGTCATCACATAAACAATGGAAAGCGGATTCACTTCAAACTCGTTGACCACTTGCCAATTCTCGTCATACTGCGCTGCTTTGCCTGCGCGTGTCGTTTCAAAAATCAGAATGCCCTCGTCGCTTTTTGCAGACCACAGGTTGTCCGTCAATTCACCGATTTTGAAGCGCGCGCGATTTTCGATTTCCCACTGCGCTTCGTCTAGCGTTTGCTGCAATGCCTTACCCGAAAAATATCGCGCGGCACTCTTGGCAACATCTTTTGGCTCGGTCGAGTTCAGCCACGCGCGTCCCTCAAGGAAATGTTTGAGCGCGAGTTGTTCGGGTGGAATGTTCGTCGCGTGTTTGGTTGATGTTAGAGTTGCGGTTGGCGTCGGAGATGCTGTAGATGTCGCGGTTGGCGATGGCGTGCGCGATTTGGTAAACGTCGGCGTCGCTGTGCGTGTGAATGTGTTGGTCGGTGTTGCGCTTGGAGTACTCGTTGGTTCAAGTGTCGCGAATTTGTAACAACCGGCGATGCGATATTTGATACGCGCGTTTGTGTTGGTAATGGGTCGCCCCCATTGCATCCTGCGAATATCAATGAGCCAAACAGTACGAACAGAAAAATGACTCGACGCATAAAATTTCTTTTGGGTGATTACGAGAAACAGCTACAGCAGAGCAATCGGGAACCGTGGTTCCAACATTGCGCGTGTGTGGTTTTTCAAGACTGTGGGGCGCGCATGGGAAACGATTTCGTTGGTAGGACAAACGAAATTGCCGAGAGGTGTATTCGTTTTGCGATGAGCGAAACGGCGTGGGGCAAAGGCTTCTCGTTTGTTTTGCTGATTACACATTGGGAAACGACACCGCCGCGTAATCCATCGTCGCCGAGAAAACGACGCGCCTCTTTGAAGGATGTAGAGGAAACTGATTGATTGTAAGCGTGAGTAACATATCAGAACCGCACGCCACAGTCAACGTTTTGGCGAGATGATTATTTGAGAGGATGTTCTTGTTTTGCTCGGAAAATTTGGATGATTTCAAGAGGGTTGGATAATGCCGGGAATTGTTTGGAATGCTTGAGAACAAACGACTTTGTTTGTGGGGATTTGTGTTTGAGATGAGGAAAGCAGAAGTGTAATCAATCGAATGCAGGATGAAACATTCAAACACCGATTGGGACGCGGACAAATGCGGATGAACGTGGAAAAACAAAATCGGGTTTAGAAACCTGAAAGCATGAGTGGACGAAAAAAGTTTCAGCGGCAAAGTCGAATCAGCAATTCCTCAGGCATCAGAAATTTTGCAGTGAACCAAACAATAAAAACATGCGTAAGAGAATTTTCTTGCATCGAAACACCGAGTAACAAGAAAGTGAGTATGTTCATACTATATATGTACCAATAAAGTCGCACTTTTTTGTGCGGGATCTCCCGTAAATATCGGCACATGGGCGAGTTTTGAATTCAATCGAGTTGGAAGAAAAAAATCAATCGTGAAGGACTGCAAGGTCACCTAAATTGTCGCCAAAAGTGGTCAACGCAGAGGCATTCATTCAATTGGTCAAAAGTCCCATAAGCGGTCGAGCCGGACATCTCCAAATGTCTTTTTGTTTGTCACCTTCTTTTAAGGTCATTTGACAATCCCCAGCGTAACGATGCCAAGAGTATGCTAGCGCCATGCGACACGTCATAGCATTTTTTCTCGGCGCGCTCGTTTTGGCGGCGTGTTCAACTGCGCCTCCGCCGACGGTGCGCTTTGTGGACACGGAACCCGTTTTGTCCGCGACGTTTTCATCTTCAAGCACCAAACCCCTGCGTATCGCGGTGGCTGCCGTCATTTCACCCAAAGGCAATGTAGAAAGCTACAGCGCGCTGCTTGAATATATCGGCGCAAAATTGCGTCGCCCGGTTGAACTGGTGCAGCGCATGACATACGCCGAAGTGAATGAATTGATTCAACGCGGCGATGTGGATATGGCTTTTGTCTGCACGAGCGCGTATATTATCGGACAGCGCGAGTTTGGAATGGAATTGTTGGTCGCGCCGCAAGTGCAGGGCGAAACGGCGTACTATTCCCTTTTGATTGTCCCCTCTGACAGTCCCGCGCGTTCGATGCAAGATTTGCGAGGCAAAACGTTTGCATTTACGGACCCGCTTTCGTTGACCGGGCGCGTGTATCCAACGCAATTGGTGAGCGCCTTCCAAACCACCCCCGAAGAATTTTTTGCGCGCACATTTTTCACCTACAGCCACGATAACGCAATTCGCGCGGTTGCGAACGGCGTAGCGGACGGCGCGAACGTGGACAATTTGGTGTATGAATTTTTGGTTGCGCGTGAGCCAAGCATCGGAACGAGAACGCGCGTCATTCACCGTTCGCCGCCGTTTGGAATCCCGCCTGTTGTTGTCAATCCCAAGCTCGACCCGCAACTCAAACTCTTGCTGCGCGAAATATTGATACAAGCCGACCGAGAGGAACAAGGACGAAGGATTTTGCAAGACCTGATGATTGACCGCTTTGTCGTCGTTTCCGACCACATTTACGATTCGGCGCGCACGATGGAACTGCAAGTGAATACCGCGCCCTAACCATTCGTCGCTCGCGCTTGTCTCCCATGAACCTCACGCTTGCCATCCCGAACCCAACCGATTTCATTCGCTCCACGCGCGCGTGGTTGCTGCGACCCAGTGTGCGCGCCAAAATCATGGGCATCGTTTTGGGCTTGGTGCTTTTGTTGGGGTTTGGAATTATCTGGGAGGTGCGTATCAGCATGAAAACCGCGCTTACCGCGCGGTTGCACGAACGCGGCGTCTCGATTGCGCGCGACCTCGCGGCGCGTTCGGCAGATTTGATATTGATTAGCAACACGTATGCGCTGCATGAACTTGTACAGGATACGTTGAGCAACAACAGTGATTTGCGGTATGTATTTTTGCTGGATGCGGATGGGCGGGTTTTGGTTCATTCCTTTGACAATAGATTTCCGCGCAATCTGCTGGAGCAAAATCAAGTTGCGCCAACCGAGCGCGCACACACGGTTGAATTTTCAACCGACGAAGGCATCATTCACGACATTGCAGTGCCTATCTTTGAAGGACGCGCCGGAACCGCGCGCATTGGTCTCGACGAAAAAAGCGTTGAACGCGCGGTGAATGATTTAACGTGGCAAATGCTTTTGACGACGCTGTTGGTTTCGATGCTTGGCATTGGCGCGGCATATATTCTGACATTGGTTTTGACGCACCCGATTCGCATGCTCGTCAATGCCACCCAAGCTGTCGCGCAAGG
>CALMZO010000141.1 GCA_937870825.1 uncultured Chloroflexota bacterium | reverse complement strand
AAACTCGACATGTGACGAATGACACAGGACGGAGGACAAACGACAGAGCTTCAAAGCTCATTGCTCATCGCTCAGTCCTCATTGCTACGCCTTTATCAACTGACCCGCGTAGAGTTCGGCGCCGCGCGCGTTGCCGTTCATCCCCTTGTTAATTTCCGCATCGAACTTGCCCGCCATCAGGTCATTGTAAAACTTGTAATCAATGCCTTTCAGTTTTTCGTCGTTTGGGTAGCGGTGATAATTTTCTTTGGACATCAAGCTCTTGCCTTCGGCAATGAGTTGATAGCCGAGCAGCGATCCGGGGTACGGCGCGTAATACGAAATCGAAGGCAGCACGCGCTTCATGCGTTTCAACATCCGCATCGTTTCAAACGCGTCTTCGGGACGTTCGCCGGGAATGCCGAGCATGATATTCGCCCAAAATTTGGGCGGGTCCTGTCCCGCGCGTTCCATTTCATCGCCGATGCGGTTGAGATGTTCGATCGCGACGAGATTGTCTTCGGCAGTGCATTCTTTGTTCAAAATTTTTAGCACGCGGTCACTGCCCGATTCAAAACCAATCGAAATGATATTCCAATTTGTTTCGCGTACGAGCGCTTCGAATAAATCGGGCCACTGGCGCACCGTGTCACTGCGTCCCGCCGCCCAGTAAGGCCAGATTTTGTTCGCCTTGCGCGGATATTTTTCGAGCCACTCGTGCAGCCATGACGGTTGTTGGAAAAACATCGAGTCGTGAATGACGACGGAACCGAGCGGACCATAATGCGTATCAAGAAAATTCAATTCGTCAATCACCTGGTCAACGCTCTTGCGTCCCATGTTCGGAATGTAAGACGCCTCGTTGCAAAAGACACATTGCCACGGACACACGCGCGAAGTAATCACCGTCGCGACGGGTCCGGGTCCCCAGCCGCATTCCGGTTCGAGGGGCCACGGAAAATCTTTTAACTTAGGGTTGGGCCACATCGTGCGGTCCATCATGGGCCATTCCGACATGCTCTTGGTGCCGACGCCCATCACTTGACGCGGAAATGATTTCGGCTCTTGCACCAAATCAACAATTGTATTTTCGCCCGGTCCGCCGCAGATGTAATCAAATTCGGGAACGTTTTCCATTTCATCAGGCGCGACGGTCGCGTGCATTCCACCCGTGATGACGATGCCGTTCGGGTTGACCTGCTTGAACATTTGCGCGGACTTGTACGCAAAGGGATACGTATAACTCCGCACGTTCATAATGAGTTGGTCGTACCCGAGCAACCGTTTTGGTAGTTCCTCCCATTTCTTGAGCGAACGCAGTGAGAACAAATCGGTCTCGATACCGTTGTTATGGAGAATCGTCCGCAACAAGCCAAGCCCGTGGTCTTGCCAACGGTCGTGCGCGCCGGATGGATAAACGAAAACGCCGGGGTCGCCCATATCCAGCCACAGACGTTTGACGCCGTCACTGCTTGATTTGGGAGTGGAGTTGGGTCTTCCGAAATTGAAAAAGGATTTCATGCTGTGACCATAAGTGCCGGGTCTGTTGAATGTACACGTTCCTGAAACCTAATCCGCGTTGCCGTTGGACGCGGCGCACCAAGACCATAATTGACGCTCGGATCCTTGTCCAGTAAATGCATATCCAAACGCTGCAAGGTCAATGCGAGAAATGCCGCCATTTCATTGTGCGCGAAATTCGCTCCCGAACAGCGATGTCTGCCACCGCCGAACCCAATCAACGTATAGTCGGCAACTTTGTGTTCTGCGCGTTCGGATGAAAAACGCAGCGGGTCGTATTCATCAACATTTGAAAAAATTTCGCGATTGACATGCGACACGCGCGGGGCGAGCATCGTCAGCCAATCTTTTGGAATCTGATAGCCGCCCAGTTCGTACGACTTGAGATTGTACCGAAAAATCACATCCGCGGAGGGACGTAAACGTTCCGTCTCTTGCAGCGCCCAATCGAGATGCCGCAGATTTCGCATCACTTTGTGGTCAAACGGCGTACCGGGCGGAAAATGTTCGTCCAGTTCTGCGCGCACCAGTTCAAAATACTTTGGATGCTGCAACAAGAGAATCAGCGCCCAACTGCCCTGCCCCGCCGTTGTTTCGTGTCCCGCAAAGACGAGCCCGAGAATGATGCTGATGATTAACTCATCGGGCAACGGGCGCCCATCTTTATATTTCGCTTCCACAAAATCCTGGAGAAAATCGTTATGTATTTCCGGGTTCGCGCGGCGTTCGTCAATGACACGTTGAATAATCGCGGCAAGTCTCGCGCGGGCGCGGTCGCGTTTGATAAATTTTGGAAGGGGCAAGTGCGGCGGCAAAACAGGGTCAATGCCCGCCGACAATTCCGCATACAAATTCCAAAACTCGTCATTCATCTCATCACGGAACGCTTTGCCCATCAATGCGTGCGCCCCGACGAGTTGCGTGATGCGTTGAAACGCCGAGACCAATTCAAATTCACCACGCTCGCCCAAACCGTCCAGCCACGCAGAAATTTCGTCCACCATGATTTCTAAATAGCCCGGCATCTTTTTCCCGGCAAACGGCGCAAGAATTACGTGCCGCTGCGCGTCATATTCCGACGGTCCGGCGGTGAACGCCACGCCTTTAAACATCGCGTTCAAAAATTCGTACGCCCTGTCCATCGAGAGCATCTTGTCCGTTTCGCGAAAAAAGAAATCGTGATACTCGGGGCCCACAAGAACGACGGCAGGTTTCGGTCCGAGATGAATCGTAAAAATAGGACCGAGCGTCTCAAAGCCGCGCCGCAGCAAAGTGAAACGGTCTTTTTGAAATTCCAACAAATTGCCGATGACGGGCAAGCCGGGGAGAGAAGGAGGAGTTGGTTTATGCTTCAAGATTTCGCCCCATCAACAGATGATTGCACGATTCGGGGAGTATAAATCTGCTCACGATTGGAAAATGAGTTCACGCGCTTTCCGCAGCTGCTTGCCGATCCCGAGAACCCTCATCATTGTCTTGCTGCTGCTCGTTTTGTTCCAAATCCTCAGGCCGCAGAATCGCCCATTCGTCCGCGCCGCGTCGCCAACGACCGTCTTCCCATTCTTTGTAATAGACGCTTCCCTCTTCGCCTGCGCTAATGACAGCAATGGAATTGTCGTCGCCCCTGCCGAACACGAGCTCGCCTTCGGGAACATTTTCGATCATCTTCCATTCGCGCCGCCACTCGCGCGATCCCTTCCCCTCAAACCCTCTCTCCAACAGCTGTCCCGCGCGCTCTTGGCCAAACACATGCACAGAGCCGTCATTGGAAATCAGCACGCTCAAAATAGCGCCGTCCAAACGCGCGATCGGCGACCATCGTTCATGATCGCGTACGAGCTCGTCAAATGTACCATGATAGACCATTCCATCTTGCCCACGTGCGACCAGTGAAATGGTGCCCTCGTCGGAAGCCGCCGCATAAACCGTATCCTGCATTCTGCCGCCAAGTTCATGCCAATTGCCGGTGGCATCAGGTTCCGCGCCCACGCGCCACGACAAAGACCGAACGGCGCCATCCGCATTGAGCGTAAACATATGGACTCTGCCATTGCGATCTGCAATCAACGCGAGATTGTCAGAGGCGACCTCTGCAATTGTTTTCCATTCGGGCTTGTGCTCGCGACGGTTCGACGGATCGACCACCATATACATCACGCGATTGTCGGACCCGGGCGCGAGCTTGTCGAGCGCCATCGTCCATCCGACCGCACCCGGGGAGCCCGCGGGGATGCCGAGATGCGTCATGACCATCGTCGTGCCACCACCCGATTCCTCGAGCTCGACGCGGACCTCGGTCGTCGTGGGAT
>CALMZO010000140.1 GCA_937870825.1 uncultured Chloroflexota bacterium | reverse complement strand
GGGAACAAGCAGCGATAGCACGGACCGCCGTGCGCGGCATCGTACACCGTCGCCTGTCCTTCAAACATAAAAATCGAACCGTCCACCAACGGCTTGCCCGCAAACACACACGCGTCGTTTATCAAATAGCGCGTTGGAAAATTGTCCGTGCCGTTTACGACAATATCGTAATCCTTGATGATGTCCATCACGTTCGTCGAATCGAGAACGACTTGATGTTTGACGACGCGAACATCGGGATTCAACGCGTGGATGGTGTCTTCCGCGCTGTCAATTTTTGGACGCCCCACGTCTTTTGTCCGATGCAAAAGTTGGCGCTGGAGATTTGATAAATCTACGTTATCAAATTCCACAATGCCGAGCGTGCCAACACCCGCCGCCGCGAGATACATCGCAGTCGGTGAACCGAGCCCGCCCGCGCCGACGAGCAGCACCTTTGCCTTTAACAATTTCTTTTGTCCCGCGCCGCCGACATCGGGCAAAATAATGTGACGCGAGTAGCGATAAATTTGGTCGTTGGTGAAACCTAACATGGTTACTTTTTCCTCACCGTAATCATCCAATCCGTCTCGTTGATTTTTTCCGTGCCGAGTACGGTATTGCCTTCATTCGTCAGCGATTTCGGAACGTTGCTCGCCGATTCGTCATTGTCAACAATCACTTGGAGAATTTGTCCCGGCTCCATCATCTCCAACATCAATTTCGATTTGACGAACGTGTACGGACAAATTTCGCCTTTGAGGTCAAACGTCTCATCGGCGGAAATGTCGGACGGTGCATTGATGATAATTGGATTCCAGCGAGACATAAAAAGTGTAAGGTGTCAGGTGTCAGGTGGCACGTCATGCACAATTCAACAGGAGGCGTGGCACTTGAAACTCGACACTATTCTAATGGCAGCCCACGCTGCCGCGCCCAGTCCATCATGGAACCTTTGTAATTTCGCACGCGCGGATAGCCAAGCGATTTCAAGACCAGATACGAATGCGCCGAACGCGCACCCGAACCACAATAGACGACGATTTCTTTATCCGGCGTTACGCCGACGCTTTCAAATTGGGCGCGCAAAACATCCGCGTCCTTGAGTCCCTGTGTGGGAAAATCAATCGCCTCGTCGAACGAAAGATTCACCGCGCCGGGAATGTGACCCGAATAATATTCACTGTCCATGCGCGTATCGAGCAGCACCATGTCGTCGCGGTCAATGTTTGCCTGAATCCATTCCGCCGTGCTGTGTTGATTCTCGTCAACGCGTGCAGTGTAGGTCATGGGCTGCACGCGGGGTATGTCTTGAGTCGTCGGCGCGCCGGCTTGCTGCCAGGCGTGCCAGCCGCCGTTCAAAACGCGCACGTCCGCATGCCCGAGATATTTCAACAGCCAATACACCGTTCCCGCCAGCGGACCGGTCCCTTCATCGTACAACACGATGGTCGAATCATTCGCGATGCCGCGTTGTCCCAAAATGTGCGCGAGCGCCTCGGCAGCCTTGACACGCGGACCGCCGGGAGCCATTTCGTACATGTCGCGATTCAAATCAAACGGCACCGCGCCCGGAATGTGCGACGCTTTGTAGCCCATCGGCAAGCGCGGGTCAGACACACGCGCATCGACCACACGGACGTTCGCATCACTCAAGTGTTCGTGCAGCCATGGAGCGGAAACGAGGATAGTGTCGCTCATGCGCCTCCTGCCATTGCAGGAATGACCGCGACTTCATCGGTATCCTGCACAGGCGTTTCGCGTCCTTGCAGCCGGCGAACGTCCACGCCGTTGATGAAAACATTGATGAACCGTTTGATTTCGCCTTTGTTGTCGAGAACGCGTTCGCGAAAGCCGGGGTATGCGGCTTCGGCATGTTCAAAGGCTTCTTGCAACGTGGTTGCTTGAATCTGAATTTTGCCTTGCCCGCGTGTAATTTTTCGCATTGGAGTTGGGACAAAAATCGTTGCCATAGAATCCTCTTGGGAAAATCGCTTGTTAGTGAACTATCGCGGGAAAAAATTACGGTCTGCGCGCTCGTGCCTCTTTGTGAGGCACCTCTGCCGCAGACCTTGAGGCGCAAGTATAATGAGGATGAGAGGTTTGTCAAAAACAAATGGGAAAATCTATGTTTCGCCGCCGCGAGGTTTTGCGAATGAGCGCGCTTGCCGGCGCGCTGCTGCTCAACCCGTTTCAAACTCTACGCATCCCGAATCCCTCCACAGACCCCGCCGAATTTTTTGTCGGACCCTTTCCAAGTTGGACGAATTTGAAAGCGAATTATGGTGCGCGCGGCAATGGCATCACAGACGATTCGAACGCGCTGCAAGCCGCGCTCGACGAGTTGGGGAACGCGGAATCAAGTCCCGTGTTGTGGATTCCATCGGGAACGTATCGCATCACCAAAACGCTCACGTGGACGCGCAACATCGGTGACGGTTTTATGAGTATTCTCGGCGAACATCCCGCGACGACAAAAATCCTTTGGGACGGCGCGCACGATGAAATCATGTTCAAAACGCGCGACATTAACAATTCGCGTTTTGGACGAATCACGTGGGATGGAAAAAATCGCGCGGGCTGCGTGATGCAACATACGTCATCCGGCAGCAGCAGCGGCAACGAACACGCGGACGAATTTTTTCAAAATGTCGGCGTCGGCATTCGCGGCGGAACGATGGATACGAAAATGGTCGCGGAAATGTCCGTGCTGCGCTGTCGCTTTCGACAATGTTCGCGCGCGGGCATCAGCTTGGAAAATGCGAACTCACTCGACTGGTGGATTTGGGACTCGCAGTTTCAAGATTGCTATGTCGGTGTGACGTCCGGTTATGGGCAAGGCGCGTTTCATGTATTTCATTCGTTCTTTGAACGTTCAACCTTTGCGGATACCTTTATCGGTTTCGCTTCGTGTCATGTTCTTGCCGATAACATTTCGCGCAACTCGCGCGCCTTTTGTCTCGCGCCGTTTTCGTGGAATCCGTTACCACTCGTCATTCAACGCAACACGATTCTTGACCCCACGCTCGGCGCGAATCCGCCCGAACCGCGCGGCGGCGGCTTGGGAAAAACATTTCCGTACGAATTGCACGGACCGATTGCAGTCAAGTATTTTGGTCCGCTGCTTTTGCTCGACAATGTGACTCGCAGTCGCGCGACGCACAAAACGCCTGTCGTCGAAATCGGCGAGGATGTTGTTGCTATCGGCAATACCTTTACGCTGCCGAATGCGATTCAAGGCAAGCGCGTTTTGGAATTGGATACAATCGTGCGCGCCGCGTCCGAGATTTCAAGCGCCCCAATCGAATTTCAAGTGCCGCCGCGCTTTACGGGAAAAATGTTCCCCGTCGCGCAAAACGCCACTGCCGCGCAAATTCAAAAGCAAATCAACGCAGCAGCGCGCGAGGGAAATCGCGCTGTTGTGCATCTCCCGCACGGCAGATACGCGCTCACGCAATCACTTGTGATTCCGCCAGACAGCGACATTCAAATCATCGGCGACGGACGCACGTTTTTGGAATGGCAGGGCGCGCGGGATGGCAGCGCGCTCGACGTTCACGGCGCGTTGCGCGCAACCCTACGCGATTTCGTCGTTCAACAAAATGCGAATCAAGCCACAGGCGTCCGCATAACAGGCATTGACCAAAACGACGCGCGCATTTTCGCGCAAGGCGTACAAGTGCGCGGACGAACGCACGGTTTCAAAATCGACGCGCTCGAAAACGCGATTGTCGAACTGCGCGACTCGCAGAGTACGAACGCGTTTTTCGATCCGCCAAATCCGGCGAACGCGGCAGCCATGTTTGTGCGCGGCGGAGGAAAGCGCGCGCGCGTCAATTGGTTCAGCGGCGCGTCATCGGGCAGTGTGCCGAATTTTCGCGTCGAACGCGGCGGGGCATTGTTGGTGCGCGCGTTGTGGTACGAAGGACGCGCCGCGCAAATGGGGCGTTTCGACGATACGGGCGAGTTCACGTTACTGGGCGCGGTGCTGGCGCGTTATGGAGAGACGAACAATCCCGGCGCGGGGATAGAGGTCAAGAATTTTCGCGGCAATGTCGCATTGTTGTCAACGCAATTTGTGGATGCGGAAAAGTGGGCTGATGACATTGATGCTTTGCGCGTTCTTGGAAATGAATCGCGGATGCGCGTCCTCGTTCTCGGCGCGAGCGGCTGGTTCAAACGCAAATTGCTGGTTCAAGACAATGCAAAACGTGGCGAGATTGGTTTTTTGCAAAATCGTTCGCCCGTCGTCGCGGGCGATTATGTCGTCGCGCGCGGCGATGAATATCACGGCAGTGAACCCGCGCCGCATGCGCGTTTTGTGCGCGCGTTGTTGCGCCGCGCGCGCATGGAAAAACCGATGCCGTTGACCGCGACAGAAAAAGGAATCCGAATGTTTCGTGTGTACATTTTTGGGTTCGATGTTGCGGTTCAGGTCACGGCATAAAAAAAGCGCATCCTCAAAAAGGATGCGCTAGTCATTCAACTTGCGGTTACTGCTTTTTTCGGTGTGCGTCGTTTCATATATGCGCGCACGAGCCAGATGAGTACAAGAATGGGCAAGATGACAATGAGCAGCAAAGGCAGTATCACGACGAAAAGGCGAATAGCAAATCCGACGAGTCCTTGCAATGCCACCACGAGGTCATCCACCGCTTCGGTGAAAATTTTGCCGGGGTCCCAGCCCGGTTTGCCTTCGACGACAGGTTCTTCAACCGGCACAAGCTCAATCATGTACGTCGCGAGCGCGCTGGTGTTTTGTAAATAATTTTGGCGTCCCTTGATTTGCTCAATTTCTCCGCGCACCCGCGTCAATTCATTATAGATGGCAAGAATCTCTTCCGCTTTGCCTGTGCGTTCGCGTACAGTTGCCAAAAGCGATTGCAGCTCGACTTCGTATTTTTCGAGATTGGTGCGGCGCGCTTCCAAATCCACGTACTCTGCCGTTACATCATTCGAGTCCGCCGTTTCTTTCAAGACGCGCACGGCAAGCGCTTTGATTTGACTGAGTGTTGTTTCCAACGCGGCGGCGGGAATGCGAACGTTGATGGTGCCGCGCAATTTGTCTTGCCCGTATGCGACGAGCGATTTGTTGGCGACATACCCTTTGACGCCGTTGAGAATCTCGGTGATTTTGTTAATCGTCGCGTTCGTGTCATTCACGCGCAGCGAGACCGAACCGGTATAAACAATCATGCGCGTATCGGCTTGCGCTTGAGTTTGGTCAGCATCTACGCCGGAAGGCAGTCCGGGAACATTCTGCGCTTTGCGTTGATTGGTGACACCACCGGTCCCATCACCGTACGCTTCGGCGGGCGCGGGCGGCGCGGAAGGTTCCGTGCTGCCAAGACCATCGTTGACGCGGCTGAACACATTGCCTACTTGCTGCCCGCAACCGACGCTCAACGCGAGAATGGCGACAAAAACAAGTGTTGTGATGATGCGCTTCATGGTTCTCCTCCATTGTGACGTAGAGCGTTTGCTCTACAGCGATGAGACGCAAGCGATTTCAAAAATGTTCCGCCGCCTCACCCCCCGACCCCTCTCCTGCAATTTTCGCGCGCGAAAATTGCAGGAGAGGGGAGGAAGCAATGCTTCCCCTCTCCCAAAAATCGGTTTTTGATTTTTGGGAGAGGGGCTAGGGGTGAGGCGTTATGCTCCTTGCGCGAGGCGCGCAATCAAGCGCGGCGGCAGTCCAACATTTCGCATGGCGCGCTGCACCGCGGCAATGTCGTACTCGAGACGATGATGCGTCAGCCATTGCGCGTCGGTATCATAAATTGCAAAAGCCGCGCGGGGGTCGCCGTCGCGCGGCTGTCCGACGCTGCCGGGGTTCAAAAGTAATTTCGGCTGGAGCGCGTACTTGACCGTTTCGGGCAAAAATTCCGCGCGGAAAATTTTTTCGCGCTCGCGCAAGCGGTAGGCGATGGGGCGATGGGTGTGACCAAAGAAACAAAACTGGGTGTCGAAAAACGCAAAGTTCTCGAGCGCGAGTTTGTCGTTGCCAATGTATTCCCACAACGGTTCGCGCGGGCTGCCGTGCACGAGCGTCAAATGATGTTCCGGCAGTGTGAGCATCGGAACGTGCGCGGCGAGCCAGTCGGAGCTTTCAGAAGTTAAAACGCGTTTCGTCCATTCCAACGCGGCGCGTGCGCCTTCGCGAAATTCACTCAGCGGCAATTTTCCCAACGCGGCTTGGTCGTGATTGCCCGTCAGCGTCAACGCGTTCAACCCGCGCAAGCGCGCGACACATTCGTTGGGAAAGGGACCGTAACCCACGACGTCGCCGAGACACCATACCACGTCGTAGGCAGGTGCATGCTGCAAAATCGTTTCAAGCGCAACCATGTTCGAGTGAATGTCAGAGACAAGAAGAACGCGCATCGCGCGCGATTGTAACATAGAACCTCACCCGGAAACCGTCGAAAATCCCCCGAGCGCAAATAGCGCCGCCGCAGGGCACGCCCTGAAGAACTCCTTTCCGACGACTTGGCTTGATGAAAGCGCGTCATTGAATTGCGGGTTTGTTCGTTAGAACAAGTACCGCCCCTCCAACGCAGTTGGTTTGTCCCGGAATGCATTGTCCGGGAATCCTCACTTTCACAGATTCCTATAACATCATCGTTCTCTGGCGTTTCTCTTGACACGCAGCATTCTGTTGCTTTGAATCAAAAAAGGGGGGTATCGAAAACGTCAACCTCTTTGTGCGTCTGAATGCATCATTTGACCGGGAGAGGAAAGATTGCCCATCACGGGCAAAGGAGGAGAAGAGATGAACAAGCAGGTTTGGTATGTTCTTGCCGCGCTGCTCGTGGCAAGTTTTGTGATTACCGCGTGCAGCGGCGGCACGGCGCCGACCTCTGCACCGCCCACCACAGCGTCCCAGCCCACCACTGCAACTCAACCAACCACCGCTGCCGCAACGTCCGCCCCTTCGGGAAGTGCAACCAAATTGCAGTTGCTTGGTTGGTCTTCGTCGGACGCCGAAAATGATTTGTTGAAATCCATCGTGAGCCAATTCAACCAATCGCAAACACAATACACCGCATCGTTCGACCCGTCACCAAATTATGACCAGGCATTGCAAACCGCGCTGGCAGGCGGCGCGCCGCCCGACGTGTTTTACATTGACAGTTTGAAATTTCCCGACATGTTGAAAAACAATGTTCTTGCAACGCCCCCGGCGGGCGCGATTCAAGAGCCGGATGATTTTTATCCCTCTTTGCGCGAGGCATTCACCGCAAACGGAACATTCTATTGTCCGCCCAAAGATTTTTCGACGCTCGCATTGATTTACAACAAAAAGATGCTCGACGCGGCGGGCGTCAAGCCGCCAACGAATTGGGAGGAACTCAATACCACCGCGCAGAAATTGACCGACTCGAGCAAGGGCGTGTATGGGTTGTCACTGCCGGCGGATGCCGCGCGTTGGGTTGCGTTCTTGTATCAAGCGGGCGGCACCGTGCTTGGCAAAGACGGCAAGATGAACATCAACACGCCAGAGGCAAAGACCGCGCTCGATTATTATACGGGGCTGCTTGCCGATGGCGTTGCCGTCACGCCCGACAAAGTGGATTCGGGTTGGCCCGGTGAAGCATTCGGCAAAGAAAAAGTCGCGATGGTCGTCGAAGGCAACTGGATCGTGCCGTTCCTCGGCAAAGATTTTCCGGGTGTCGAGTACGGTGTTGCCGAATTGCCTGCCGGTCCCAAAGGCAAAGCGACGATGGCATTCACCGTTTGCTACGGCGTGCCCAAGAACGGCAAAAATCTTGACGGCTCGTGGCAATTTGTAAACGCGCTGACGAACAAAGAGGGCATGAAAGCATGGACTGACCTGGGGCTCGCCATGCCGACGCGCAAATCCCTGCGCGAGGGTTGGGTGCAAAAATTCCCGAACCTCAAAGTGTTTCTCGACGGCGCGGACTATGCGCACCCGTGGCAATTCGGACCGGGCTTTACCGTCGTGACCGATGCCATCAACAAAGGCATTCAAGAAATTGTCGCTGGACAATCCACGTCTGACGCAGTCCTCCAAACCGTACAAAAAGCCGGTGAGGATGTACTTGCACAATAACCAATAGTCAGTAATCCGTAGTCAGTAATCAGTGGACTGTCCACTGATTACTGACTACGATTGACTGAACGCCGTTCAAGGGGTATGCGATGGCGACGACGAATATCGCAGGACAGCGACGTCAAGAATTAATTGCCGGTTATTCGTTTGTGGCACCGGCGCTGCTTGTGCTGTTGGTCTTTTTGTTTATCCCAATGTTTTTCACATTGTGGATGAGTTTTCGCGATTGGAGCGGCATCACGCCGCCGACCGAATCGAACGGTGTTGGGTTGCAGTGGTACGGTCGGTTGCTCGTGCAGGACAATGTGCGCCGCACGGATTTCTTTAATGCGTTCAAGAACACGTTCTACTATGCGCTCGGCGTCGTCCCGACGCAGACGATTCTTGCACTGCTGCTCGCGGTGATTGCGAACCAACAGCTGTTACGCTTTAAAGGATTTTTTCGCACGACCTTTTATTTTCCTTCTATCACGTCGTCCGTTGCCATTGGTCTCATCTTTTTGTGGATTTACCAAAGCGGCGGCATTTTGAATCAAGTCATCCGCGCGCTCAATCCCGCATACCGCAATATCAGCTGGATGAATGACCCGAGCGGCATCCTTCACACCCTGTTCGCGTTGTTTGGCATGACGATTCGCAACGCGCCGCCATGGCTGACCCAGCCGCAAATTTTGGGACTGACGCCGTGGCAGTGGCTCAGCGGTCCGAGTGTGACGATGACCGCGTTGATGATGCTTGTGGTGTGGACGACGGCGGGGACGATGATGCTTGTGTTTCTCGCCGCGCTCCAAGACATTCCGCGTCCGCTGTACGAAGCGGCATCCGTAGACGGTGCGACGGGCTTGCAGCAATTTTTCAGCATCACTGTACCCATGCTTCGCCCAACCATTTTTTTCGTCGTTACGCTCGGATTAATCGGGACGTTTCAGGTGTTCGACCAAATGTTTGTAATGACATCGGGTGGACCGGCGGGAACAACCATATCGCTCGCATATTTGATTTATCGCGCGGGCTTTAATGATTCGCAAATGGGCTTGGCGTCCGCGATTTCGGTGTTGCTGTTCCTGATTATTTTTTCTGCCACACTGCTTCAACGCCGCATCTTTAGCGACCGCGCCGTCGCATGAGGAGAAACAATATGGCTCGGCAAGCACAAGCAATCCATGTCCCGGTTACACGTCCGGCAGGCGCCGCGCCCGCCTGGCTCGTGTCACTCACAAACATTCTGCGTTACATCGTCCTGTTCGCCTTTGCACTTGTTTTTCTCGCGCCATTTATTTTCGCAATTGCCAATTCGTTCAAGACCGCGCCGCAAATCGCGCAAGACGCGTTGAACTTGATTCCGAACCCGTTCACGCTTGCAAATTACATCAAGCTCACACAGGGCGCGGCGAACGTGCCATTGTGGACTCTGAACAGCATTCTTTTTGCAGGCGTGGTGACGGCGGCGCGCGTCTTGTTGTGCGCGCTCGCGGGGTATGCGCTGGCGCGCATCAACTTTCCGGGACGCAACATTATTTTTCTGGCGGTCCTCGCGACGATGATGATTCCCGGTGTCGTGCTGCTCATTCCGCGTTTCATCATCCTCAAGCAACTAGGTTTGCTCGCGACCTATCCCGGCGGCATCCTGCCGATTCTGGTGGACGCGTTCGGCATCTTTTTGATGAAACAATTTTTCGAGTCGCTGCCCGGCGAAGTCGAAGAAGCCGCGCGCATTGACGGCGCGACGCCCTTGCAAATTTTTTGGCGCGTCGCGTTGCCAATGGCTGCCGCGCCGCTCATCGCGCTCGCGATTCTCGCGTTTCAAGGCACGTGGAACGAGTTGCAGCATTTTCTCGTCGCGTTGGGTCCCACCGCGCGCGATTTGTGGCCCCTCACGTTGGGGCTTGCCACGCTGCGCGGCGCGGGCGTCGGACAACAACTCGACTTTGGACTTTTTCTCGCGGGTTCGATTTTAATGACGCTGCCGATGGCAATTATTTTTATTCTCTTTCAACGCTCCTTTGTCGAAAGCAGCAGTCACTCGGCGGTGAAGGGATAATGAACGGTTGGACAGTCACACAAACGGTATTTGATTCCGCGCGCCAACATCACCACGAAACGATTTTCACCATCGGCAACGGGTATCTCGCCACGCGCGGCACCTTCGAAGAAGGGCATCCGCAGGACCGCCGCACAACCTTTCTGCACGGCGTGTTCGACGCGGCGCCGTTCGTCGTGACGGAGCTCGCGAACGCGCCCGATTGGCTGCCCCTGGAAATTTTTTTCAATGGCGCGCGCTTTGGAATGAATCAGGGCACGGTGCGTGAATTTGAACGCGCCCTTGATTTACAAAATGGTGTGTTGACGCGTCGTGTCATGTGGGACTCGGCACAGGGCGAACGTGCAACGATTGTGTTTGAACGCTTTTGCTCGCTCGCCGCGCCGCATCTCGTTTGTCTGCGTGTAAGCATCACGCCGCAACACGCGGCGGACATCAAACTGCGCGCGAGCATCAACGGCATCGCGCTCAGTGACGGCACACAGGGCGAAAAACTCGCGCATTGGGAATTTCTCGCGCAAGGTTTATCCCGCGATGCGTGGGGCGGCGAACGCGAGGGCAATGTCTTTTTGCGCACGCGCACATTTCATTCGCAGGTCGAACTCGGCGCGGCAATGCGCGTGCAGACCACGCGCGGCAAGGAATTGACGCGCGAATTTTGGGATGCGCGCAATGTGCCGACCTTGTTGCTGCGCGTGAATGCGGAGGCGGGAGAAACCGTCGTCGTCGAAAAATATGTTGCGTATTTTACCTCACGCGATGTGGAAAAAACGCGCGTGGTGGATGCTGCCTTGAATCAAGTGAACGCGGTGAGGGATTGGGACGACGCGCTGGCGGAGAACAGCGCGGCATGGGAAAAGGAATGGGAACGGACGGATGTTGTGATTGAGGGCGATGACGAAGCACAGCTCGCGCTACGCTTTAATTTATTCCAGATGTTGATTGCCGCGCCGCGCACCGATGACCGCGTAAACATTGGCGCGAAAACGCTTTCGGGTTTCGGCTATCGGGGGCACGCGTTTTGGGATACGGAAATTTTCATGCTGCCGTTGTTCATTTATACCGCGCCGCACATTGCGAAAAATTTATTGAACTATCGTCACCGTTTGTTGAGCGGCGCGCGCGCAAAAGCAAAAGCGAATGGCTACGAAGGCGCGCAGTTTCCATGGGAGAGCGCGGACACGGGCGAAGAAGTGACGCCGACGTGGGTTCCGCATTATTTGGACCGTTCGAAACTGATTCGCATTTGGACGGGGGATATTGAAATTCACATTTCGGCAGACATTGCGTACGCGGCGCATCAGTATTGGGTTGCTTCGGGCGATGACGCGTGGTTCAGTGAAAAAGGCGCGGAACTGATTTTGGACACGGCAAAGTTTTGGGCAGCGCGCGCGGAATGGAACGAAACGGAACAACGGTACGAATACAATGACGTGATTGGTCCCGATGAATATCACGACCACGTCAACAACAATTACTACACCAACCGCCTCGCGCAGTGGAATGTGCAAACCGCGCTTGAGGTTTTGGCATGGTTGAAACAACACGCGCCGCACGAGGCGGAACAGCTGCTTGAACAACTCGATTTGAGCCCCGCGCGTTTGGCAAAATGGCGCGATGTAGTCGAGAAAATGTATTTGCCCGCGCTGCCGAACGGACTGCTTTTGCAGTTTCAAGATTTCTTGGAACGAAAGGAGGTGGACCTTGCTTCGCTCGAACCGCGCGTGATTTCCGTGCAGGCATTGTTGGGCATCGAGGGCGCGAACGAAACGCAGCTGCTGAAACAACCCGACGTGTTAATGTTAATGTATTTGCTCCAGAATGAATTTTCTCACGAGCAAGTGCAGTTGAATTATGATTTTTACACGCCGCGTACTGACCACACGTACGGTTCCTCGCTCGGTCCTGCGATTCAAGCGATTATGGCGTGTCAGGTTGGCAAACCGGATGACGCGTACGAACATTTCATGCGCGCGCTGCGAGCGGATTTGTACGATGTGCGCGGCAATGCCGACGACGGCATTCACGCGGCATCGGCGGGCGGAACATGGCAAGCGATTGTGTTCGGGTTTGGCGGGCTGCGTGTCACGCGCGACGGCTGGACGCTTGAACCGCGTTTACCGAAACATTGGAAGCGTCTCGC
The DNA here is from genome assembly GCA_937870825.1 of uncultured Chloroflexota bacterium. Taxonomy (GTDB): domain Bacteria; phylum Chloroflexota; class Anaerolineae; order UBA4142; family SHND01; genus SHND01. The sequence goes on along the minus strand of CALMZO010000140.1, from coordinate 27,470 downwards.
GTTCCGATTTTTTTATCGCGGCAAACCGGCGGTCGTGGACCTTGACAATGAAAATGCCAAGACACAAGGCACGTAACGGGAAAATGCAGCATGGATTCCCGAATAACAGCGGCTATGGCAGTACGCGGTTTCATTTTTGACCTCGACGGTGTTATCACCGACACGGCGGAATTTCATTATCGCGGATGGAAGAGACTCGCCGACGAGATGGGTTTTCCGTTTGACCGCGCGGCGAATGAACAATTGCGCGGCGTGTCGCGGCGCGAGTCGCTGCTGCGGCTGTTGGGCGAACGCGCGTCCCAGTTTACGGAAGACAAGCTGCAAGACATGATGACGCGCAAGAATGCGTACTATCTGCAATCCATTCAAGAAATCTCGCCGCGTGATATGTTGCCCGGCGCGCGCGAACTGTTGCAAGAATTGCGCGCGGCACATTTCAAGATTGCGCTCGGTTCGGCGAGCAAGAACGCGCGCCACGTGCTGCGTTCGCTCGAAATTGAAAAATTGTTCGACGCGGTTGCCGACGGCTACAGTGTGGAACGGCACAAGCCCGCGCCGGACTTGTTTTTGTTCGCGGCAAAAGCATTGCAGCTCGCGCCGGGCGAGTGCGTGGTTGTCGAAGATGCGGCGGCAGGCATCGAAGCGGCGAAAGCGGGCGGCTTTTACGCCGTGGGTCTGGGACCTCCCGAGCGCGTCGGCGGCGCAGATGCCGTATTTCCAAATTTAGAGAATGTGCATGTTGCGAATGTGTTGAACGCGTTAAAACAATGAAAATTTTCTGCCGGGCGAAAGGCTCGGCAGTTTTTTGTAGTGTATAATTATTCCTCGTGACGCCTTCTGCGCCTGTTTCAGAAATCACCAGTACGAGTGTCGAACAAACTCGAGCGCTCGGCGCGCGTCTCGGCAGCGTTGTACGCGCGGGCGATGTCATAGCGCTGCAAGGCGATTTGGGCGCGGGCAAAACCAATTTTGTGCAGGGACTCGCGCGCGGCTTGCAAATTACCGAAGATGTGAATTCCCCGACTTTTATTTTGGCGAATGAATATCACAGCGGACGTTTGCCGTTGTATCATATTGACGCGTACCGGGTTTCGGACGCGGCGGAGGCGGAGGGATTTGGGCTCGACGATTATTTATTTGGCGACGGCGTGACGGTGATTGAATGGGCGGAACGCGTGCGCGATGCCTTGCCGCAGGATGTGTTGTGGCTTGAATTTGAATATCGTGATGAAACGACGCGCGCGCTGTACGTACGGGCACCGGGCGCAAATGCCGGGCGTTTGGCAAAGGAAGGCCTGGCTCGCGTCTAAAAAATTTACTGTGTAAATTTTTTCGGATGAGAAACTCTTGATGCTACTCGCGGTTGATACATCCACACACATTTCATCCATCGCGTTGCACGACGACCACGGCGTGTGCGGCGAAGTGTCGTGGCGTTCGCGCGAAAATCATACGCGCAGTTTGATGCCCGAAATCGTGCGCTTGCTCGAAATGGTTGGGACGAACACGAACGCGCTGCGCGCGATTGGCGTGGCAACGGGACCGGGTTCGTTTACGGGACTGCGAATCGGGCTGAGCGCGGCAAAAGGACTGGCGTTCAGTTTGAACGTTGCAATCATTGGTGTTCCGACACTGGATATTGTCGCGAGCATGCACACCCCGCAAAACTTGCCGACGTGCGCGATTTTGCAAGTGGGACGCGGACGCTATGGCGCGGCGTTTTATGAATCGCGCGATGGCACAGTGCAAAGGGTGAGCGATTATTTTTTTGGCGCGCCGGAAAGTTTGGCGCAAGACCTGTCGCGACAGCCATTTGTTCCATTTTTCGCGGCGGGTGAAATTGACAACGCGCTGCGCGCCGTTTTACGTTTTACGTTTGCCTCTCGAATTTTTTTTGCGTCCGTTGGTTCCGAAATTCGCCGCGCGGGATTTCTCGGGGCGTTGGCTTGGCAGCGTTGGCAGAACGGCGCGGTGGACGATTTGCAAACGCTCGCGCCGTACTATATTCCGACAGCATCATTGGCTTGATGATGGATTTCAGTCACCTTCCCATTCGCGTGGAACCGATGACGGTCTCCGACCTCGGCGAAGTTTTGGCGATTGAACGCATCGCGTTCCCGTCGCCGTGGTCGGCGCGCGCGTACGAGTACGAACTGCGTTACAACGAAATGGCGCATTATTTTGTGGCGCGGCAAAACATCGCCTTGTCGAAAAACGGCGCGCGCGGTGACGGTGTGCTGGGTTGGCTGCGACGCGCCGTGCGCGGCACTCCAACCAATGGCGCCATTCCGCAGATGGTCGGTTACGTGGGGTATTGGATGATGGCAGGCGAGGCGCATGTCAGCACGATTGCGGTGCGTCCCGAATTGCGCGGGCGTTCGTACGGCGAATTGCTGCTGGTATACACGATTCAAGATGCGGCACAGCGCGGCGCGCATGTGGCAACGCTTGAAGTGCGCGTTTCGAATACGTCGGCGCAGCAGTTGTATTTGAAATACGGATTTGAAAAAGTGGGCATGCGAAAGGCGTACTATTCCGACAACAACGAAGACGCGTTTATCATGACGACGCCGACACTCAACTCGGCACACTATCAACAGCGCGTGCAACGTTTGACGACAGCGTTGCTGATGCGCTTGCGCGAAAACTCTGGCATGTCGTTTGCGCGCGCAATTTAACACGCGCATCATTTTGATTTAACCCGTTTGTGCCAAATTACAGGCGTCGCAAGCGCCCAACGCGGCGGCGCAATCGTAGAGACAAAGGAGAACATCATGGCGGTCAGTACAGACCTTTTGGAAATTTTGCGTTGCCCGCATTGTGTGCGGAATGGACCGACGGCGGGCATGTTGGATATGGTGCGCGCGGACAGTGCGCTGCCGTTTCTCGTCTGCCGCGATTGTGCGCGCAAATATCCGATTAAAAATGATATTCCGATTATGTTGATTGAAGAAGGCGATAAATACATTTCGACGGCGATTGAAAATCTGCCGACGAGCGTATGACCAAGAGATTGGAGACTCGAGATTAGAAAAAGTTCAACTGATGTAATAGAGCTCTCAAGTTAAAGTCGTAAGATGGATTCTACGAACTCTTTTTGAGTTGACTATCAGGTTGAATTCTTTCTTGTCGTGCCGAACGCTCTCCGCTTGGCGTTCGGTCATGTGTGGCATGAAAAAATTTTTCCCTCTATTTGCCGTCCTGTTGTTTTTGTTGACGGGGGTGCCCGTGTTCGCCCAAAACGCGATTACGGTCAAGAATGAGCGACTGTCGCTTGATTTCCCAAAGAGCATGACGTTTTCGGCAAACGCGTCGAGCGTGTCGGAAATTCGAGAGGCGACACTCGTGGTCCGCTTCGAGACGGTCACGCGTCGCCTTGTTGCCAAGTTCCCGCCTGCAAACGATGTTGCGCTGGAAATCGAATGGAATCTGGATACCGAAGATTCTTCTGCCGACGGCGGTTACATTCCGCCGGGTGTTTCCGCGACCTACACCTGGCTTGTGCAAGACGCGGCGGGCAACAAAGTGGAAAGCGCGCCCAAAACGTTTACGGTCGCGGATACGCGCATTGATTGGGAGACCATCGAGAACGATGACCTCGCGATTCACTGGTACGGGGCAGGCAAAGCATTCGGGCAAGATATTTTTGATGATGGTGTGGCAACCTTGCAGCGCGTGCGCGATGAATTGGGCGCGGGGACGGGTGGCAAAACACACATTTGGTTTTATACTGACTCGGACGATTTTCGGTCGTCCATGCCCGACTTGAATGCGTGGACGGGCGGACGCAGTTTCGGCTACCACCGCTCAATAATTTTATTGACGACGCCGACAGACCCCAAAGAAGCGATTGAAGGCGCGCGGCACGAATTGACACATCAAGTCGTGTACGATTCCTTGGGCAACGGCTTTGCGCGTCAGGCATTTCCGCATTGGTTCAATGAAGGACTCGCCACGTACAATCAATTCGACAATCACATTCTCGCCGGCTACCTTGCGGGTCCACTCAAGGAAGCGATTCGCCGTGATGAACTGCCGCGTCTAAAATCGCGCGATGGAAATTTTCCGCCGGATTCGAATGAAGCGCTCATGTCCTATGCGTTCAGTTTTGCGATTGTGGACATGATGTTTAAACAATTCGGCAAGGAAAAAGTGCAACAAGTGTACCAGCTCTTTCAAAAAGGAACAGAAGCGGACAAAGCATTCACGCAAGTATTCGGCATGAACACGGACGGTCTCGACAACATGTATCGCAAGTCGGTTGGATTGCCCGAACGCGATTATTCCAAAGCAGGCATTCCAACACCGGCTGCGATACCGACATTTTCGATTTCGTCAGGGGAAACACCGGTGCCGCAAGGACAGGCGACACCGACACCACGAGCCGTCTCCAGCGCGAATACCCCCGCGCCTGCGGCAGCAACGACGGTGCCACAAAATACGAGCCCGAACAGTGGGGGCGCCGGTTTGTGCGGCGTGGGTCTCGGCGGCTTGGCGCTTGTCATGTTCGGCGCGTACGTGACAAGTCATCACGTGCGGCGCGCATCGAAAAGCATCCTGCGAGATGACGGGTCATGGCGCAAGCGGCGCAAGCGATTTGATTTGTGACCGACGAGAACGAAACATGTTTCGTATTTCACACGAAACATTTTTCGTTCTCTTTTTTTTATGCGGTTCGGAATTTTCTGTACGCTGGTTCTCCTCGCGCTAAGTTTTGCCCCGGTGACGCGCGCCCAGTCTCCGATTGTTGTCGAATCGCAATCTGTCGAAATGGATTTTCCCGATGCAATGCGGTTCGTGCTTCGGGCATCGAGCGTTGCGCCGATTCAACTGGCGCGGGTCACCGTGTGGCAGCGCGGCGTCGCGCTCGGTTCACGGTACACACCCGCGTTTACGCCAAAAGAAAACATCTCTGTTTCATTCAACTGGAATTTTCAAGCGTTTTCATCCGGCGGCTATTTGCCGCCCGGCACCCATGGCGAATATACGTGGCACTTGGAAGATTCGGCAGGAAATTCCTATGACACACCGCGTCAGTCCTACATCGTACAAGACAAGACCAAAAATTGGCGCATCTTGGCAAACAAGGACGTGCGCGTCAGTTGGTACAAGGGCAGCGACGTATTCGGGGAAGCAATTTTTGGGCGCGCGATTGTCGCGCGGGAATTTTTTGCGCGCGAATTGGAAATTGAAAATGTCGAGCCGCTTGAAATTTTCGTGTACGCCGACACGCGTGAATTTTTCGAGGCGCTGCCGCCGTTCTCGGCGGAATGGACGGGCGGGCGCATGTTTCCCGAATACGGCGTCATCATGATGAACATTGCGCCGGAAAATGTAGAGTGGGGCTTGCGCGCGACGAGTCACGAATTGAGTCACGCGATTTTGCATTCCAAAATTCGCGGCACCATCGGGCAACTTGCGATGCCGCATTGGGTAGATGAAGGACTGGCGGTGTACAACGAAACCGATGACCACGCGCCCGATGAACATTTCGACGAAGCGTTTACCGACGCGGTGCGGCGCAACACACTCATTCCCCTGCGCGCGCTGCAGCAGCGTTTCCCGGACAGTTCGGACCAAGCGCAGCTCGCGTACGGACAAAGTTACAGCGTCGTCAAGTTCATGATTGACCAGTATGGCCGCGAAAAATTTGCCGCGCTGTTGAATGCGTACCAACAAGGCGTTCCCGGTGACACCGCGTTGAGGCAAGTGTACGGCTTTACACAGGACGAATTGGAAAATTCGTGGCGTACCAGTTTGGGCGTGCCGCTGCGCGAAATTTCCTCCGCGCGTCTGCCGACGATTGCGCCGCGTCCGACGTATGAAGTTTCTTCATCGCTGAACAACACGCCCGCGCCAACGGTCGAACCAACGCGCGTCTCGGTCGTCCAGTCACCCCCCCCCGACGCGCCAACGCCCGCGCCATCACAAAGTGTTCCCGCAAACGCATTGTGCGGTGCAGTCCTCGCACTGGGCGGACTCGTCACGTTTTCCTTTTTGAAACGTCGGCGTGCTTTTTCTGGTGGACAGGATTAACAAGACTGGCAGGTTTTTTTTTATTCCTGAAAATCCTGTTCATCCTGTCAAAATAAATGAACCTCAAACCCTTTAAACTCGAACGTTATTTCGCCGCATACGAGTTCAACGTGCAGTACACCCTTTGTTCGTCCGACTGCGAAGCGGTGACGATAAATGATTTGCTCGCGCTCGAACCGGATGCGCGCGAAACGTTTGGGCAACATTGGCTTGGTTACACCGAATCGCAAGGCGCGCCTTCGCTGCGCGGCGAAATCGCGCGTGTGTACGAAACGATGCAGCCCGAACACATTCTCGTACACACGGGCGCGGAGGAAGCAATTTTTTTGTTTATGCACGCAGCGTTGAGCGCGGGCGACCATATCATCGTACATTCGCCGTGTTATCAATCGCTGTTTCAAGTCGCGGAAAGCATCGGCTGTGAAATTTCGCGCTGGCAGGCGCGGGAGGAAAATGCTTGGGCGTTGGACGTGGACGAACTGTGCAGAATGATTCGTCCGAACACGCGCGTCATCGTCGTCAACACGCCGCACAATCCGACAGGATTTTTGATATCGCGCGCGGATTTTTTCCGCGTGAATGAAATCGCGCGCGAACACAATATCATTCTGTTTTCGGATGAAGTGTACCGCGAAGCGGAATATGACGCGGCGCTGCGTCTGCCCGCCGCGTGCGATGTGAATGAGAACGCGGTCTCGCTCGGGGTCCTGTCGAAAACGTACGGGCTGCCCGGTTTGCGAATCGGTTGGATTGCCGCGCGCAACGAAAAGATGTACGCGCGCATGGCAGGATTGAAAGATTACACGACGATTTGCAACAGCGCGCCGAGTGAATTTCTCGCGGAACTTGCGCTGCGGCATCGCGCAACCTTGGCGCGGCGAAATTTGGAAATCATCACGCACAATGTGAAATTGTTGGACGCGTTTTTTGCGGAACGCGCGGAGATGTTTGAATGGATTCGCCCGAACGCGGGACCGATTGCGTTTCCAAAATTAAAGCGCGGTGACGTCGCGGAATTTTGTCACGAACTCGTGACACGCGCGGGTGTGTTGTTACTGCCGGGAATGTTGTTTGAGGATGAGGGAAATCATTTTCGCATCGGCTTTGGCAGAAAAAATATGCCGGAAGCATTGGCAAAGGTCGAGGAATTTCTCACGCGCCAAAAAAGAACCCCGTTCCTTTAAAAAGAACGGGGTTTCTTTTTTTTAACGCTCGCGCTTGACCGTAAAACGGTCCAGGTCATTGCACACAATCGTGTTGGGAAAAATCGCGGTGGCTTCGGCGTGAACGAGGTGTCCGTTGTACCGCCGTGAAATGTGCGTGAGATAAAGTTGTTTGACGTTTGCTTCGCGCGCAGCGTGCGCGGCTTCGGCAGCAGTGATGTGTCCGTGTTTGCGCGCAATGTCGCGGTCTTGCGCGAGATACGTCGCTTCCATCACCAAACCCTCCGCGTCGCGCGCGGGTTCAATCACTTCAGTGATGCGCGCGAGGTCGCCGACGTACACAAATTTTGTGCCCGGCACCAATTCGCCCAACACGGCTTCGGGTTGAATTACGCGCCCATCGGCGAGAACAATGCTTTCGCCCGCCACCAATTTTTTTCGTTCCGGTCCGACGGGGATGCCTAACGCTTCCGCGCGTTCGACGAGAAATGGACGCTTGGATTTTTCCTCAAAGAGAAAACCAAAATTGCCCGTGCCGCGATGCAGGACGTTGAACGCGCTCACAGTTAGATTTTTTTCGCGCACGAGGACGCCCGGTTTGATTTCAAGGTATTCAATTTCGATCTCGGCTTCTTTGCCGCGCATGACCACTTTCATCAAATCGCGCACGCGGTCGAGCGCCCAACGCCCGCCGTAAATTTCGAGTTTGGAATCTACGGGCACATCCCACTGTCCGAGCGTGGACGCAAGTCCGCCGATGCCGAGAATGTGGTCGAGATGTCCGTGTGTCAAAAAGATGCGGCGAAGGTCTTTGAACCCGGCGCCGCTTTTGAGAATCTGGCGTTGGGTGCCTTCGGCGCAGTCGAGTACAAAGCGCGTGCCTTCGTGAATGAGCAGCGTCGAGGTGAGATTGCGTTCCGCGCTGGGCGCGGACGCGGACGTGCCGAGAAACACCAATTCAAACATTGGACGGTTATTATATAGAGAATCGCGCGCGAGGAAAAATAAACGCCGCGCATCGAGTAACGATGCGCGGCGTTCGATTGCTTTGGGGAGGCAGAATCGCAATTTGCTCAAACGAGAAAATTGGTGCATCTGCCTCCGGAACCCGTTCGTCGCGAAAGGTTTCGAGTGGTTTGACGACTCGGCATTGAGCGTCAACGGGGACAGCGAGGTCCTTCAGCGTGGCTTTTGATGGGCGGAACGCGCCTTGCAAAAACGGACTGAAGCGTGCCCGAGACTCGTGTGCTTGGCAACGAACGGTGTTTGAATACGATGCCTCAGGCGAGGCATCGTACTTTCCACCAATAAAAAGCAGAGCAACGAACTGGGTTCATTGCTCTGCAGGAATTCAAGGCATCACGACGCGTTGAAAAGTGAGGCGATAATTGACGTGGCGGTGCATGGGCATAATCATGCCGCGCGCCTGGTCGCTGGGAATCGAGTCGTCCACTTTGACGCGATACGCAGCGCCGTACATGGGCCAATTGTAATTACACTCGCAGTAATCGCCTTTGGGTTTTTGGTCCGAGATGGACAAACGCTGCACCTCGACCGCGCCGCTTTGGTCCCACGAAATTTCGACGACTTTGTCGTCAATGCGTTTTCCTTCTTCATCAATCAAGGTAACGTAAATCGTGTGGTCATTGCCGGACTCTTGACCCGCATCTTCAAACTTCATGCGAACCAAACGCCAATAGGACTGTCCGGAGGTGACCGACGCATCCAAAACATCAACCCCTTGCAAGAGGGGCAAGCCGCCGGGACCGAGACGCGAGTCCCATTCGCGCGGAGGAAGCGGTTTCACGGGCGCTGCCGGCGCCGCCAAAACTGCCGCTTCCGGCTGGGCTTCCGGCGCGGCGGTCGGCGCAACTTTTTGCGCGACATGTTTTACGACGGGTTTTTTGGTCGGTACGGGCGTGGGTGGAACTTGAGTAGGTGGAATCGGCGTCGGAGTCGCGGTGCGAATGCCTTGTGCAATTTTGAGTCCAAAGAGCGGCTGACGAAATGTTTGAACAATGGGCAATTCTTGATTCGGGTCCGTGTTGTTGTTATTGTTTCCACCCGAAGAAACGATGCCGACAACGAGAGCAATCGGCAGGGCAATCGCAATCCACAGACCAAAAAGGACCACCAGCACGAGCGCGATTTTGTTACCGACACTGAGATTCGAGAACCAGGTGAAAATGCCGGGGCGTCCGTTCCGCAGCGCCATACCGACATGCGCGCCGCCGACCATTTGTTGAACGGGGCGCGCGGTGGCGGCAGGCATCGGTCTCACAACATTACCCGACCGTTCCCATGGCTTGGACGGCGCGGGGCGAACACCAACAGCAGTACCCGGCAACGCGGTCGCTTGAACACGCGCTTGCGGCTGTGTTTGAGCCACCGGCGGACGCGGTGCGTATGTGCTGCGTCCGCCGCCATTTCCGTTACCGCCGTTCGAGTAACCACCGTTGCCGTTTCCCGGACGCGGCGCGTAAGCTTGTTGGGGTGCCGCGTTTGGTTGTGCCGCTTTGCCGTACGCTTGCGGTTGATACTGGGGCGCGGGTTGACGCATCGGCTGCGCGATGTGCGGGCGCGGCGCGCGTTTGGTCGCGCGTTCCAACTCTTCCGCCATGCGGCGCGTCACACTCAACGCGAGCGCGGGATAATTCGCCAGCAAGCGGTCAAAGTCGCCTTTGGTAATTGTCCAAAGTTCGATTTCACCAACCGCCTGAACGGTGACGGGATAGGTGCTGTTTTGAACGACGGCTTGTTCGCCAAACGATTGCTGCGGTCCCAACAAATCCAACACAATCGTTTGCCCGTTCGCGCCTTGCGCGATTTCGCGCGCTTCGCCTGCTTCAATGATGTACACGAACTGCGCGGGTTGTCCGGCAAAACAAATCGTCTCGCCCGCGCGCATTCGCAGTGGTTGAACGTACTGCGACACTTGGCGCAGTTCCGTTTGTGAGAGACCGCTAAAGAGGTTCAACTGGCGCAAGTGTCGTTCGACGCCATCGCCTTCGGCGGTACCCAAACGCGAGGAAAGCGCGCGAGAGAGTGCGAGCGACAACGCCGGATGCTGGACAATTAAATCGTCGTACTCGGTTTTGTACAAAACCCACAGCGTCGTATCGTCAATCGCTTTCGCGGCTTCGGCGCGCGTGCGTCCGGTTAACAATGCCATTTCGCCAAACGATTCGCCCGCACCGATGCGATGCAACAGTTCGGCTTCGGTGGCAGCATCGGAAATCAATTTCACGCGTCCCGATTCGCAAAAATACATCGCGTCGCCTGGCGTGCCTTCGGCGTACACCAATTCACCTGCGGGATAATGACGCAGCACCAATCGTTCGGCAATCGCGTTGAGCGCGTCGCGGTCGGCGTCCTGAAAGAGGGGCAGCGCGTGCAAACGTTCGACGGCTTGCGACTGCTCTTGCACGCCCAACCGTTCCGCCAACGCGCGCGAGAACGCGAGTTTGAGCGTCGGCTGTTCCGAAATCAAATCGAGATAATCGTTGCGCGCCAGCATCCACGCCGTTACATCGGTCACGGCGAATCCGGTGGAGGGATAGGGTTTGCCGGTGATGAGCGCGGTCTGTCCCACCAATTCGCCTTCTTGCAGTTCTTCGTACGTCTCGCCTTCGCGCGTATTCGTGATGACGCGCATCACACCGCCTTCGAGCAAGAACGCGGCTTCGGGTGTATCACCTGCTTCAAACAACGATTCGCCGCGCGCATAGGCGCGGAATTGGAGACGCCGTGCAAGCGCGCGTGCTTCCGAATCCGAGAGCGATGTGAGAAGGGGATTGGACGAGAGACGTTGCGTGACGAGATATTCGTCAAGGTGGGCGACGCGTGTACCGAGCGCCGCGCTAAATTTCAAACCGATAGAAGGATATTGGAGAATGAGGTCGTGTAAATCGTTGCGATGGAGTGCGAGCAAACTACAGGTCGTCGCCGCGCGGGCGGAAGTGGAGTAGGGACGATTGAGGAGCATGTCCACTTCGCCGACGACGCTGCCTGCGCCGAGATTCGCGAGAGCGATGGGTCCTTGCGGTGTGTCGCCTTCCAGTTTGACCCAGCCCTGCACAATCACTGCGAGAAACTCTGCCGTCTTGTTGGCGGAAAAAATGATTGTATTGGTGTTGTATTCGAGATGGCGGAGACGACTGCTGATAAGTTCGCGTTCGTCTTGAGACAAACGGGCGAACAACGGAACTTGGTCAAGCGGTTGTGGTATCACGTGCTGTCTGTTTCCTCAAGAAATTTTCGGAGACGAACCTGTTGCAATTCGTCACAACGCGTCCTCGCGTCGAAAATCTCTCTAACCTGGGAGGTCGAGTGACCTCAATTGGAAGAGAATTGCCGAAAGACCAGGTGCCAGCCCTGCGTCGCTGAAGGGTTGGAGCCGCATTCTACAACATTTGTGTCTATCCGCAAATCCTCTACAACTTGGCTCTGGGCGTTTTCAATCAGATGCACCGAATACGTACCCGGTACCACGGTCACATCCCCAACGCCGTTGCCTTGTTCGGGTTTCAATCCTGTGTAAAATTGCTCGTTTCCGCGCACCGAGTTGACTTCGACGAGAATTCCCGGCAAGCCATTACCGCTCGCGTCCTGCACTTCTACACGAAGCATCGCCCCCCCCCCAACGCTTACACAGTCCAGCGCGCGTTTTTCAATCAACTCAAAGCGCGGTGCATTCGGATTGGGTTCAGAGGTGGGTGGGATGGGAGTTGGAAGCGGTGTGGGCGGAACGGCAGTCGGCACGATTGCGGTGGGTTCAAGAACGATGACGGTGATGCGCGGGGCAGGGGTCAGGTTGCGCGTCGGACGCGGAGTGTTTGTAGAACGCGCGCGCGCGACACTCGGTCGGTCCAAATCGAGGCGCAGCTTGACAAGCGCTTGCTGTGTCAATCCATTGGACTCGGTACGCGCCAGTTCGTTGAGACGCGTTTTCACATCGCGCAACTGCAAGTAATAAACGCGTTGCGCGGCGAGTTCAAAGGAATTGTCGAGCGCGTAGGAAGACGCAATCATTCGGAGCATTTCATCTTTGGCGCGTTCGTCCAAATCGAATGGCTGGGCTTGCGTGTAACTGACGGGAAAGACGTACCACGCGAAAAACAGTCCCAGACCGATGCCGGCAACAAGTGCAAGCAGCCAACTGATGACCAGCGGACGAAACGCAGAGTCCAAACGATATTCCTTGCCACGCCATGGGGCGCAGTTGCGCGCAAACCGCGCAAAACGAATCTTGAAAAATCCGCGCGCTGGTGTGGGATACCAAACGCATTGCGGAAAAAGGCGTCATGGGTTGCGGCGGTGTCTGTTGCGACAAGTGATTCGCAACATTTCGTCTCGAACGCGTAGTAAGGCACCTGTCGCTGCCGCAATGACGCGGGGCGTCTGAAATCGCGCAGTGTGGGAAATTTGCGCCAAGTGCACGTCACCGCGATATTTTTGAGTAACGTGCTGAACTTGCTATAATCGTTCGAGTGCCGAGAGAGGGAGTTGAACCCACACGTCCTTTACGGACACTTGATTTTGAGTCAAGCGCGGCTGCCATTACGCCATCTCGGCAAGGACGGCTATTACTATAGCGCGAAAAAATGAATTGTCAACCCTTTGGACGGAAATCGTAACTTTTTGAATGAATGCGGTTTATGTTTCTTGCTCCGCCTAGAATGCGTATCCTCAATTGTCACTGCATGTTGAATCTATCGCTCGCTCCGCTCCAGCCCACTCTGTCATGAATGAACCCGCCATGATTGCCGCCGCCCAAAAGGGCGATGTGCCATCGTTTAACCAGTTGGTGCGCGCGTATCAATCCATTGTTTATCACACCGCGTATCGCGTCTTGGGCGACGGTGATGCCGCGTCCGATGCGACACAGGACGCGTTTGTCAACGCGTACAAAAATATCCGTTCGTTTCGCGGTGGTTCGTTCAAAGCGTGGTTGTTGCGGATTGTCACGAATACGTGTTACGACCAACTGCGCGCGAAAAAACGCAAACCCACCGCGTCGCTCGATGCACTGCTGGTTGACCCCGACAACCCCGCGCCCGGGTTGGGTGAAGCGCGCGAAGAATCGCCACACGACCACGCCGAACGTTCTGAACTCGCGTCCTGGATTGACAAAGGTTTACAAACGTTACCGTACGACCAACGCATTACGCTGGTACTTTCGGATATTGATGGTTTCGCGTACGAAGAAATTGCCCAGGTCACAAATACGAATGTTGGCACGGTGAAATCACGCTTGTCACGCGCCCGCGCGCACTTGCGCGAATTCCTCTTGCAGCAGCAGGAACTTTTGCCCGAATCGTATCGTCTAAAGAATAGAATGGAGGAGACCAAAAATCTCCGCATAGAAAATGTTTAAGCGACAAGAACGTATTCAAGACATGGACGCGTTTGTCGAAGAACGGCTGTCCGAGTATCTGGACGGAACGCTTTCGGCAAATGAACGCGAAATCGTTGAACGACATTTGGCAACGAGCGCACGCGCGCGTGCATCACTCGAATCATTGCGTTACACGGTGAACCTTCTCAAACAAACGCCCGCGCCTACGCTGCCGCGTCAATTCACGCTGCCCGTCACTTCGCGCGCCCCCGTACAGGGCGTGCCTGTGTGGATGGCGTGGAGTTTGCGCGGCGTTGCCGTCGCGGCAACTGCCGCATTCGTAGTCTTGTTGGGCGCGACTCTTTTCAACACACGCGAAAATTTTGGAACCGTGAATGACTCAACCGCGATGCAGGCGCAATCGCAGCCGTCCGCTGTCATTGCCCTCGCGCCGACATCTGCCGCACCCAATGCGCCTGCCCAAGCGCCCGCGAGCGAGGGTGCAGATACGACCATGCCGTCTATGGTGACGGTAGAACCAGCAACGACACAAGAGACGGTGCCGATTACATTGACGCCGGCTGCCGTGAGCAAAGCATTCGAGCCGACGCGAGATACTCAAGAGGCCGTCCCACCGAGCGCGCCCACGCAAGCAGCCGCGCCAAGCGCAAATACCGAACCGGTCCGACCAACAAGTGCGCCGACGACGAACGCAGCCGATGCAAACGCTGCGGGGGCGGCGCCCGAAACACTGCCCGTGACGCCTACCGAGACGTCGGACGCACAAACGCAACGCACGATGAGTGTTCAAGTGGTAGAAGGTGTGGTGATTGCTGTAAATCAATTGCGGGTGCGACGCGGTCCGGGCATGCACTATCGCGCGTTGGGCGGCTTGCGACGCAATGAGCGCGTGATGGTGATTGGACGCGATAAAACCGACAATTGGCTCGCGATTGAGTTTCCCAAAAATATCGAAACGGGCATCGGTTGGGTTGCAGCAAGATTCATCAAATTGAACGCGCCCATAGATACATTGCCGATGATGGACGCACCCGAAAGCGAATTTCCAACGCCCACACCAACCGCAACACCAGAGGCGACACCGGAATCCGATATTGAACCAACACCCGAAGGGATGCGACAGCATTTGCTTGCGAACGTGCTGATATGAGCGTGAGCGACAAAAACGACGCGCGAAACTTGGCGAAACCCGTTCCGAAATGGAATGGGTTTCTGTTTTTTACCACGTTGCATATAATATCTGATGTTACGCATGACCAATAAAAACAACGATACTGTTCAGAGACGGAAACGCGAATGTGCACGAATTCTGGCGAATCTGCGCGAGAATTCTAAAAATTCGCGTGAATTCGTTTCGATTCGCGTAGATTCGCGTTTGAAAACCTCGCAACAAGCAGTTACTGCGTAGCGTGACTGATAAAAATGAAATGACTGTCTTGAATTTCACAGCCGCTTTAGCCCATCCCAATTTTCAAAACGCGCCGAAACCAAATTTTTTCGTGCGCGAGGTTCCCATTTATGGCGACGTCATCCTTGCGCCGATGGATGGCTTTTCCGATTTGCCGTTTCGTTTGATTTGTCGCGAACTCGGCTCGGCAATGTCGTACACAGAATTTACAAACGCGGACGGCATCTTGCAGAAAAAATTGCCCGAAAGCGTCGCGCAGCGTTTGCGATATGACCCGTCGGAAAATCCAATGACGTTTCAGATTTATCATCAAGACCCTGACCGATTGGTGGACGCGGCAAAACGCACATTGGAACTCGAACCCGACATTGTTGATTTGAACATGGGCTGTTACGTCAAAGATATTTCCGAACGCGGCGCGGGTTCGGGGATGCTCCGTTTTCCGGAGCGCATCGCGCATTATTTTTCGCGCGCTTCAAAAGAGTTGCCGATTCCGGTTACGGGAAAAATTCGTTTGGGTTGGGATGATGCCTCGCGCAATTATTTGACGATTGCAAAAATTCTCGAGGACAACGGCGCGAGTCTCATCGCCGTCCACGCACGCACACGCGCGCAAGCATATCACGGCAGCGCGGACTGGGACGCGATTGCCGAAGTGAAACAGACGGTGAAAATTCCTGTACTCGGCAACGGCGATGTAAAAACGGTTGCGGACATTGCGCGCATGAAACAACACACGGGCGTTGACGGCGTGATGATTGGGCGCGGCGCGATTGGCAATCCGTGGATTTTTTCGCGGCGGGACCGCGAAGAGGTTTCGCTCGACGAACGCATTGTGTTGCTGCGTCGGCATCTCGCGTTGAACTTGGATTTCTACGGACCGCGCGGCGGCTTGATTCTTTTCCGCAAACATGCGGTCAAGTACATCAACGGCTTGTACGGCGCGGCGCAATTGCGCGTGCCGCTGCTGACGGCAGAATCGGTGCAAGAGTTTGACGACTTGCTCGGACAATTCCGCGAGCGCGTGGACGCGCACGAACATGTCATGTCTGAGCCGCGTGAACTTGCGATGGCGGCATAAAAAATTCGACGAAATTGCTTTGTCGAATTTTTTTTGTTTTGAGGAGCGTCAAACACGCGCGCAGGTTTTCATTTTGCGCGACGCGACGGCTATGCTACAATGATTTCCAATCTTACGTTCCAATCTCCAAACTCGGAGTTTTCCATGACACCCTATTGGTTCTCGAAAAAATTGCCCGCGTCGCGGCACGGCATCGAAAATGCCATTCGACTCGCGTTCTGGGCGCAAGGTTTTGGCGACACGTATTTCACCTGCACGCAAGCCGAACCGCCCGTGAAATGCGCGGGCTTGTGGAAATCTACAACACCCGTGAATGTGGAATGGGTGCCGAACGAGTACTTTACGATTACGATGCCCGAACCGAACAAAGACGCGCTCGAAGCATTTGAACGCGTACTGCGTCACCGCGCGCTCGCCGCCTATCGCGATGCAAAAAATCAAGTGGTGGTGGAATGGCGCGCGAAAAATGGCGAACAGCGTTTTAGCGAACTCGAAAAAAGTGGAGTCACCGACCTCGAACGATTATCGTAAGCGAAACCCAAAAGGTTTTGACAAAACGGGGTTTGCAAGTCGTCATCTCCGCAATATCAACGGGACGGCTTGCAGACCTTTTTTTGTTCTAGTTGCTCGTCGTTCGTTGTTCGTGATTCGTTATTCGTCATTGGCCGTTCGTCGCCAATAACCAATGACGAATAACCAATAACCATAATGTCCGAAACCAAACTCTTGCTCATCGACGCGCACGCCCTCATTCATCGCAGTTATCACGCGATTGAACGCGAACTCACTTCGCCGGTCACGGGCGAGCCGACGAAAGCGGTGTACGGTTTTGCCTCCACGTTGTTCAAAGTCATCAAAGAGCAAGAACCGACGCACGTTGTCGCCACGTTCGACGCGGGCAAGAGTTTTCGTTCCGAGCAGTTCGTCGAATACAAAGCCAATCGCCCCTCGACGCCGGACGACTTGCGTTCGCAATTCGCGCGCTGCCAAGAATTTTGCCGCGCGCTCAACATTCCCGTTTTCGCGCTGCAAGGTTTTGAAGCGGATGATTTGATTGGCACATTGTCGAAACAGGCAGAGGAAAAAAATCTCGACACGCTGATTTTGACAGGTGACCGCGACACATTGCAATTGGTGGACGACAAAACAAACGTGTTGATGTTTATCGGCTACACGGGCGAAATCAAAATGTATGATGCGAACGCGGTGCAAGAACGTTTCGGTTTTGCGCCGGAGCAGTTGATTGATTTCAAAGCATTGCGCGGCGATACCTCCGATAACATTCCCGGCGTCGCGGGCGTCGGCGACAAGACCGCGACGAAATTGATTCAAGATTTCAAAAGCATCGAAGGCATTTACCAAAATATCAATTCGCTTGAAGGCAAACTGCGCGAAAAATTGGACGCGTCGCGCGCGCAGGTGCAGTTGAACAAAGCGCTCGTTACAATTGACCGCGCTGCGCCTGTGGAATTGAATCTCGACGCCGCCAGGTTTGGTGAATATGACCGCGAACGCATAATCAATTTGCTGCGCGAACTGGGTTTCAAGTCGCTGCTCGAACGCATCCCCGGCTGGACAGACGAAACCGAACTGCGAAGAAGCGAGCCAACCACCTCAGAAATCAAAACGAATTACGCGGCGGTGATTTCCGAGACAGACCTCGACACGCTGGTGCAACGCATCAAGCAAAACAAAGCGTTCGTGGTAGATGTCGAAACGACGAGTGTTGACCCGCAGCGCGCGAATTTGGTCGGCATTGCGATTGGGCTTGGCAATGGCGAAGCATTTTACATCCCCATTACGCATGACGTGCCGAGAATCGCAGAACCGGTCAAGAGAACCAAAATAGTCAAAGAACAAAAACAGGCATCACTCTTTGATGTGGCGACGGCACAAACGATTCCCATTTACAACGACAATGCGCCGCCGTCGCAGCACCCGTTCGCAAAATTGTCTGTAGATGTCGTGCGCGAAAAAATGGGCGCGCTGTTCGCGGACGCGCACATTGAAAAAATCGCGCACAACGCGAGTTACGATTGGGGTGTACTCGGACGCGCGGGTTTTGAAATCAGCGGCTTTGCGTTTGACACGATGCTCGCCGCGCACCTGCTTGAACAGAACGCGCAAGCCGTCGGATTGAAAAATTTGGCATTCACCCATTTCGGCGTGCAGATGACCGAAATCGAGGCGCTCATCGGCAAAGGCAAAAATCAAATCACGATGGAGCAAGTGCCGCTTGAAAAAATAATGCAGTACGCATCCGCCGATGCCGATTACACGTACCGTCTGTACGAAAAATACAAACCGATGCTGGCAGAACGCGGTTTGGACAAACTATTTTATGAAATTGAAATGCCGCTCGTGCGCGTGATTGTTGATTTGGAACGCGCGGGGGTGCTGCTCGATTTAGAGTTGCTGCAAAAACTTTCGGACGAAATCACCAAACGCATGCGCGAGATTGAAGTCCAAGTGTACGAGATGTGCGGGGGACCGTTCAATCTCAATTCGCCCGTCCAGTTGAGCGATGCGCTCTTTGAAAAGCTGGGACTCTCGGCGGCGGGACTTGAACGCACCGGCACGGGGAAAATTTCTACGGCGGCGGGCGTGTTGGAAGGTTTGCGCGAAAAGCATCAAGTCATTCCGTTAATTTTGGAACATCGCGAACTTGCCAAACTCAAAGGCACGTACACCGACGCGCTGCCGCAATTGGTGAATCCCGCAGACGGACGCGTGCATACCAATTTCAATCAAGCGGGCGCGGTGACGGGACGCTTGTCGTCGTCCAATCCGAATTTGCAAAACATCCCCATTCGCACCGAACTGGGCAGGCGCGTGCGCGCGGCGTTTATTGCCCCGCCAGACAGTGTGTTGATTTCTGCCGATTACTCGCAGGTCGAATTGCGGATTCTCGCGCACGTTTCCCAGGACCCCGCGTTTCTTGACGCCTTTGCAAAAGGGGAAGACATTCACGCGAGTACGGCGTCGCGTCTGTTCAATGTGCCGCTCGACAAGGTGACCAAAGACATGCGGCGTTTGGGCAAGACGATTAACTTTGGCGTGGTGTACGGCATTTCCGATTGGGGCGTCGCGGGGCGCACCGAACTTTCGCGCGAAGAATCGCGCAAACTCATCAACGACTATTACGCGAAATATCCGCGCATTACGGAATATCTCGAACGCACCAAAGCGATGGCGCGCGACAAAGGGTACGTCGAATCGCTCTTGGGACGCCGCCGCTATTTTCCCGAATTGGGTTCAGGGCGACGATTGCCCATCGCGCAAAAAAATCAAGCCGAGCGCGAAGCCATCAACATGCCGATTCAGGCGACGGCGGCGGACATTGTAAAAATTGCAATGAACCGTTTGCACGAAGCATTTGCCAAAAAGAACTTCAAGAGCAAAATGATTCTCCAAGTGCATGACGAATTGGTGTTTGAAGCGCCGAAAGGGGAAGTGGACGACGTGATTCCTGTCGTGCATCGAATTATGTGCGAGGCGTACAGACTCGACGCGCCGCTGGATGTGGAAGTTCGGGTTGGGAATAATTGGTTGGAGATGAAACAAATCAACGAATTTTGAACGAACAAACGAATTTGTGTCCTCTATTCGTTGACACCTGTCACTTTTTTTTCATGAATCTTTTTGCTCTCTCGGACCTGCGCGCGTTTCAAGACGCGCATACGTCGGACCCCGCGTACGATTTGGCGCGGCGGCATACGCGCAATCAATTGGTATGGCTGCATGACCGCATTTACGGCGAAATGCGCGCGCGGCGTTGGGACGTGTATTTTCGTCCCGAATGGTCGTTCACGCCCGCGCAGGTGTCGGAACAAAATCCCTACATCGAAGCGTTGAGATTACGATACACCAAATCGGAATACGTTGCGCGGTTGATGCACAAGCAATACGGCGGCGCGTTCGCATACGATTCCTTTGCGTGGCTCGGCGTCGGAATCGATGCGCGCGGCGTGTTTTGTGAGTGGAACATTCCCGCCGCGGCAAAACTCGACGCGCAAAATTTTCTCAACAAACTCGCGCAGGGTTCGCCGGAAAAAAAGACCATTCGCCAATTGCTCGCCGAACTCGGGGGCGAGGGGGTATTGACGCTGCGCGCGGCGGACGAAGAAATTTTGCATGTGCGCTGCGCGCGTTTGGTGGATCTGAACGTCTTGAACAGCACGCTCGAAAAATTTGCGCCGGGTGTCCACGAATGGAATTTGGCAATTCGTTTTCTTGTCACCGACAATCGCTTGTTAGCCGCGAGCGCGCCGGACGAATTGTTGTACCGGCTCGCGCAGTTGTACGGCTTGCATCAATTCGGCGCGTGGTCACCGCGCAATAATTTTTTGCCGGCGTCCAACGCACAGTCCACGTCCGGTGTCGCTCCGCAGTAAAAATGTTTTACGCATGAAACCGTTCGCGCTTGTCACATTTTTGCTCTTTACCGCTTGCACGTTACAAACCAGTGTCGAACCACCTGTCCCGCCGCCGACGGTGCAGGTGGCAGCTCTTGCGTTGAGCGAAACCGCCGCGTCAACCTTGAACCCGACCGCGACATTCACGCGCACGCCAACACACACGCGCACCTCTACCGCGACGCCTTCGTCAACCCCAACGCGAACGTTCACGCACACTCCCACCGCGACGTTCACGCCGACGCACGTACCCACGCGCAATCCGTACGCGCTTGCTCCGTTTGTCGGCGGTACGCGCCGCATCCCGCGCGCGGAAATTTTGAATTTGCGCGCGCCCGCGCCGGGGACAATTAGCCCCGCGCTGTTCGGCATCAATTATTGGAACGGTCCGTTCGGACAGAATACCCGTCGCGCGCTCGCACCGCTGAATTTTACCGTGATGCGTTGGGGGGGGGGGAACTATGAAGCGGAACCGTTCGAGTGGCAAGACCTTGACCTCTTTATTTTGAATTGTCGTCAGTCCAATGTCGAACCGCTGATTCAAGTCCCGTTTTGGAATCGTTCGCCGGAATTTGCCGCCAAGATGGTGGAATATATCAACGTCACAAAAAAATATGACGTGCGTTTTTGGTCTATCAGCAACGAACCGGATAAAAATTTGCGGCGCGGTTCGCGCGAGAAATATATTCAGGGATTCCGCGCGTTTCGTGATGCAATGAAAGCGGTGGATTCGCGCATCATCCTTTTCGGACCTGAACTCGCCACCGAGTACGACATTCACAATCCCGCGCGCGACTGGCTCACCCCATTTCTAAAGGCGAACGGCGATATCGTGGATGTGGTCTCACTGCATCGCTATCCGTTCGGCGGTACGGTGCGTTGGACGGATACATTGGTGAACGACGCGTTTGGCACGACGCGCCGCGTGGAACAATTGCGCGCGCACATTCGCAACATGACGGGACGCGACATTCCGCTTGCGTACACCGAAATGAATTTGTCGCACGATTGGACGATGGGCGGCGAAGGCAGCAGCGCGGGCTTTCCGGCGGGCTTGTGGCTCGCAGAAACGATGGGGCAAATGGCGGAAGCGGGTGTGACGATGGTAAACATTTGGAACGCGCACAGCAACGATTCGATTGGTCTTGTGCAGCGCAGACCCTTTGAGAAACGTCCGACGTATTTCGCCTTGTTGATGTATGCGAATTACGGGGACCGCATCGTGCCGCTTGCATCGCAGGTGAACGGCGTGTCCGCGCACGCGTCGCTCAATTCGCGCAACAATTTTACGAGCATCGTTCTCATCAATCGCGCAAAGGAAGCGCGCGAATTTCAAATCATTTTCAATTCGAACGAACAACAACAAGACGGCGGAATTTACATGGACCGCGGCTCGGTCAAACGCATGAACTATTCGCTGCCCGCCGAAAGTATGAGCTCGCTCACACTCGACACAGATTTTCGAGTCACCCAGTCCATTCTTTATTCGCGCGCAATGTTTAATGAAAAGCAAGACGCGCGGATAAGGAATGGAAACCCTTGACCGTGAAAAATTCCAAACCCGTTTTTTGCCAAAAAAAAACGGGTTTGGAATTTTTCACACCCTCTTTTTTATGATTCGTCACACTCTCATCGAACTCGTACAGAAATCCATTCTCGCCGCGCAAGCCGCAGGCGAATTGCCCGCGTTTGAAATGCCGGGCGTCGAATTGCTGCGCCCGCCGAAACCGGAGATGGGCGACTATTCCACATCGCTCGCGCTCAAACTCGCGTCGGTTGCAAAACGCCCCCCAATGCAAATCGCGCAAACGCTGGCGAAACATATTCCATCGCACGACGCGATAGGAAACATTGAAACTGCCGCGCCGGGTTTTGTAAATTTTACGTTGTCACAAACGTGGCTGGCAAATCAGGTCGCGAACATTTTGCACGCGGGCGCGCAGTTCGGCAATGTGAATTTGGGAAATGGCAAACGCGTCCAAGTAGAATTCATCAGCGCGAATCCGACGGGTCCGCTCACCATCGGTTCCGCGCGCAACATGGCAATCGGCGATACGCTTGCGCGCGTCTTGCGCGCGTCGGGCTATGTCGTCGAGACCGAATACTATTTGAACGACGCGGGTTCGCAGGTGCGGCATCTCGGCGAAAGCATTTACGCAAAATACGCGCAGCAGCTCGGACGCGACGAACCGTTTCCTCAAGACGGTTACAAAGGCGAATATATCAACGACATGGCGCGCGAAATCATTGCGCGCGACGGCGATAAATATCTGCTCATGGAAAAACGCGACGCGGTGCGCGAACTCAAACGCGTCGGCGTCGCGATGGTGACGGAAACCTTAAAAGAATCGCTCGCGCGCGTGCATGTTTTCTTTGACAATTGGTTTTCGGAACAGAGTTTGCGCGATTCGGGTTTGTTGAATGAGATTCTGGAAAAACTCGCGGCGAAAGGATACACGTACGAAAAAGACGGCGCGCTGTGGTTCAAAGCAACGGAATTTGGTTTGGACAAAGACGCGGTGCTGGTACGCTCGCCGCAAATTGTGAGCGAACCCGACGAACGCCCGACCTATCTCGCGTCCGATTTGCCCTATGTGTGGAACAAGGTGGTCATTCGCAATTACGACAAGGCGATTTATGTGTGGGGCGCAGACCATCAAGGCGATGTGCCGCGCGTGTACGCGGGCGCGCGAGCGTTGGGACTTGACCCCCAACGCGTCGTGATTATTGTGTATCAACTCGTGCGGCTCACGCGCGGCGGCGAAAAAATTCGCATGTCCAAACGCGCGGGCGAGTTTGATACGCTCGACGATTTGGTGGCGGATGTCGGCGAAGATGCGGTGCGCTTTTTGTTGGTGAACAGTTCGCCCGATACCGCGATGGATTTTGATTTGCAGCTCGCCGCGTCGCAATCGTATGAAAATCCCGTGCATTACGTTCGGTACATGCACGCGCGTACGGCGGGCATTTTGCGAAACGCGGCGGAACAGAACATGGTTTCCGACGACGCGGATTTGACACGGCTCGCGCATCCCGCCGAATTGAATCTCATTAAACATTTATTGCGGCTGGAAGAAGTGGTGGAACACGCCGCGTTAAAATTTGAACCGCATCACATTCCGCACTATGCGCTCACGCTCGCGCGCGCGTTCAGTGAATTTTACGACGCGTGCCGCGTTCTCAACATCGAGCCGCCCGATACAGAATTGTCACGCGCGCGTTTGCAATTGGTTCGCGCGACGAAAATTGTGTTGGCGCGCACGCTGGATTTAATGGGCGTCAGCGCGCCGGAGAGTATGTGAGCGATGACGAATGACGGATGACGAATGACGAATGATTTTTTGGTTGGACTTGCTGCAGGAATTGCTGGCACGCTCATTGCTGCTGGCGTCGCGCTCTATTTTTTTCTACGCGATCCCTCACCCGTCCCCATTCCCGAATCGAATCGTTCCACTGCAAATCCCGCCGTCACGGTGCTGCTGGTTGAATCGTTTCTAAATCAGCAGCTGCGCGAACAATTGGCGAACGAAAACGCGCAGTCACAAAACAAAGCAGCCGCGACAGCCGACGCGCGCGGTCCATTCCAAATCAAAGTGAATGATGCCGCGCTGAATGTGTTGTCCGAACGCCGCGCGCGGTTGACCGCGCAGTTGACCGCACGCGCGTGGAATTTCAAAATCAACTTGCGTCCCGCCGCCGAATTTTATTTTGTCCCGCAAGATGGACGCGTAAAAATTATCGTGACTCAAGTTCAAGTGCAAGGCATCACGATTCCGCGCGCGTTGATTGACAACACGGTGAACGAAATCGTCGAAACCGCGCAGGCAAAACTCAATCACTCGCTCGCGCAGTTGCAGCGCGATACAAACGTGACGTTGACGGAAATCGAGACGACGGAAGATTTGTTGGTGCTAAAGTTTAGTTGTTAGTTGTTAGTCGTTCGTCATTCGTCGTTCGTCATTCGTCGTTCGTCATTCGTCGTTCGTTATTCGTCGTTCGTCGTTCGTCATTCATTCAGGAGGTTTTCATGCGAGCAGTTGGAACAGTTGTATTGGGAATTTTTGCCTTTATCGGAATCGTCGCGTGCGCGTTGGGCGCGAATGCGGTGCTTGCGCCGACGGCGACGCCGCAAATCAATGTGCAGGGCGCGCCGTTGCAGCCCGCGCCGGCACAAGCGACGGACAATGCAGATATGACGGTGACGTTGAGCGAACGGTACATGAACAACAATATCGCGCGGGGTTTGGCGCAAGGTGGTTCGGTGGAGAGCGCGCAACTCGACATTCAATCGAACGCGGTTGTCGTCATTGACGCGGTGATGCAAGTCAATTCGCAACTGCGGCTCTCGCCACGAGTGACGACGCAGTTGACGGTAGAGAACGGGCGAATTGTGGTGAACGTGCAAAACGTGAATGTCGGCGGATTCGGCGTGCCAAGCAGTTTAATCGAACCGCAAATCAATCAAATGAAACAAAACGCGGAAACAAATCTCAACACGCAACTCGCCAAATTCACTGCATCGAGCGGATTGAAACTGCAAGCGTTGAGTACGACGGAGAATAGTTTGTCGTTGTTTTTTGTGGAGTGAGGGGGGGTGGACACGCGGTTAGCGGATGGAAAAAGCGGATGAGCCGATGGGAGGCGCACACTATCCGCTGTTCGCACTCTCAAAAGGAAACGATTGCTCGATCTTGACACCATCCAGATCCTGTTTCAACCTCACAGTTCTTTAGGTGTTGTCTTCTTGGTGACTTGTTTCCGAGCATATTCAAGTTTTCGCAATTCTGTATTAGTCAAATCTTCACTTACTTGCTCATAGAGGCTGATGACTTGGTCAAAATCACGTCGCTTGAATGCCGCCTCTGCTTTAGGGCGAATATGCGCTAGTCTTATCTCTTTGGAATATTGCTCAGACCACTTTGCCGTTGCATCTTGCAAGCGGGTCAAGAACCCAGCGTCTTCGATTAATGCAGGTATCTCATACAGTTCAAACCGCATTGCCAGTTCTGAAACTCCTTTTTGTACCAGTTCTGTTGTAGTAGCAGCAAACAGATGGCTCGCAAAGAAATCCTCTGGCTTCAAGAATCGGACCAAGTCGATAATCGAAAATTCGAGATTATCCTTGCGCTGTCCTACCTGCGCACCGATTTCATATGACCCTCGACCGTGAAAAATATTCACGAATGCAGTGGGAGATTCATACCTGACAAATGTGGGTTCGATGATCTCTGCTACTGCAAAACCATGCTTTTTTAGGAAGGCAAAACGAGCAAGGACCTGTTTGGTAAACTCCAAGTTCTTCCTTGTATCTGCTGGCATAGTGCTTCTAATCATGTTGACCTCATTAGTGAGGATAGAGATACATTGGTGGATACCAATAACCAGTTCCTGTGGTGGCGTTAAATTGATATTCCCATCCTGCATTCTGCATCATGTTGCGCTCAGCTCTCAGAAAACCAGTATTGTTTTGGAGCGCACCAGTCGTTGGATTGATGGATGCGTCCCTAATCGGAATTTCTTGGCTCATAGCGGCACGCAGGCGACTGGAGTTTCCAGTCCAGTTTGCTTTCGGGTTCCCTCGATCTTGCCAAGTTAATCGAAATTCACCCGGCCTCACTGTGCCTGGTTTACCCAAATCGCTCAACTTGCCAATTACAAGTCTACCACTATTTCCAGTAGTTCCTCCTGTACTTCCGTGAGCTCCGCCATTTCCCCCTACCCCGCCGCCTCTTACGCGCCCCCCGCCACCAGCAGCACACCGTCCACCTATAGCACCTAGTTCCAGGTCTTGTCCCGCCGCACAGGGGTTCGGAGATAGAAATGCCCTGCCACCACCTCCTGCGGACACAACTTCTGGAGCGCGCGCTTCATAAATTTTCGCTGAATCTTCCTGCGCCTGTGCATCTGCCTCATCATCACGACTGCAACGGGGCCAACACTCTTTGCCGTTCGGATACTGCCCCCCATTGGTACTTGCAGGCGGTGTTGGAGTACCCGAACCGGTACTACCACCCCCGCTTCCAGCACCGCCCCCACCCGAGCCACCACCACCTCCACAAACGCTGCATGTGCCGCTCCCGCCGAGACCACCGTCATCGTCTTCCAACATGTGTCCTGTTGGGTCGGTGTATCGTACAGGATTGTTGTTGACGTACGAATACCGATTGAACGACTGCGGGTCAAGCGGATTTGGGACAATCGTATCCGCCTGTGTGAACCTGCCCAGGGTCGTGTCATAATACCGCGCTGTCGCACGTCATCACGCCGCGTTATTTTTACTTGAGCATTTTCCCAAGAGGCGTGCTGCCATGCGATTGTAGAACATCAACCCCGTCGAATCATCGCTCTTTTGTTCTGACACGCCATCACACATGATGTCAATCCTGACGCGGGTGTGTGATGGCGTGTCACAGTGAAGGTATAGTCGGTTGGCAGCGCGCTCCCATCAAACACGCGCTTCGCGCCATACGGATAATATGTCTGCCGCGTATTCAGCGCGCCGCCACTCGTCATCACCAAACTGGAGGAAGCGAGACTTGTCCCGAAGAATTGAGGGATGGTCGCCTTGCATGTAAAAGAGCGTGCCGTTGTTCGGCAACGTGCTGAGGAGGCGCGCGGCGACGCGGTTCGCGCCGAAATAGTAATACTTGTTAAAGGTCGTCGTGCCGCTGACGGGGTCGTAGATTTCGTAGTGATTGCCTGTGATGCGTCATCACGCACACTGCGACTCGATAGGCAACATGCGTGCCGTCCCCATTATACTTTATGTGCCTTCGCTCCGTTCAGGATAAACTCTGCGCCGACGGTGACGCGTAAAAAGCAAAAGCGAAACGCATGGTGGCGTCTCGCTTTTCTGTCGCGCATCGTTTGTGAAATGGTGGAGGGACGCGCGCAACGTATCCGTTAATCCGCTTCCTATCCGCGGTCAGTACGACAGAGAATAGTTTGTCGTTGTTTTTTGTGGAGTGAGGGGGGGGCGGTTAGCGGATGAAAAACGGATAAACGGATA
>CALMZO010000139.1 GCA_937870825.1 uncultured Chloroflexota bacterium | reverse complement strand
CGCCGCGCGTTTTTTAAATGGCTCGGCGCGCTGGGTGTAACAACCGGCGCGGGCGCGGTGGGCGCGGCGTACGCGTGGAACGTCGAGCCGCATCAAATTCAGGTCGAACGCATTGAAATCGCTCTGCCGCGCTTGCCCGGCGCATTCGACGGCATAACCATCGCGCACTTGAGCGACTTGCACCTGGGTCCGTACGTAACGCCCGAGCATTTGTTGAATGCGGTGCAAATGACGAACGCGCTCAAGCCCGATGCGATTGTCTTGACGGGCGATTTGGTCAACTCGTCGTGGCGCTATATCGAACCGTGTGCGGAAATTGTTTCCGGGTTCGATGCGCCGTTGGGCGTGTACGCGGTGTTGGGCAATCACGATTATTGGGTCGGCTTTTTGAATTTGACGGTCTCTTCGCTCAAGCAGTCGGGCATTACGCTGCTGCGCAATCAAGCAATTCCCGTCACGCGCGGGCGTTCGACCTTGTATTTTGTCGGGATTGACGACATGTGGCTGCACTTGGGCAATGTGCGCCGCGCGTTGGAAAAGGTGCCGCAGAACGCGTGCAAAATCGCGTTGATGCACGAACCCGATTTTGTGGACATTTCTGCCCGTGAAGAGATTGATTTGCAATTGTCCGGACATTCGCACGGCGGACAGGTGCGCGTGCCTTTTTTCGGTCCGTTGATTCTTCCAAAGTACGGCGAAAAATATCCGATGGGTTTTTATCGCGTCGGTAATTTTACGCGCTTGTACACGACGCGGGGCATTGGTGTACTGCCGCCGGGTGTCCGCTTTAATTGTCCGCCGGAGATTACATTCATCACGCTGACGACCACATAAAAAAATGGGCAGGCACCGAACCGGGTTCCGTTTCTACCCAGTTTTTTTCTCAATCACTTTGTTCACACTTTCCAATTTCGTTTGCAACACTTGCTGCGCGCGTGAAACATTCAGCGTGCAGTCGCGTGGGCGAATGACGCCGCTTTGTGATGACGCAGTCGGAATGAGGTGTGAGGAATCGGCATTCAGCGCGCGCATCAATTTCACGCCAAACTCGTAACGACTCAGCGCTTGCGTCCCCGCGACGTTCAAAATTCCGCGATACTCGTTCTCCGCCAACTCGAGCAACGCCTCGCACAAATTGTCCACCCAAATCGGACAGCGCATTTCATCGGTGAATAAATTTGGAATCTCGCCGCGCAAAACGGAACGCGTGCGCGGGTCAAGCGGCTTGAAACCATAAATCAGCGACGTGCGTACCAACACCGCGTTCGCGCCGCTCGCCGCGACATTTTTTTCCGCGTCCGCTTTGGAGACCGCGTACAGCGTAAGCGGATTCGGCGCGTCGTCTTCGGAATAATTTCCGCGCTCTCCATCGAAAATGACATCGCTCGAAAGATGCAGCAAACGCGCGCCACTTCTCGCGGCGGCGCGCGCGAGATACCCACTGCCTTGCGCATTCGTTCCGTACATTTCTTGTGCGTCGCCCGCGTTCAATGCGGCGGTGTGAAAAATAATGTCGGGCTGAACCTTGTCCATCACGCGCGCAACAGAACTTTCATCGCGCAATTCGAGATGATGCACATTCGGCATGTCGTCGGACGGTTCGATGGAATGCGACGTGATATGCAAATCCCATTCGGGACGCCACGTGGGAATGAGGCGCATCAACGCGGTGCCGAGATACCCGCTCGCGCCGGTCAAAAGAATCCTCATAGCGTTGGAGTTGCCGTTGGGGCGGGGGAAGATGAATCGGTGGTCTCTGCCGCTTCGTTCTGCTGCTGCGTTAACGCGTCGAGCGCGGCGCGTGCTTCGGCTTCTGCCGCCGTGTGATATTCCTCTTGCAGCCGCGTAATGGCGTCGCGCGCGGCTTCTTGTTCCGCCGTTTGCTTGTTGCGCCCGCGTCCGATGCCGTACACTTGCTCGCCCAACACGGCTTCCACCGTAAATTCGCGCGCGTGGTCAGGTCCGCGCGTTTCGACCAAACGATACACGGGCGTCACTTTCAAGCGTCCTTGACTTAGTTCTTGCAGCAAACTTTTCGCGTTACGGTCGAGCCGTTCTTGCAAAATCTTTTGTGTTTTTCCCTCAATCATCCGCACAATCAGTTCGCGCGCGGCGGGCAGTCCTTGGTCAAAATATAACGCGCCGAGAATGGCTTCAAACGTCGCCGCGAGCAAGGCCGGCCGCGCGCGCCCGCGTCCGGCTTCTTCGCCGCGCGAAATCAAAAGGTACGGACCGAGATTCAATTGCGCGGCAAATTCGGCGAGGGTTTGGCCGCGCACTAGTGCGGCGCGCAAACTGGTGAGGTCGCCTTCCTTCATTTCGGGAAAGCGATGATAGAGGTGTTCGGCGGTGATGAATCCGAGAATCGCATCGCCGAGAAATTCCAAACGCTCATTGTCGAGCCAAGGCAAGTCGGGATTCTCGTTGAGATAGGAACGATGCGTCAACGCGCGCTGCAGCAACGATTTGTCGTCAAAGACAAAACCGAGCATCGTCTCAAGTTCATTCAAGTCCATAAAAAAACCATCGTCGCCCGCGTAGGGCGAGAACACAAGTCAACCTTCGGGCTGAGGTGCCGCGCGTTCTTCAATCTCGCCTGCTTCCTCATTCGGCGCGTCGCGGCTCGGTTTACGCGCTTCTTGGTCCAATTTCTGCCGCAGGCGCACAAACTCGCGTTGGAGCCGTTCCAATTCTTCGTCTGAAAGGTCCTCCAAGTCTACAAAGGTATTGCGCGCCGCTTCTACGGCGCGCAAGAGTTCGTCCAGTTTGAGTTGCAGCACTTTGGCATCGCGGTTCTGCGTATTTTGGATAAGGAACACCATCAAAAAAGTAACGATTGTAGTGGTGGTATTGATGACCAGCTGCCAGGTATCGGAAAAACCAAAGAGCGGTCCGCTGACCAACCATCCAGCAATCAACGCGACCGCAAGGAGAAATGCCCACGCATTGCCGACATACTCGGATGTCCGATGCGCAATTTTGCGAAAAACTTTATTCATAGCCTTTACGCTCGGTCTCAGTGTACAAAAAAGTAGGGCGTTCTCCAAATTCAATCTTTCGAGAACGCCCCGTTCTTTTCACCCTTGCCATTTTTCAAAAACGACACATGCATTGTGTCCGCCAAAGCCAAAGGAATTGGACATGGCGATTTTCACATCTTTTTGACGCGGCGTGTTGGGAATGTAATCGAGGTCGCACGTCGGGTCAGGGTATTCGTAATTGATGGTTGGGTGCATCCACCCTTCGAGCATTGTCTTGACGGTGATGACGGCTTCGACGGCGCCCGCCGCGCCCATCAAATGACCGAGCATAGATTTCGACGAACTGACAGGGAGGGCATAGGCGTATTCGCCAAACACTTCTTTAATCGCCGCCGTTTCCGCCGCGTCATTCAACACCGTTGACGTGCCGTGCGCGTTGATGTAATCCACCTGTTCGGGTTTGATGTGCGCTTTTTGTAAGGCGCGTCGGATGGCGCGTTTCGCGCCGTTGCCGTCGGGAACGGGCGCGCTGATGTGAAAGGCGTCGTCCGTAGCGCCATAGCCAATCATTTCCGCGAGAATGTTTGCGCCGCGTTGTTTGGCAAAATCGAGCCGCTCTAAAATCACAATGCCTGCGCCATTGCCGTACACAAAACCGTCGCGCTGCGCGTCAAAGGGCCGCGACGCGCGCTGCGGGTCATCATTGCGCGTGGACATGGCTTGGGTGCGGTGAAACGCGGACAGCGCGAACGGCGTCATCACCGTTTCCGACGCGCCCGTAATCATTGCCACCGCGTCGCCGCGCCGAATAATTTCATACGCTTCGCCAATCGCATTCGAACCGGTCGCGCACGCGGACACGACGCAAAAATTGGGACCGCGCGGACCGAACGTAATCGCGACTTGGCCGCCTGCCATATTCGGAATCATCAACGCGCCCGTAAAGGGATTGACGCGCATCGGACCTTTTTCGTTCAATGCTTTGTAGCCGTTGTCAATCACAATCAGTCCGCCGAGTCCCGTGCCGATGAGGACGCCAATCTCGTCGCGATTCGATTCGTCAATGGTCAGGTTCGCTTGCGTCATTGCTTGGTGTGTGGCAATGACCGCGTATTGTTCAAAGGGGTCGAGCCGCCGCGCTTCTTTTTTGTCAATGATGTGACTGTACTGTTCCACGTCGAATGCGTCGGGCGCAATGTCGGAACAAATCTTGACGGCGAAATTCGTCGCGTCGAAATGTCGGATGTGACGCGCGGCAGACTTGCCGGCGAGCAAATTCGCCCACAAATCGTCCACATTGTAACCGAGCGGTGTAATGACGCCCATCCCCGTAATCACGACCCGTTGGTCATCACGTCCGTCGTGGTGTCCGTTCTCATTCATGTATACCTCGAAGGGATTTCAGATTTCAGATTGCGAAACAACAATTCCACTGCCATGGAGGACATGTCCAATTCGCCAATGTGCAACCTCGCGCAGTTCCATCTCCTGACGCAGTGCGTCATATTTTTCAATCGGCACCGCGAGCAGCAATCCGCCGGACGTTTGCGGGTCAAAGAGCAGTGCCTCCCACTCGTCCGACAAATGCTCTGGTAATAACACCTTATCGCGTAAATAGTCACGATTGCGCGCGGTGCCGCCGGGGATGCTGCCCTGTTTTGCCAATTCCAATGCGCTGTCCAAAACAGGCAGTTGATTCAATACAAAACGAAATTGCGCGTCCGACGCGTATGCCATTTCGTACGCGTGTCCCAAAAGCGAATATCCCGTGATGTCCGTTGCGGAACGAATGCCCACTGCGCGCGCCGCAAGCGACGCGTTTTTGTTCAGCGTCATCATCCAACCCATCGCATTTTCCAAATTACTTTCGGAAACGCTGCCGTTTTTTCCGGCAGTCGTGAGAATACCCGTGCCAAGCGGTTTCGTCAAAATCAGAATGTCGCCAACGCGCGCGCCGCCCTTGGTCATAATACTTTGTGGATTCACCATGCCCGTTACGGCGACGCCAAATTTTGGTTCCTGGTCGGTGATGGTGTGTCCGCCCGCAATGACGCCGCCGCCTTCGCGCATTTTTTCCGCGCCGCCGCGCAAAATTTCCGACAAAAGTTCCAGGGGCAAATCTTCGCGCCATGCGGCGATATTCAAACCGAACAACACATCGCCGCCCATCGCATACACATCGCTCATCGCGTTCGCCGTGGCAATCGCGCCAAAGGCGTAGGCATCGTCAACGACGGGCGGAAAAAAGTCCATCGTTTGAATGATGGCGCGAGTTTCGTCCACTTGATAGACCGCCGCGTCATCCGGCGCGCCAAGACCCACGAGCAGATTGGGGAAATCCGTCGCCGTAAACATATTCGAGAGAGGACGCAAAACTTGCGTCAATTCGGCAGCGCCGAGTTTTGCCGCTCAACCCGCGCACGCAGCATACGCGGTGAGACGAATTTTTTTGGCGGTGGTCATCGAAAAAAAGGTTACAACAAAAATCTCACGCCAACAAGCCAAGTCGCAAGAATTTGTTTGCGGACTTGACTGTTAAACGTGAGACCGAATTGTGAACGGTTTTACGCCGGGTGCAGATTAGAAATCGGTTGCGCGGTCGGGCGTTTTGTTCTTGCTGCAAACGCGCTGCGACGCTTGATATTCTTCGAGTCGCACTCCATCGGCATCGGGAGACGAAATCGCCGCCTCATCCGCAGAGGTCATTGGCTCGGTGTAAAGGGCAAAGGGTGCGGGTTTGCTGAAACTCATCGCGTTCACATGCAGATTTTGCAATGTCAGCGAAAATGCGAATGCGCCCGCCAAAAGCAACAGCATCAATGCGGTGATACCCATACCGAGAAAAACCCGTTTCATGTTGGCGTCTCCTTTCGTCGTATCATCGTGCCACATTATATCCATTCGCCGCAACTCGCCAAAATAGCATTCTCGAATTCATCTTTCAGGCAACAATCAGGTATGAAAACGATGAACGTACAATGTTAATACGCTTGATTTGTTGACTTGTCAATGTGGTTCTTACCCTATGACGGACTCGGCTCGTGAGCCGGAAAACAACGCATTCCCCGCCCTCGCCGTTAACAACGCTCTTGGCATAATTGTTCCGCGTTTGCATTCAAAGGCACATTGCTGTCTTGGGCTATGGCATCGGAGGGAAGGTGAATTTCGGGGTCACGTCCGCGATGCCCGACGAGAACCAATCGCTGCTCCATGTTTCCTCCTCGCGCGTAGGGTAAAAAATTAGAGTGAATGTCATTTCGACATCCACTCTATTGTTCGCCCACGCCTTCGCAACCGTCAAGCAAATTTTGAAAAACAGAACAGATTATAACGGCGCTTTTAATCCACTCCCCGTCAAACTCACAACAACGGTTTCATGCTCGCCAATTTGATTCAGAATTTTTTCCAACACGGCAAGCGCCGTCGCGCTCGTCGGCTCGACAAAAATTCCGTGACGCGCGAGATT
>CALMZO010000138.1 GCA_937870825.1 uncultured Chloroflexota bacterium | reverse complement strand
CTGTTTTGTCGCGTGCGCGATTTGTACGGCATCTTGTACGCTCGTCAACGGCACGCGCATTTTTTCGTGATGTTCCCAAAAAATATCGGCGAGGCGCAGCGCGCCTTCTGCCGCAACTTCCACATCGCCGTCCGCGACGACGAGACTGTTGGAATGCAGTTCGGGAACATCGGTGAACGGATTGCCCCAAAACATTCCCGCCGACAAACCGGATGCGCCGTTTTCGATTTCCTGCGCGGCTTGAATGACGTGACGAATCGAACCCGTTGCAGTAATCATTTCATCGCCGCGCGCGAGCGCAGGCACAACCACCATCGCCATCACGGGGCGCACGCCTTTATCCAAAATTTTTAGCAAGAGCCGCGCGGCGCGTTGTCCCGTCGTAAAAAAATCAATGTGCGGATACGTTTGATACACCACAATCGCGTCGGTGTGCTGCATCATGCGTTCGGTGAGCATGCCGTGCAGGTCGAGCGAAATGACGATGGGAATTTTTTCGCCAAAAATTTTGCGCGTCTCTTGCAGCAAGTATCCTTCGGGGTCCAATTCATTTTCCGCGCACATCGCGCCGTGCATCGAAAAATAAATGCCGTCCATGTCGCCCGCGCTTTTTAACGGCGCAAGAAATTCCGACGCGAGGCGGTTCCAATCGTCCGCCGCGAGCGTGCCGCCCGAAGTGATTGCCCGCGCGCCGTACGTGGGAATCAATTCGATGTCGGAACGCGCTTCAAATACGCTCAACGCGCCGTTGATTTCATTTTTCCCGGCGCGATGCGCGGCGAGTAATTCTCTCCCGCGCAAAATTGTGAAATCGGTGTAATGACTTGGGACGGGATTGAACGATGAAATTTCTTGGATGCATTCGGCGATCAGTATTTTCATAACTTTTGTTTCGCTCCGCGTGTTTTGGATTCGAGGAACAAGACGCGAATTTACGCGAATCCAAACGAATCTACGCGAATCAAAAAGGATGTAGATAACTTTGTGCAGATTCGTGGTTTTTTTGCGTAGATTCGCGTTTCAATTCTCTACCTTAAAGTGAAAACGGTCTCACCACCGTCGCCAGATATTCGCCTTGACGGCGCAGTGGGAACGAACAGCGACTCATCATCATTCCACTCGTGCGCGCGTAAACGGGATGCGGTTCGTTGAACGGTAACTCGTGCGAATGAATTTGTCCGATGACTTGGCCCGCGCTCACCTTGTCGAGCAATTCAAAAAACGGTTCAAACACTCCGCTCACAGGCGCCATGATGTAATCTTCGCGTTCTTCTGCGGCGACGACTTGAGGTGTCGTTTCGCCCGGTTCAATTTCTCCGTCGAGAATGTTTGTATAGCGCAAAACATTTCGCAGACCGCGCGTCGTGAGATGCACCATCGCTTTGCCAAATTGCGCCGCGCTGCCGATTTCCGTGCCGAGCGTGACTTTGCCCAACGATTCCGCATAACTCGGATACAATCCTTCGCCGCCAACATCGCGATAGATAAAAACATACGGCGCGCCCCACGCCATCGCGGTGTCAATCATTTTTTTCATTTGCTCGTGATTCGGAAGGTGGTGCATGTTGACCGACGGATAAAAATGTCCGGTGCGTCCGCCCGAATGAACATCCACCACCACATCCGCCATCGGCAACAACGCGTGCGCGACGTAATGGGCGATGATGCTCGTGATGGTGTCGTTGCGCTGTCCGGGAAACGCGCGGTTCATATTTTTGCCGTCAATCGGCGAGAGCCGCGTGCCGCTTTCCGACGCGGGACGATTCAACATCGGCAGCATGATGATACGTACATGAACTTGTTCGGGTTGAATTTCGCGCGCGAGGTTCATCAATGCGACTTGGCCTTCGTACTCGTCGCCGTGATTGCCGCCCGAAAGCAGCGCGGTGGGACCGTCGCCATTTTTAATTACACAAATCGGCACGTACACCGTCGCCCAGCCCGACGTGTTAAAGGACTGCGGCACACCCAACGCGCCGTACTGTTTGCCGTTTTTTTCGTAATCCACATCGGTGAAAATTTGAGAATCAATGGTCATAAGAAATGCGACGAAAGACGAAGGACGAAGGACGAACACAATCCCTCTTTCGTCTTTGGTCTTTCGTCATTCGTCAGTAGGAATAATTGGCAAAACGAGATGCGACGGATGCGCGCGGTCGCAGTACACTGCGTTGTGCGCGATTTCCATGCGCGTATGTCGTCCCATCGGTTCGCCCGTGTTGGGATTCAAATCGAAACGCGGAAAATTGCTCGATGAAATATCGAGGCGAATACGATGCCCTTTTTGAAACAGATTGCTCGTCGGCGGAAGATAAATTTCAATCGGTTCAATTTCGCCGGGCGTCATCATCTCTTCGCGTTCAAAGCTGTTGCGGTAACGGCAGCGCAAAATGCCGTCCGCGAGATTCATGTGATACCCTTCGGGATAGTCCGCGTTCGGCGGATAGATGTCCAAAAGTTTTGCAGTGAAATCGGTATCGGGCGCGGACGACGAAATCCATAATTTCACCGTAATCGGGCCCGTCACTTCAATGTCTTGTTCGAGCGGCGCGGTCTCAAACACCAACACATCGGGACGCATGTCGAGCGTGAAATACGGCGGCTCGCAGCCGACAATGCCCGGCTCTTGCTTTTGATGTTTCGGTCCGTCCTGAACAATTTGCCGCTGCATCGCCCACGGCGGCATGTACTTGCGCCAAAACGGGTCAAGCGGTTGATTCAACGGCACCGTTTCAAAATAACCGACAACAGGTCCGCTGATGGTTGGAACAGGATGCGCGGGGTCGTACGTGAACCTTCTCCCCTCGCCTGTTTTAGGAGAGGGGTCGGGGGTGAGGTCGCGCCCCTCTCCTTGTGAAGGAGAGGGGTCGGGGGTGAGGTCCCCCTCCGCGCGCAAATAAAATTTTGTGTACTGCGTGCGTGCGAGGGGCCATTCATTTTCCTCGCGCCATTTGCCGCCGTGATTCAATCGTCCCGCCGAATTTTTTCTCCCGTCACCCCCCCCCATTACAAACATTTTAATCGGCGCGTCGTTTTCGATTCCGTTGTCAATGTCTTGGAGCCAGCGGTCAAAAAAGCGCAAACGTTCCGCGTTGTATTTTTCAAAACCCCACACCGCGTCCGCGCCAAAATCCACATCGCCCGCGTACGACATGTTCACGCCGCGCATGCCCATGTGCGTCCATGGTCCCATAATCAATCGCTGTTGCGTTTTGTTTTGCTTTTTCATCGCGGCAAAATGTTTCGTCGTCGCAATCGAAAACGGGTCCCACCATCCGCCGCTGAAGGTTCCGGGAATGTCCGCAATGCGTTCGTAATGCGCGGTGAAATCATTGCATTCCAATTTCCAAAATTCATCATACGCGCCGCGATAGTAATAATTAAACAACGTCTCTTCGAGCTGCGGGACAACGCGCAGCGGCGTATGCCCCGGCTTGAACGGCGTCGTGTACACCAATTCGCGCATGTGCTTCATCGCTTCATAAATCACGTTGTACACATTCGCATCGTCGCGCGCTTGCTGGGAATCTTGCGCGTGCAAAAACAACGCGCCGAACATGTGCAATTGCATCGCGCCGCCCCAACGGACTTGATGCTCATAACTGTTCGTCGGCGCAACATCGGGCCAAATCGCGGTGAGATGCGGCGGACGATGCAGCGCGGCAACAATTTGTACGAGTCCCGGATGCGAACTGCCCACCATGCCCACTTTGCCGTTTGACCAACTCTGCGCCGCAATCCATTCCACCGTGTCATACCCGTCCTCGCCTTCATGTACGTTTGCCGTGTGATAATACTGCCCGCGTCCTTCCGAGTTGTAACGCCCGCGTAAATCTTGCTGCACCACCGCGTACCCGCGCGGCGTAAAAAAATTCGCGATGGTGTCCACGTACCGCGCGGCGGCTTTGTCGTACGAGGTGCGTAACAAAATTGTCGGAAATGTTCCCGCGACGATTTCTCCGTCACGCGCGGGGCGATAAATGTCCGCCGCGAGCCGCACGCCGTCGCGCATCGGAACCATCACGTCTTTGGAAATGTTGATGCCGTATTCAACGTTTGATGGATTCATTTCGTCTCTACCACCAAAAAATTGGACTCTATGCTTTAGCAGGTTTCGGGCTCGCCCGCGTACCCGCTGAAGCGTAAATTCCAATTGCTTACTTTTTTCTCAAAACTTGTCCCGTGCGTGTTCCCGTCAACTCTCCCTCTCGCACCGCCACAATTCCATTCACCAGCACATATTTCATCCCTTGCGCGATTTGATTCGGTTCAAAGGTGGTGCCGCGTTCGGAAAATGTTTCGGGGTCGAAAATCGCAATGTCCGCCCACGCGCCTTTTTTCAGCACACCGCGCTCGCGCAAACCCAAACTCGACGCGGGCAGTGACGTCATGCGTCGAATCGCTTCTTGCGGCGTAAACATTTTTTTCTCGCGCACGAAATGGCGATAGTACCAACTCGCCCATGTGAACGCGCCGTGAAACGATGTGCCCGCGAGCAAACCATCCGTCGCCAACGCCGTCGCATCCGAACCCACCATGCACAACACATGTTGAAACGCGGGACGAATCTCGTTTTCGTTGTACGCGAACGCAAGAATCATGAGCTCGTGAATGTTTTCGACGTGCGCCAGCAAAATATCGTAAATCGTGTCGAGCGGTTCTGTGCTGCGCGCGTTGGAAATTTCCAAAATACTTTTGCGCGAAATCTCCGGTTGCAGTTTGGAATCGAAAATGACGATGCGGCTCCAGTCGCCGCGCGCGAGCGCGGTGATGATACTGTGCGCTTTTTTCAATTCGCGCCGCGTAGATTCCTCGCGCAAACGTTTTTCAATTTCGCGCGGCGTTCCTTCCAATGCCCACTGCGGCAAGACCGCACTCAAATTCGTCGTCCCGAACAAACGCGTGTGCATGTCGAACGTCACATCTTGCCCGCGTCCGCGCGCGACATCCACCTGCTCCAACGCATTTTCCACAGCCCAACGTCCATCGCCCGCCAACCGCGCCACGACAGAAATGTGCGAAATTTGCAACGGAACGTTCGCCTGTTGCGCGGTGCGAATCGCTTCGGCAATCGTTTCCGTCGCCGCGTCCGCGCCATTCCCTTGGTTGCGCGTGTGCGTGGCATAGAATCCGCCGTACTGTCCGGCGACGCGCGCGAGTTCCGCGATTTCCTCTTCCGTACACGCGCGTTCGGGTCCGTATTCCAAACCCGTCGAATATCCGAACGCGCCTTGCTCCATTCCTTCCGCGAGCAATTTCTTCATCGCGTTCAATTCATCGCGCGTCGAAGGACGGTCAACCATCCCCGCAGTCGCCAAACGCAAATTTCCATTCGGCACCAGCGTCGCCACATTCACCGCAGGTTTCGCGCGTTCCACACATTCCAGATATTCGCCGACGCTGTGCCATGCGATCGGAACATCGGAACGATACCCATACATGTTTCCCGAAAATTTTTCTGCGTGTAAAGTTATCGGCGCGCAGC
This sequence comes from uncultured Chloroflexota bacterium, assembly GCA_937870825.1. Lineage (GTDB taxonomy): Bacteria > Chloroflexota > Anaerolineae > UBA4142 > SHND01 > SHND01. Next base: position 2,156 of record CALMZO010000138.1, on the reverse strand, counting down.
CGTGTCCACAATTTCCTATCACCTCCGTCGTCACCCCTTGCGTAATCGAACTCACCGCGCGCGGGTCGGCGACGAGCGTGAAATCGGAATGCGAATGAATGTCAATGAAACCGGGCGTGACGAATAGATTGGTTGCGTCAATGAACCTCACCCCTGTCCCCGCTCCTACCGGGAGAGGGGAGTGAGGGGAGAGGTCTGCAATGCGCCCATTCTCAATCCACACATCCGCGCGAAATGGCGACGCGCCTGTGCCGTCGAGAATTGTGCCGCCGCGAACAAGAATTCTCTCACTCATTCGTCATTCGTCGTTGGTCGTCCGTCGCCGCTTCATCCACCTCAAACCTCTCATTCAACACAACGCCATATTCCTCACGCGCCGCGCGTACAGAAATTTTTCCATTCTTGACATCCCGCGCGACGAGCGCCGCCTCGCGCGTGAACGGATTTCCAAAGCCCCCACCGCCCGCAAGCCGATGATAAATTCTTTCGCCCGCGCGCATCGCGGTTGAAATCATCGTCGGCAAAATTTCACCCGTTCCCTCATTTCCTTCATTTCCATCTGCTGCATGTCTCAACACATTCACCGAACCCGTTCCATTTTTTCCACCAAACAATCCGTAGGGCGGATGCGCGCGCCTGTCGGAACGAATCGCCAAGTGCGCTTCGCCGCGCAATAGATGCCATTCGCGTTCAATCGCCAGTCCGCCGCGAAATTTTCCCGCGCCGCCCGTGTCCGGAACATAGCCGTAACGTTCGACACGAATCGGATATTCCGTTTCTGCTTGCTCAATCGGAATGTTGCTCGCGACGTTGCCGGGATTGCACAAGCCGTCGTTGCCGTCGCGGTCGGGACGCGCGCCCCATGTGCCAGCCATCAATTCATAAAAAATGTAACGCGACTTGTCCGCGCGTTCGCCGCCGATAATGACGAGCGTGTTGCCGCCTTCGCCTGCCGCGAGAACGCGTTCGGGAAGCAATTGCGCGAGCGCGCCGAACACGGTGTCCGCCACGCGGAACCCTGTCACGCCGCGCATCGAGGACGCCGCAGGCATCACACAATTCACCACCGTCCCTTCGGGCGCAAGAATGTTGAGCGGTTTGAAAATCCCCGCGGTGTTGGGAATGTCCTGTCGCAAAACGGCGCGCACGCACATCGCGACGACGGACGCGGTGAACGAAAGCGTACTGTTCATCGCGCCGCGAATTTGCGGCGACGAACCCGTGAAATCGGCGGTGAGCGAATCGCCGTGTTTGGTGATGGTCACTTGAATTTTCACGGGACCGCCGCCGAGTCCGTCATTGTCCATGTAATCGGCGAACGTTGCGCTGCCGTCTTGCCACGACGCAATTTCCGCGCGCATCAATTTTTCCGTGTACGCAATCGAATCGTTCGCGCAGGTCGTAAATGTTTCGACGCCGTACCGCCGAATCAAGTCGTGAATCGCGCGCTCGCCAATGTGACACGCCGCGAGCTGTGCGTACACATCGCCCAATGTGAGCTGCGGCAAACGCACATCCGCGCGCAAGAGGGTGAGGATGGCTTCATCGGGTTCCCCGCGCCGGGACAATTTCAACCACGGAATGCGAAACCCGTCTTGAAAAATTTCCGTGTTGTCGCACGCGGAACTGCCGGGCAAACGTCCGCCCAAATCGAGATGATGCGCGGTGGCAACCGAAAACGCGACGCGCTGCCCATTCCAAAAAATCGGCTGTACGATAAAAATATCGGGAATGTGCATTCCACCGTCGAACGGGTCGTTGAGAATAAACACATCGCCTTCGTGCATGTTGTCGCCGAATTTTTCAAACAATGTTTTCATCGCCGACGGCACCGCGCCGAGATGAAACGGAATCGTCACGCCTTGCGCGATCATTTCACCGTCCGCGTTTGTGAGCGATGTGGAATAGTCCAAACAATCGCGCACAATCGTCGAATACGCGGTGCGATACAACGCCACCGCCATTTCATCGCCCGCCGCCGCCAGCGCGTGTTGAACAATTTCGCGTGTGATTACATCCACCATAATTTTTGTAGTAACGGCTTTAGCCGTTCAACTCCATCCCCACATTTCCAAATTCATCGCGCGCCACCTTCACATCGGGCGGCACCACAATCGTCGAATCGTATTCGTCAATCAACAATGGACCGCGCATCG
>CALMZO010000137.1 GCA_937870825.1 uncultured Chloroflexota bacterium | reverse complement strand
GCTGCTCACCGGCGCGACAAAGGATGGCGCGGCGGGCATGCAAGCGATTCGGCGCGCCGGAGGGCTGGCCATCGTGCAGGACCCCGAGACAGCTGAGGCGCGCGCCATGCCGGAAGCTGCCATCAGACTCGGCGCCGTAGACTTGATTTTGCCGTTGCAAGAGATTGGCGCGTTTCTGCAACGCAGTTAGCGGGAGGAGCTTGGTATGTCCATTCCATTGCGTGTTTTATTCGTCGAAGACGAGCAAGACAGTGCGGATTTAATGGTGCGCGCGCTGGAACGCGGCGGCTATGCGGTCACCTATGCGCGCGTCGAAACTGCTGACGCGCTGCGCGCCGCGCTAAATCCCCGGTCGCTTATCGAGTCGTTTGACCGGACGAATCCTCGAGCGCAAACGTCCCTGCCGGTTACGGGTGCATGCGAATGGGATATCCTTATTGCCGATTACATTCTGCCGCAGTTCACCGGCATTGCTGCCCTGCGCCTGGCGCACGAGCTTTGCCCCGAGCTGCCGGTGGTCCTCGCGTCGGGCGTGGTAAACGACGCGATTGGCGCGGAGATGGTGAAACTGGGCGCGCGCGACTTTGTTCCCAAAGACCAGATAAAGCGCCTTCCCGCCATTGTCGCGCGTGAAGTGAAAGGGGCGCGCGCCCCTAGCCCGACGTTGCCCGCAGGGTTACCCGCGCAACCCGGCTCACTGCCGCGTTATTCCGAACACGCCACAGCATCTCGCTCTGGCGGCGGCAGACTTGTCGCGCTTTTGAAGGGACGCAAGAGATACCTTGCGCTCAGCGCGGCATTGCTGTTGCTCGCCGCGCTGCTCAAGTTCGCGCTCGCGCCCCAGTGGACCCAGCGCATCACGCCGGGCTGGCACTATGAATCGTATTTCACAGGCATCAGTGGTCAGGGTGACCCCGCGACCGGCAATTTTTCGCAAAACATCACCGCCTTTTACGAGCGGCAGACAGAGAGAGTGCCACAAGCAGACGGCATCGTGCTGGAGGACACCTACACCGTCCGCGACCCGAGCACGGGTAAACCCGAGTACCAGTACATTTTTCGCGCGCCGGTGGACCCCCAGAACGGGATGCACCGGGACGCGCAATATCGCGGCGAATATTTCCTCTTTCCCCGCAACACGCAGCCGATAACCTACCGCCTGCGCCACAGCTACATCAAGGGAATCCCCGTCACGTTCGTGGAAGAACAGCTGCTCGAAGGGCTCACCGTCTATCTCTTTGCCTACAAAGGACGCGGCGAGTACACCGAATCGTATGGGGGCACCTCCGATTACCCGGGCGTGCCGGTGGGAGCCGGACAAGAAATCAGGTGCGCCGACGACCAGTTCATTTTCAGAGCGTGGGTTGAGCCGCTCACCGGCGAGGTGCTCAAAGTGGACGAGTCGTGCTATTCAGGCGATTACCTGTACGACGTCGCAACGGGGACAGCCGTGGCCCCGGTCCTGCGCTGGGGCGGCACAACTACGGGCGACGATATTCTCAAGCGCAACGAATTTATTCGCGCAGAGCGCGAAAAGATTTTGCTGCTGGACCTTTACGCGCCCGGACTCTTGGCGTTCGTGGGACTGGGCGTGGGCGCCTTCGGGCTGTTGCGCGCAAGACAGCGCGGCTAGAGCGCTGTCACAGGAACCGTTACGAATCAATGAACATCCACCGCTTTCCACTTGCTACCAAACTGCTCGGCTTGCAGATTATGGCAATCGTCCTGATTGGCACCCTCGCGCTCGGTTTGCTGTTCCTCAGCATCCGGGCAGGAGTGTACGCAGGAGAACAGGATGAGGGCGAAAAATTGTTCCGGGTCATCACAGAGATGATTGCACAGCACGAGGATTTGATCGGCGATCCCGCGCTGAGCGTAGCCCTGCAGCGGGTGGTCAGCAAGACAGCGGACGTTGACCGTATCAGTTTGGTTGACCATACCTTGCGCATCACCGCCGACAGTGATTTGTCGCAGCGCGGCAAATTGACCACACAAACCTCGCTCATCCAAGTCATCACCGAAGCGCGTCCGGAGCAATTTTTCTACACCCACGACGGACGCAATTATATGCGAATCAGCGAGCCGATCCACGGCGCATACGACCCGGTCCGCAAGAGCGACATTATCGGTGCGCTTTCGATTGACCTCTCTCTGAACGAGGCGGAACAACGGATGCAAACGGCGTTCATCCAAATGGCGCTGCTCCTGACCGCGTCAATGGTCGTGTTCTGGGGCGCGCAGTATGGATACCTCCGCCGCGTTCTGCTTGACCCGTTGCGGGGGGTCATTCTTGCGACCGAACGTTTCGGACGGGGCGAGTATGCGACGCGCCTGCCCGCAGGGTCCGGCGACGAGGTGGGACAACTGGCACAGGCATTCAACACGATGGCGGCGACGGTCGAGCACGCGAACGTGGCTCTGCAAGCCCTTGCCGAGGAGCGGCTGCGCGCTGAAGAGGCGGTGCAGCAGGCGCACACGCAACTCACCTTACAGATGGACGAACTTGGGCGGCGCACGGGCGAAATGCATGTGCTCACCGAAATGGGCGAACTGTTGCAAACAACGCTGTCCGCCGCCGAGGCGTATACGGTCATCGCGCGGTACATGACGCAGCTTTTTCCGGACTGCCGCGGGGGCGTCTACCTCATCAGTAATTCGCGCAACCTGCTGGAGGCGGCAATCGCCTGGGGCGACCCCGCGCCAACGCCCATCTTTGCGCCTCCCGATTGCTGGGCGCTGCGGCGTGGGCAGATCCATCACGGGGCGGCGACCGCCCTCTTTTGTGCGCATGTTGGAGAGCCGTCCCCCGTGGACTATGTATGTGTGCCGATGATGGCGCAGGGGCAAGCGCTCGGGGTTGTGTCAATCCAGAGCGACCTGTCGCCAAGCGGGGAACCGCGCTGCGAGCTCGAGGCAAAGCGGAACCTGGTGGTCACCGTTGCCGACCACCTGGCGCTGGCTCTGGCAAACTTGCAACTGCGCGAGGTCCTGCGCCAGCAATCCATTCGCGACGCCCTCACCGGTTTGCTCAACCGGCGCTATCTGGACGAAATGCTGGAACGCGAAACGCGGCGCGCCCTCCGCAACGGTACGAGCATCGGCATCATCATGGTGGATATTGACCGGTTCAAATCGTTCAACGACATGTACGGGCACGAGGCGGGCGATGCGGTGTTGCAGCACATGGGCAAGCTCTTAAAGAGCCATGTGCGCGACGAGGACGTTGCCTGTCGTTTCGGCGGCGAAGAGTTTGTGGTGGTACTGCCGGGCGCGCCGCTCGAGACGGCGTGCGAACGCGCCGAGCAGTTGCGCCAAGACGCCGAGCGCATGTCCGTCCGGGTCGGGGGGCAGTCACTGCCGTCGCTCACCCTCTCGCTCGGCGTCGCGGTCTTTCCCGCGAACGGTGAGAGCGGCGACGCGGTCATCCAGGCGGCGGACGCGGCGTTATACCGCGCCAAACGCGGCGGCAGGAACCGGTTCGAGATTGCGGATCGGGGATAACGGAGGTGCTTGTGGAAAATCTGAACTCTCATATTGCCAATATCTTGCTCGTAGATGACCGCCCCGAAAACTTGCTCCTCCTCGAGGCAACCCTGGCAGACCTGGGGCAGAATCTGGTCAAAGCGAATTCCGGCGCGGAAGCGTTGCGGCAGGTGCTCAAGCAAAACTTTTGCGTGATTTTGCTCGACGTGCAAATGCCCATCCTGGACGGCTATGAGACGGCGGCGCTGATTCGCGAGCGCTCCCGCTACACGCCGATTATTTTTGTCACCGCCGTCGGCAATAGCGACGCCGACGCCTTCAGGGGCTATACCGCCGGGGCAGTGGACTATGTGCTCAAGCCGATTGTGCCGGAGATTTTGCGCGCCAAAGTGCGCGTCTTTATCGAGTTGTTCCGGCTGCGCGCCCAGAGCCAAGAGCAAGCCGAGCAACTGGAAGCGTCCAACGCGGAACTGGCGCGCAAGGCAGCTGAACTCCAGGCGCTGAATCGGGAACTGGAAACGTTCTCTCACTCGGTCTCTCACGACTTGCGCGCCCCCCTGCGCAGCATTCAGGGTTTCGCACAGGCGCTGGAGGAGGATTGCGCCGCGCAGCTGGACGCGCAGGGCAGGGACTATCTCCGCCGTGTCCGCGCGGCTGCCCAGCGCATGAGCGAACTCATCGAGGATTTGCTCGAATTGGCGCGGGTAACGCGCACCGAGATGAGCCGCGCGCCGGTGGACTTGAGCGCGCTGTGCGCGGATGTCGCCGCCGGGCTGCGCGCCGCCCAGCCGGAACGGGAGGTCGAATTCAAAATCATGCCGGGGCTGAGGGCGCAGGGCGATGTCCGGCTGCTGCGCATTGTCATGGAGAATCTGCTCGGCAACGCCTGGAAATACACTTCAAAGCAGGAGCGCACACACATCGAGTTCGGCGCGATTGTAGGTCCCGAACAAGTTGCTGAGTTGTCCCAAGTGCTGAATTCTGAAATCGGCTCAACCGAGTCGGGACTCGAGCAGACATCCTCAATCTATTTCGTGCGCGACAACGGCGTGGGCTTTGACCCGGCGCTCGGACATAAACTGTTTATCACCTTTCAGCGCCTGCACTCGCGCGACGAGTTTCCCGGTACCGGCATCGGGCTTGCCACCGTCGCGCGCATCGTCCAACGTCACGGCGGGCGCGTCGGCGCGCAAGGCACCCCGGGCAAGGGCGCGACATTCTACTTTACGTTGGGATAATGGTAGCGGCGTTGCGACGAACGCCTGTTCAGAAAGGAAATTCACATGCAAAACAACGTTATTCTCATCGTGGACGACTCGGTAGACGACCGGGTTTTGATGCGCCGGTCTTGGCGCGCCAGCGGCATTTGGAACGAGATTGTGTTTGCCGCCGATGGTGAGCAGGCATTGAATTTTTTATTCGGCTCTGCCCCCGATGCCCCGCCTGACCCTATCGCCGCCACGCAGTTGATAATCCTGGACCTGCACATGCCGGGAATGGGCGGTATCGAATGCCTGCGCCGTCTCCGCGCTGACCCGCGCACAAAGAGTTTGCCGGTCGCTGTTCTCACCGGCTCCACAAATATAGAAGACGAACGCCAAGCCCGCGAGTTGGGTGTGGCAGAATTCCTCCGCAAACCCACCGACACGACAGAGTTCATCCGTGTCACCGCAAATCTCGGGCTCAAGTGGATTCTCACGCGTGAGGAGGACCCGGCGTCATGACCGAGGAACGCTTCGCCCCGCGTCCCGAGCCAAACGTCATTCTGCTGGTCGAAGACACTCCGGACGAGGTTGCGCTCATTCAGCGCGCGTTTCGGCTGACGAACCTGCCCTACCCGCTCCGGGTGGTGGGAGATGGGCAAGCCGCGATGGACTATATGGCCGGCGTGGGCGCATATGCTGACCGCGCCCGGTTTCCCCTGCCTGTTCTGATTCTGCTTGACCTGCACATGCCGGGCGTGGACGGCTTTGACTTTTTGGCTTGGCGCTCTAAACAACCCGATTTGGCGCGTGTGTTCGTGGTGGTGCTGTCGTCGTCCAGAACGACGCCGGACATTGCGCGCGCGTACGACCTGGGCGCAAATTCCTATCTCGTCAAGCCGGTCGAACCAGCCATGCTGCAAGAGCTGGTCAACAATCTCCTGCCTCCGCTCAAACAGTCGCTGAGTATTTTGCTCATTGACGACGACGAGGACGACCTGATATTTGCCGCGCGCGAACTGCGGCGCGAGTTTCCCAATGCCCAAATCACGCAGCTCTCTGCTCACGCAGAGATCCTCGAGGCATTGGACCGGGGGAATTTTGATGTCGTGGTTAGTGATTTTAACGCCCCCACCTGGAGCGGACTGGGCAACCTGCGCGCGGTCAAGGCGCGCTACCTGGACCGTCCGGTGATTGCCTTTACCGGCAGCGCCAGACAAGAAGACCTGCTCGAGGCGTTACGCACGGGTTTGGACGACTATGTGCTGAAATCGCCGCCGAGCAATCGCGCCCGTCTGCCGAGCGCGGTGCGCGCGGCGCTCGGACGCGCATGGGAACGGCGCGCGCTGCGCCAGTCCGAAAGCCGCTATCGCGCGCTCGTCGAGCAAATCCCCGGTATCACCTACCAGAGCGCGCTGGATGAGGTCGGGAGCAGTCTGTACGTTAGCCCCCAAATCGAAACCGTTCTCGGTTTTACGTCGGCTGAATGGCTCGCCGACCCCGGACTGTGGGCAAAGCAGCTGCACCCCGACGACCGCGCCCGCGTTATGGCGGAAAATGCGCGCACCTTTACGACCGGCGCTCCCTTTTCCAGCGAGTACCGCCTGCTGGCAAAGGATGGACGCGTCGTCTGGTTACAGGACCAAGCCGCGCTGCTGCACGATGACAGCGGCAAACCGCTCCTTCTCCAGGGACTGATGACAGACATTACCGCGCGCAAACAATCGGAAGAGGCATTGGCGCGCAGCGAGGAACGCTTGCGTCTGGCGCTCAATGCCGCCCATGCCGGCGCATGGGACTGGCAGATTCAAACCAACCGCGTTACGTGGGCGGAGGAGACCTATTTGCCGCCGGGACTCGAACCTACCGGTGGGGGAGCTGCCTTTGAGCGTTGGCTGGCGAACGTTCATCCCGACGACCGTGAGGCTGCGAAAGCTGCTGTGCCCCGCGCCATTGAACACGAGGGCGCGCTCGACATCGAATTCCGCGTCATCTATCCTGACGGGACCTTGCACTGGATTAACGACCGGGGCGAATTCATCCTGGACGCCGATGGACAACCGCTCCGAATGGTCGGCATCAGGCTGGACATTACCGCGCGCAAAACGGTTGAGGCACAGAACTTGCTGCGCGCCAAGCAAATGGGAATCGCAGGCGAGATCGGACGCACGTTGGCGGAAACCCTCAATCTGAACGAGATTTACGAACGTCTGTACCATGCCATTGTCCAACTGCTGCCCGATTCGGAAACGCTCTTGATTTCCCTGTTCGACGAGGAGGAGAAGGTCTTTCGCTGCGCGTTTGCCATGCGCGAGGACCAAATTTTCGACATCACCGATTTGCCGCCCGCACCGCTCGGGTCGCCCGGCGTGGTGGCACACAGCGAGGTGTATCATACCCGCCGCCCGGTCATTCTTGACAACCTTCCGGGCGCGAGCCAGTACGCGGAGGTCCGGGTTGAATTCGGCGGGACGGAGCGCGTGAACCGGTCCGGTCTCTATGTGCCGATGCTGGCAAGAGACCGCTTTATCGGGGTGCTTGTCACCCAGAGTCCAACCCCCAACCGCTATTCCGAGACGGATGCCTCGCTCGTCTCGCTCGTCGCCAACACTGCCGCCGTTGCCGTCGAGAATGCGCGTCTGTTTGAGGAAACCCATCGCCAATTGCAAGAGCTGGAAGCAGTCAACCACATCTCGACCGCGCTGCGCGCCGCCCAAACCCTGGACGAAATGCTGCCCCGCCTGTTGGACGAAACGCTCGCGGCGCTCCATACCGAGGCGGGCATTCTCTTTTTGTACAACGCGGCGCGTGATGAGATTCAAAAGGTCGTGGCGCGCGGGTGGCTGACCCGGTTTCCCGACACCGCGCTGCCCGCCCAAGAAGGAGTAATGGAGTTCATCCTGACGAACGGCGGCGCGTACACCACGCGCGAATTCGCCGGCGATGTCCGATTGTCTGACGCTTTGCGGGAGTTCACGCCAAAGGGCTGGGGCGGCGCGGCTGTCCCCATTCGCACAGGCGACAAAATCATTGGCTTGTTGATTGTCTCGGTCCAACTGCCGCGCGAACCGGGCGCATCCGAAACGCAGCTGCTGACCACCCTCGCGGAAATTGCCGGGAACGCCATCCAGCGAACGCGCCTACACGAACAGACCGTGCATCAGCTTGAGCGCCTGTTCGCTTTACACGTCATCGGCCGCGCAATCAGCAGCAATTTCGACCTGCGCGTGATCTTTGACCTGCTCCTTTCCTTTGCGACCAGTCAATTAAAGACCGATGCCGCCGCCGTGCTCCGCTTCAATCGCGATATGAATTGGTTTGAATACGCGGCGGGCAATGGGTTTCGCGGACGCGGCAGCGAGCGACTCCTCATGAGTTACGGGCAAGACGAACTCCGGCGCGCCGCGCTCGAAGACAAACTGGTGCATATCCCCAACCTGGCAGAAGAACCCTTGCGCCATCCCGAACGGACAGCGGGGGAGGATTTTTACACCTACTTTGCCGCGCCGCTCACCACCAAAGGGCAGATCAAAGGGGTGCTCGAACTGTTCTACCGCAGACCCTTTACGCCCGATGAGGGCTGGATTGAATTCCTCAAAACACTTGCCGGCGAAGCTGCGCTGGCAATAGATAATGCCGAGCTGTTCGCTCAATCGCAGCGGTTGGCGAATGACCTGATAATTGCATACGATGCCACGATTGAGGGCTGGTCGCGGGCACTAGACCTCCGCGACAAAGAAACCGAAGGACATACCCGGCGCGTGACCGAACTCACCGAACGCCTGGCACGCGCAATGGGCATCGGCGAGTCTGAACTGGTGCAGATACGGCGCGGCGCCCTACTGCACGACATCGGCAAAATGAAGGTGCCGAACGAAATCCTGAACAAGCCCGGCGCGCTCAACGAATACGAATACACGCTGATGAAAAGCCACGTGCCGCACGGCGTGGATATTCTGGAAAAATCCTCCGGCATCCCGCGCCCGGCCATCGAAGTGGCGCGCTGCCACCACGAGCGCTACAGCGGCAGCGGCTACAGCGGCGGCCTGAAGGGCGACGAGATCGGAATGTTCGGCATGATCGGCGGCATCGTGGACTGCTACGACGCCATCTCCAGCGACCGCGCCTATCACACCGGCATGTCGGCGCATGCCGCGCTGAAAAAGATGTACGAGTGGCGCCACCGCGACTTCCACCCCGGCATGGTGGAGCAGTTCATCCAGTGCATGGGGATTTATCCCATCGGCAGCGTGGTGGAGCTCAACACCGGCGAGATCGGCGTGGTCGTCACCATGAACCGCGTGCGCCGCCTGAAGCCGCGGGTGGCGCTGGTGCTGCAACCCGATTACCTCCCGGTCCCGGGCTCAACGACCGTGGACCTCATGGACTACAAGACGCGGGACGGCAGGCCCTGCGAGATCGATCGCGTGCTCGAGCCGGGCGTGCATGGCATCAATCCGGTCAATTACCTTCCCGTCGCCAACGTCGCCGCCTGATCGCGCCGCGTTCAGACCGTCAGCATCTGCGACGCATTTTCCTCGATCAGCATGAACCCCTCCAGCCAGCCGTTCAGCACGAACTGAACCGCCAGCGCCGCCAGCACCACGCCGAGCACGCGGCTGACGACGTTGGCGCCGGTCTCGCCCATGAATGCCATGATGCGCGCCGAGGCCATCAGCGAGACCAGCGTGACCAGCAGCACCAGCAGAATCACCGCCAGCACCGTTCCGATCACGAACGGATCGTCGCCCTGCTCGCCCACCATGAGCAGCACCGACGTCAATGCCCCCGGACCGGCGATGAGAGGAATCGCCAGAGGAAAAACCGAGATGTCCTTTTTCGTCTCCGCCTCGCGTTGCTCGCGTTCGGTGGTGGAGCGCAAGCCCGAATGGCGGGCGAACACCATGTCCACCGCGAGCAAA
>CALMZO010000136.1 GCA_937870825.1 uncultured Chloroflexota bacterium | reverse complement strand
CCCACTCGCGGTCACACGAATCGGATTGCTCACCCGCCTTAATTCGCCGCGCAAGAAATAACTGCGATTCGTGACGATAATCTGTGACGCGTCTTCGGACGGCTTTTGGGATTGAATCACGCGCCCCAACCCATCCACGAACGTCCAGTCGGTGGTGTATGTTGGCGTTGCGCTGCCGCCCGTGTCACTGCGCGTCTGAATCCGAATTTTCGAGGGCTGGGTGCTGTTGAGAGTGTACGTGATTTTCTGTGTTTCCGCGCCCGCGCCGAACGGCTCGTCGAGCGCATTCCAGATTTTGATTTTGCGCCCAAAGACATCGTATTCGAATTCCGTCTTGCCCAGGTTGACATCCGTAATTTCTTTGGGCAAGCCAAAGCGATAATCGTACGTCGTCGTCGTCGTGCCGAGCGGCGTCGTCACTTGCGCGGGGAACACTTTATACAAAGAATCATACGTCACCGTTGTGATGTTGCCCTTGGCATCTTTGGACCAATCGAGCTGTCCGTAGGGGTCATAAGCATATTCCGCGCGCGTGAACGCGCCTTCGCCGTCGTTCGCCGTCACCTTGACGAGTTCGCCTAGCCAGCCCGCATCGTAATCATTGTCCGTCCAACTCAACGTGTTGTTTGCCGCATCTTTTACCGTCGTCAAATTGAGCAAGCCGACGACATAGATTCCGTTTGCCGTGTCGTTGTTGTTCAAATAATTGGTCGTCGTCGTGCGGTACAAATCATTGCTCGCGTCATACTCGCGTTTCACCTTCAAGTCGCCATAGGTGGTGTAGTCAAATTCGGTGCGGACCGTTTTGGGATTACTGACGTTATCGCCGTCGTACGTTTGCACCGTTTGCGCGTCCAGATATACAAAATTGCTTTGCGTCCCAAGCAATTGGTTCAGCGGCACAGTGTTTGTCGCCAGGTAGGTATTTGTCGTGACAACATATTTGTTCCCGCCGTCGGTATCTATGTTTCCGTCGGAATCGGTGCGCACCGTAACACTTTTCACCTGCCCTTTGAAAATGTCATCTTGGGCAAACTGATATTGGGTCACGCGCGAACAGCAGTCTCCGTCGTTCGTCGGTTCGCCGACGCGCACGATTTCAAAACCGCGAAATTGGGTTTTTTCATCATCGCGCAATGTTATACACGCGCCATTACAACCGACGACGACGGCGGAATGGGCGGCGTCATTCACCGCGCCGTTCGCATACCCATAGCGCGTCGTTGCTACCCCGCCCATCCCATCTTCCACTTGTCTCTGTGTGACGACACGCGGTTCTACCACCACCTTTCGTACGCGCACTTCTTTAACTCGCACTTTACCGGTGGTATGAACACGGACCTGCAATGCGCTCGCCACATCGGCAAGATTCACTTTCAATTCTGGCGTCCACGTCAAGCCACCGCAATGTGTGAGCGATACAATCGGACCCAAAGTACTCGCGCCGCTTGTGCTGTGCGCGACACCAACGCGCGCGTTAGTAGGTATGTCAGGATTCTTTTGCCACCCCTGCACCCGCGCGCTCACATAGTACGTCGCGCCCGGCGCAAACGGATAAACATCATGCCCTGCGTATGCATCTGCGCCGTTCGTTGACCAAATCTGCATATCATAATTTTGGTCGCCGCAATCCTTTTCAATCGTCACGTTCGCATTTAGGCTCTGGCGCTTTGTGCCGCCCCATTGCACGCAGCCCGATGGTATGCTGTTGGCTGTCGTGCAAAGCGGCGGGATATTGACCGAATACGCATCGCCGATGTATGCATTCGGAATCTCTTTGCGCGTGTATGCATAGCGGACGAGTCCGCCAATGCCATTCGTCGCTGTGCCGAGCCGGTTGGCGGTGTAGGTAAACGAATACGGGGGCAGCACACTGCCATCCTCTGCAATGGTCTTGATGCTTTTGAGGGTCAGCGCACCGTTGTCAATCGTATTCGTCTTAGTATAAGTAATTCCTGTAAAAACAGGGCTGGCTAACTCATAAGTCAATTCATAGGTCTTGACGAGAACGGGCGCGCCGCCGCTCGTCGTCACCGTTTTGATTTGAATTTCGTCGAGGCGCGATTGTTGATAGGGCGCAAGGTCGCACATATAGCGCGGATACGCTACTGCGGCGTCCGAACGCGCTTCGTAATAAAATTCAACTTTCGTCTTGCCGCCGTTGTAGGATATATAGTCGGGATACATCGCGGTGACATAGGGAGTTTCCTTTTGTGGCACTCCATTCCCGCCTGGCTCGCCATCCACATCGCAGTTTCCACCCCATTCTTTCCAATAAGAATAGTTGATGACATTCCCATGTCGGTCTGTGACGCTTTTCAACATCCAGAGATAGTTTTGCTGATAGAGTGTTTTGTTGAATGTATAGCGCCACCAATTGGCGCGATAATTGCCGCCGTTGCCAAACACATATTTGGTGCCATCTTTGGTCCACACAGTGAACCCCGTTGGGTCTGCTCCGTTGTTGCCTCCCGAAATGATACGTATGTATTGTTCACTACTCGTGTGATAGGTCCCGTCAGAGTGAGGAATCAGATCATACGATGCGCCATTCAGCACGAGACTGAAAAATCCCTCGGTCTGCTCAGATTTATTCAGCGTATCGCGCGTCACATAACCCGTATCCAGTGACCAGCCCGTTCCCACAAAAGATGCTTGTGTGCCAGAGTCAAAATAATCTACGGTTGAACTGGAATACGCGAGCGCAAGGTTCGGTTTGAGTCCGCCTATTCCGGCAGGCAAGTCAAGGGGATAACTGGCAGTGGCCGCGCCGGTAAAAAGACTCGTTTGAAAATCTTTGAGCGAAGGCAGATAGGGCAGCACATCGTCAACAGAAGTCAAAGCGAAGGTGGAAAAATGGTTCGTCTCTGCAGTTAGTGTGTGGTTCTCTTTGTCGAGCGTGGCTTTCAAGGGAATCCATAGCTGCGCTTGCTCATCAAAGTAGGCAACGTCAAGCAGTTCTTCTTTGAACGCCCCCAATGCTTCGGGATTGTACGTGACTTGAATCTCCAAGTCCGCATCAAATTCGGCATGGGCAAGCCGCGTGCCTTTGTTCGTGATGACGTTGAGCGCAAAAGCGCCAAGCACCTCTTGTTGCCCGCGCACGGGTGCCTCACTGCGCAATTGAATTTTCAGATTGTTCTTGACAGCATTCGGCGGAACGGAGACTCGCACGCGGCAGTCTGGCGACACCAGTTTGCCACCTTGTGCCACAGTGATATCAGCCACCGCGGTTCGCGCAGCAACCGGAACACAGGTGCCATTTCTCACTGACGTTGGCGTTGGTGAGGCGGTTTGCGTTTTTTGCGCCTGACGGGTTTTGCGCGCGCGACGCGTCTTGCGCGCTTGCCGCGTCTCTTTTGGCACGCGTGTTTTGTCAGCGGTGACTGTCGCATCCGGAGTCTTGGTCTTTTTCGGTTTACGGGTCTTTTGGCGCTTGGGTGTCTTGGTTGCTTGACGCGTTTTTGCGACAGCGGGGGAAGAACCAATTGGAGAGGAATAAATCTGGGATTCGGCGTTCACCGCGCTGCTGGCGGTGAACAAAACTGCCAGAATCAAAAAGCCAACCACAACTTGCAAAAAACGAACAAGGTCAAAGCGGAACATAGCAACCTCCAAAACGAGAAGAAGAGATAGGACTTGCAAAAAACTCGGACGTGCGCCGTTCCCAACATTCCAACCCAGATGTCAACTCGCGCTATGCAAATCAAAGCACCAAAAAAAATCGGTGTCCGGCACCGAAAGGTGGTGTGGTACCAGACGATTTGCGATTTGCTTTTTCAAAACTCGCTACAATCGAGAAAATCTTTAGCGGGGACGAAACGTATTATAACGCGTCGAATCCAACTTGCAATCCCCCTAACCTTAAAATTTGTGCGCGAAACAATTTTGGCCTTTCAAAGAACGCGCATGTTATAATCGTACGCGAGTTCTTTTCATGCCCACTTTCCCCCACACGCGCGTCCGCGTGGAAGTGGTTGTCCGTGGGCATTGGTGTCAAACGTTGGCTCGTCGTTTTGCTTTTCGGCATCACATTGCTTTCCCTCGGCGCGGCGTATGTGCTGGTGGAAATGTATCGCGAGCAACCCTTCCCCGATTTTGTCTACTACCTCACGCTGCAATTTTTACCGCGCGCGGCGCGCGCAATTTTGTTTGGCGCGTTCGGCATTGGCATCGTCGCATTCGCGTTATACAAAGTGAATGAAGCGCTTCTCGCAGGAATGCCAACGCGTCACACACGCGCTATTAGAACCGACGAGGACGGCGGAATGGGTGGAGGAATGGATTTGGAGTAAGGAAAGAGCCGCGAGATTCGCGGCTCTTGTTTTTTCATGGAGACTACTGTGCAACCGTGAATTTTCTAAAGGGCGTCCAGTCACTACAACCAAGGTCATTACACGCGCGCACACGCCAGACGTATTTGCCGTTCTTTAAGCGTGGTGTCTTGAGTTTGGATTCAATCGCTTGCTTATTCGCTATCAGTGCGCCTGTCGGTTTGTCTTTGTAAAGTTCCACTTGGTATCGCGCAACCCACGCAATCTCTGTCCAATCCAAGCGCACACGATTTGTGTTGACCACACCTTTGTTCTTGGGCTTGATAGGTGTAGGCACTGTGGTCACATTTGACGCGGGAACTTCGTACGCGCCAATATCGCATAAATTTATTGCATCCCCATTCGCATCTTGTGGACGCGTGACCCCGCGCTGGTCTGTGGTAGGACAGCCCTTGTTTGCACCAGCATCAATAGCAGGACTGCCCGTGAGAAGCTCGCGTGTCCATGTTGGGCCACCATTGTCTTGCAGTGCACCGAGCAATGGGTCAGTATTCGACATATCTCCCGTCGCGTTAAACCCGCACGACTGGTCTGTTCCAAGGTTGTTCCCCAACGATGTGATGTACGAACCTCCAACACAATTTTGAGTTGCTTGAATGATCGTGTTCTTGACGCGTACTGTTCCCTGCTGCGCGTAAAGTCCACGACCAGTTGAAGCTACGATTGTCGTATTGGTCATTGCAAGACGCCCCAGATTTTCTATAGTGCCAAAGGGAGTCGAATCTCCGGTATTTGCGTCGAGCGTCGTGTTTTCAAGTGTAAGGTCACCGAGGTTTTCGATTCCCCCGCCACCCTGATAGGAGTTGTTTCCAGAAATCAGAGAGTCTTGGACCACAGCCTTGGACCGATTCGCATCATCACCATATAAATAAATTCCACCGCCGATGTTATTACGGATGGTTGTGCCTGTCACGAAATTTTCTTCGAGAGCAAAATCGAAATGAATGCCTCCTCCTGAGCCGGCGCTGTTACCTTCGACAAGAGAATTGACAAGCCGCAAACCGCCTTGTGCGTGAATCCCACCGCCGAAAGAACCGCTTGCTTGATTATTCCGAATGGTCACATTCGTGAGCATCGCGGTTGAAGATACATTTGCCCCTGCGCCATCTGATGCTTCATTATTTTCAATCAAAGTGTCTGTCATCGTCAACTTGTGCGAGCTCAAAATGCCACCGCCTGACAGCGTCGCATGATTGTTTCGAATCGTGCTATTACTAATTGTGAGTTCCCATGTATTGGCGATTCCGCCAGCATGACCCCAGAGATTTACTCCAAAATTACTTTGATTGTCTTCCACAGTTGCGTTCGCTATGCTCATCACTCCGGCATTGTGAATCCCACCACCAAAATTTGAGCTGTTGCTTATTACCTTGAGTGCCGTCAAAACGACTACGGAAGAATAATGGGTTGTCATTCCTCCGCCAATCTCATCATTACTCACGCTCCCATTCGTGATTTGCAGATTCGAAAGGGAGACATTCGTGTCTGCCAAAATTTCAAATATTCTGTCGCTCGCATTTCCATCTATGACCGTCAAATCCGCGCCCACGCCACTGATGGTCACATCTGAAGTGATATCCAAATCTCCCGTCAGCGCCTCATTCTCATTTGCCCCGCTCAACGTCAGTACGTACGTTCCCGCTGGCACCTCAACTGTATCCGCACCACTCCCCGCCGCACATCCACTCACCACTTGGTCTAAATTTGCCGCGCGCAGGGCTTCACGCAGCGAACAATCGCCGTCGCTGTTCAGCTCATCATCCGTTGTATTGACCGTAATGGTAATTACATTGGGCGCGGCTTGAACAAATCTCATTCCCGGCGAGAACACCACAGCTAACAAGGCCACAAGACATACCGCCCTTACTTTTTGCATGAACGAACCTCCTAATGAGATTAAATAAACTACCTCCTACTTCGCTTATGCTATAATCATTTTAGTTTTCTGTCCATGCCCACTTTCCTCCACCTTCTCCGCCGTCTCTCTCCCACACGCGCGTCCGCGTGGAAGTGGTTGTCCGTGGGCATTGGCGTC
>CALMZO010000135.1 GCA_937870825.1 uncultured Chloroflexota bacterium | reverse complement strand
GCCGCTATTCGCGTTGCGTCCTGCGCAACGCGCGCCTGTTACGGTGTTGTCAAACGCTTGACGCACGCGTACAGGCACAGGATGGACACTTGTTCACTGCTGTGCTTTCACGCACGGGGGTGAACAATGTTTGGTTCAAAAAAGAGCAAACACACACGCTTGGAAAAAATTGCGGCGCTGGTGGCAACCCAGCCCGAAGTAATGACGGAAAAGGAATTGGCGCGAACCTTGCGCGTCGCGCGCAAAACGATTTCCAAAGATTTGGTTTCACTGGAAGACCATGGCGTTCTGCTGGCAGAGGATGACCGCGCGCGACTGTCGCTTTTTCGACGAATTTTCGGCAAATAGAGACGCGCGTTGCCATTTTTTGCAACGCGCTGTGATACATTGACAGGGGGAGGAAACACGCATGGCACGCGCCGATGTGGAATGTATCAAAAATGTGCTGCTGAGACAGCGCGAATTCATTGCACAAAAGGACTTGGCGGATGAATGCGAACTCAAACATCGTTCCACCGCGCATCGCATTTTGTGGCAGTTGAAGGCGGGCGGTTATCCGATTGAGTTTGACGAACGGGGACGTGTGCGCGTAGACCGCTCAAAATTGCTGTTGGATTTGCAATTGGATCTCGACGAAGCGCTCGAAGTGTATTTTGCCTGTCGCTTGCTGGCGCGGCACAGTGACCAATTCAATCCGCATGTGTCCAAAGCGTTGGTGAAATTGGGTTCTGCGATGCGCGGTTCCGCGCGCGGCATTGGCGATTTGATTGTGGATTTGTCCGCGCAACAGCGGGGCAAGCACACTCACAAACGCAGCGCGTATGTGAGCGTTTTGGAAACATTGGTGCGGGCGTGGGCAGACCATACGAGCGTTCTGCTCTATACGCGCAAAGAGCCGCACACGCCGCGCCGCTTTGACCCGTACTTTATCGAACCTGCGGTGTTTTCAAATTATGTCATCGGCTATGACCATCGTCGAGACGACATTCGCACGTTCAAAGTGCAGTGGCTACAAAAGGTGTCGCCGACGCGGGATGCGTTCCAAGTGCGCGCCGATTTCAATCCGTACGAACACTTGGGCAATGCGTGGGGCATCAATTGGGGCAAGGGAAAATTGGAAACGGTGCGCTTGCGTTTTACCGGGAACGCGGCGGAACGCGTCCAAGACAATGTGTGGCACGAGTCGCAAGAGTTGAAACCGCTTGACGATGGCGCGTACGAGTTGACCGTCCAAGTAGGCGATACGAAAGAAATGATTCCGTTTGTACGGCAATGGGGGCACGAGTGCGAAGTTATAGAACCCGAACATTTTCGCAAAACGATTGCGGAACACGCGCGGAGGATGGCGCGGTTGTATGATACGATAGCAACTACAAACGAAATTCAGAAAGATTAAGGGTGTTATATCGCAAGACTATGTTTGATTTGAGATTGGAGGACGATGAATGGCGAAAAAAGTACAAGAGAAAAAAACAAAACAACAGGAAAAAGTTAAACGAAGTAAGTCCAATAAATCGCTAGCTAAGAACGAAGTTACGTTCCGACGCACAGGACATTTCTGGAACGATTTGGGAGTCATCGCCTTGTGGCGGTTATTGGCGGAGCTTTCATCCGAATACAAGAAAGATGAAGACGGAAATCCTATAGCAGTCTTCAAAGATGTTGAATGTGTACTGTCAGTGGAGCAACTAACGCTTATAGGAAAAGAGCGCGCCGTACATCAAATATTAGAGCGTGCATCTAAATCGTTGCTTAACCAAGTTTGGTTGCCAACCAAAAGCGGGAAGATGTGGTGGTCAGGTCCGTCCGCCTTTCTCTATGCGGGTCAGAACAATCCAAAATTCTTGACGCCCTATCACAAAATGGCTGAAAAGAGCCAATGGAAGAATGATGGTCATTGTCATGTATGTGGCCGTATTGATCTGCCTATCCGCACAACAGGAACAGGTTATAACCCACTGCTGGTCAGCGTCGAAAAGATGTCTGGTTTCTATTCAGAACTAAAAGGAGGTTATAAGATATGTCAAGCCTGTGCTTTTGCTGCGCCTTTTGCTCCAAGCCAAACTTGGTTTTCATACGGGGATGGTTTTCTATCACTAACTTTACTCTGGCCAGTAGGCATTGACTTTTTAAGTGCAGACCAATTCCTTCGTCAAACATCAGGGCTTCGGTTGCAGGGAGATTCGACACACAACTACCCGCACGCTTTCGGTTACGCGAACAAAACCGTCAGCTGCTTTCTCGACTTGATTTGTTCGCTATGGGAGCAAAGTCGCACGAGCATCTCAAAAAATGTTTTCGAAATGGCAATGTCGGGCGTGCAATTCCATGCATTACAAGTTTCAAAACCAAATGCGCGAAGCAATGTTATATCCATCGACCGTTATCAAGTTTTTCCTGACCCTACGGGAGTTTTGCGCCTAGTTCAAGCATGTGATCAGGGCTCAAAACAAGGCAAACTCTGGAATGTCATGAGCGCAGTATTGAATCAGATGTATATACGGCGCAAGGAGGGAGCAGATACTCGACTATTGGAGGCGACAGCGAATGAAATCGTTGCACGTTCTCAGGTCGAAGGGACAATCGAAGCGCGCGTTCAAAAAGCAATTGATGATCTGCAAAAGGATACATCAGTTGCTGAAAACATTTTTGCTTTTAGGCGATTCATGTCAATTTATCTTAAGGAGGTGAAAGATATGGCGAATGATATGCTACCTGCATTACAGAGTGTTGGAGAAACTCTGGGGCAGATGGTGAAGATTACAGATGATCGAAGCATACTCTATAACTTGCGGAACGCCCGGAATGCAGACGATCTTCTTGAAGTCTTGAGTCGTGTACTCGTACGCCACTCCGATAAGTTTATCGCGGGCGAGGTCAAATTGTGGCGAGATAGTGTACGCGACGTAACTGAATTCATTGATGACAAGAACTGGCGTCGAGCCCGAAGTCTTCTTGGCATCTATGCGGGTCTCAAGTTTATAGAGATGTCGCACAAAAAATCCAGTGGAACACCCACACCCACTAACCCATAACATGAAAAAGGGAGGATCAAAATGGCAAAGAAAATCGAAAGCCCCGTCATCCGCATAGGCTCAAAAGCGATAGTGCTTGGGATGTTGTTCAAAGCAGATGTAGCAAACCCAAACGCAAGTTGGACAGAAGAGAATGTCACACCGCTAAAGAAAATTGAAGCACCTGATGGTAGTCGCTATCCTTACATATCGGGACAGGCGTTGCGTCGCTACCTGCGCGACACACTCGAAGATAACCTTGAGGTGGGAGTAGATGGCAACCCTCTTTATACATTTTCACCTCAAGAACTGGGAACTGACCCCAAGAGTCCGATTTTAACGGCAGGGCGGCCCGACCAATATATTGATGATGACTTGTTGGGATTTATGCGCGCGACGAAGGGAAAAACTCGACGACGCGAGTCCCCATTGCGAGTTTCTGCGGGGTTCGGTTTGTTCCCCTATATGGGGGACCGCGATCTTGGAACGCGCAGCGCCCTACAAGTGACAAATAATCCCGAATCAGGCGGCGCTATTTTTGAGACTGAGATAACAAGCAACATCTTTCGTTCCACTTGGTTGTTGGAACTTGATCGTGTTGGGCGATGGCGCGGCTATGAAGACAACTCAAGCAAGGATGAAGATCTCGGTGCGTCCAAAGAGCTGAATATTGATGAACGACGCAAGCGCGTCAAAGCTGTACTGAAGGCTCTAAAGTATTTTAGCGGAGGCGCACGCCAAACTCGACTGCTGATCGAATTTGTGCCGCAATTTGTCATCTACGCGCGCATGAAAAAGAAAGTGCCAATTTTCTTGAATGCACTCAATGTTGTTCCAACAGACGGAGGCTATGTGTTGAACACAGCTTCTCTCAGAGAAGTGGTCAAGGACTATGCAGCCGACATTGAAAAGCTCGTGGTTGGCATGCGCGATGGCTTTTTGACAAACACAGCAACTGACGCGCAGACGATTATCAATGGGTTACTCTCTCAAGAGGGAACAACAGAATTACAAGTAATGAGTGTAGGGAAAGCTATTGAGGCGATGATCACGGACATTGACTCTGCCACATTCTAGCGAGGACGAGATGGAACAAATAAACGCACTTCGTTTTGTTATCGAGGGATCGTTTTGTTCATTCCGCGATCCGAATGGCGCGAAATATCAACAGACATACTGGTTCCCGCCGAAAACAACAGTTATTGGATTTTTGGGGAGCGCATTGGGGCTTGAGCCGCCAGAGCTTGAGCCCCTGTACGACCTTTTGCGCGTTGGCGTCGTACTAGAATCTTGGCAAGGGTTTGCGCGAGACTTATGGGGATACACAAAGTTAAAAGGTTCAGCGAAAGCTGAGTCAGCAGTGGTCATCCGCGAGCTCATTTATCAGCCGCGCTATGCCATATTCGTGAGCGCAAGCGATGAAACTGAACTGACCAAATTACAAAGCGCATTACTCGATCCCGTGTTTGCTCTGCGTTTCGGACGCGGTGAAGACCTTGCCATCATAGACGGGCAACCTGAGATCGTACAAGTCGAATCTATGGACGAAAGCCCGTGGCTAAGTTGGACCTTACTTCCTTTCACTCTGCAAAATCAAAAGTATATGTTCCAACTTGCAGAGAATCAACCACTACGACACCGGCTACCGATTCCAACAAGAATGCCTGTGCGGTTACGCTATGACAAAAACTGGGTGCGTACGGCAGAATTTTCGTGGGTCACTCAAGTTTTCGACTTGCCAATCAAACTCGTTTCTTCGGAGGGCATTTGGACAGATGGGCAATATACCTTCAGTTTTATCTAACATTCTTGCCAAGTCCAACCCGCGCCAAACCCTCGTCGAGCATAGCCGCGAGGCAGTTGATCATCTGTTGCGATTTATGCAACATTTTGATCGCCAAGCAAGTTTTGTTGCTGAGACTCTGGGCATTAGCAAAGACGAGTTGGTGTCGCGTCTTTTTGCTGCAATGTGGTTGCATGATTTAGGAAAAGCTGGTGAGGAATTTCAAGCGCGTATCAATGGCGCAAAAATTCAGCCAAGTGTTTATCATCCACTTATGTCGGCACCATTCGTACTCGCAGCGGCTCCACCAATTGGCGGGATCCCATACGAAACAATTGTCGTCCTTTCCCATCACTCCGCCTACTCTTCAGGATTATATGGAACGATTCACACAGACCTTAAACCGTTGTATCAGTGGGATGCGGCTTTGGCTTTTTACCAAATGCTAAATGACGAACATACGCGATTGCTTGGGCGCGCCTTTCCTTTTCCACTTGCTGAACCTACTTTGTGGGATAGTCGCGCGCTGCTTAATCATTTAAGGGACGCGGCGTCAGATTATCCTGCTATGAAAAATCGAGTTGGCTTTGGTTTTTTTGAGGCAGCAATTCATTACGGTGACTGGCTTTCAAGCGGACATCGCACCGATTGGAAATATGAAACTATCGAACTCTCCAAACATGTAAAAGAATCAATTGGAAAGCAGAACGAAGATGCTCTTGATAGTTTTGCGCGTCGCGTTGCGCCCGGAATTCAAGCGCGAGCCGAAGCGATTGTTGGACATATGCTACTCGTCGCGCCTACGGGATCGGGTAAGACAGAAGCAGCACTCTTGTGGGCGGCAAGGTCATCACCCTGTCGTCTGCTTTATCTTCTTCCAACTAGAGTGACATCAACTGCAATGTATAAGCGGTTCCAAAACAAATACAAATTAGGCGGACTAGCAGGACTCTCTCATGGAACAGCAGGACTTGTGATTGCCGAAGAGAAGGGATGGGACAAGGAGTCATTCAGTGATTTGCTTTATTCGTCGGCTTTCATGCAGCCATCTATTGTTGCAACTGTGGATCAAATTCTCTTGAGCAAATTCAACGTGAATAAATGGGCGTTGGTAGAGACAAATGCAGTGCATGCAGCAGTCATCTTTGATGAAATTCACGCTTACGATCTTTACACATTGGGCTTGATTTTGAACGCGGCACGCGAACTTGCAGCACAGGGAGCAAGACTATGTTTTATGAGCGCCACAATGCCTGAGTTTATTAAGCGAGCGATTGAAATGGTGTTAATGCCCCATGGCGGATCAACATTTGTAGAATGCCCCGAAGCTAGCTCTGAAGCAAGGCATCAGATGTATGTATGTAATGAACCGATTGAAAATGCTGTAGGCGAAATTGTGGGTGCTTATGGTGCGGGAAAAAAGGTGTTGGTGGTGATGAATACTGTGGATGGCGCGTGCAAACTCTATCACACTATTCGAGATCAGGTTGGCAAGGACAATGTGATGCTCTTCCACAGTCGCTTTATAGAAAGAGATCGTCGCAAACGTGAAAGCGCTATTGAGCAAGGTAGCAAAAATTCTAAAGGTTTCGTCGCCGTTGTCACTCAAATTGTTGAGGTTAGTCTTGACATTGATTACGACATCCTGTTTACGCAAGTCGCACCAATTGATGCGCTTGTGCAACGCTTCGGACGAGTCAATCGAAAAGGTTTGAAGGGGTTGTCTCCTCTGTATATCTATAGCGCGGTGGATGAAGGCAGTGAAAAGGTGTATGGGGAGGAGTTGTTGGCTACATCAAGGAAATTACTTGGGAGCGTAAAAGCTGGGCGTGTGGTAAGACAGGCGGATATTCAGAAGTGGGTAAAAAAACAATATCCCACGCGCAAGTGGCTCAAGCTTGCTTTGGAAAAAACGCAAGAGATGGAAAGACAAGTTAGATACATACGGAACAAGTTGTGGCAGATTCAAACCTTGCGTTTTTCGGACGAGGATGGTCTTTGGAAACTTGCACAATCGCGCAAAGAACAATTTCCTTCAATTGAGATTGTTCCCGAGTGCTTTCGTAAGGATGTTGAGAAATGCGAACATCCAATTCAACGTGCTAACTTTGTTGCGCGCGTTCCTGCTTACATTGTTCCTAAACGTTACAAAGAGGTTGACCAAGAACTTGGAGTGCTTTTCGCATATGTTGATTATGACGACGAATTTGGGGTGGTCGCTCCACCTGCGAAAATGAGCGTTCGAACCACTATTGTTGTCTGATTGAAAGAACAATAAGCATGTTTTCTCTCACCACCACCCATCTTCGTTTTGTATGTGAAGCGACAACTCCGCTGCGTTTGGAAGCGGATATATTTCGCGCGGGCTCGAACCTGCGCGGGGCATTGATTCAATTACTGGCTCGCACCAAGTGATTCGCCGAGCGCAATGCAATCTGCAATGAGCGTGG
>CALMZO010000134.1 GCA_937870825.1 uncultured Chloroflexota bacterium | reverse complement strand
CAAGTTCTCGCAGGCAATTCCGCGCCCATTGCAAATTACGGCTTGAACGTCACGATTCCTGTTCGCATTACGTTTGACCCCGGCGCGATTTCCGCGCGCGTGACGGGAACGACGAGCAACAATCGCGTCGTCACGTACTTGCTCAAAGCGAACGGCGGACAAACGATGACCATCAATCTCACTGCGCCGCCGGACAGCGCGGGCATCACGATTTATGGACTCGAAGACGGACAGCCGTTGATTCGTTCCCAAAGCGGCGCGACGAGTTTCAACGGACCCCTGCCCGCGACACAAGATTACGTGATTCAAGTTGTGCCGTTCGCAAATACCCAAGTGAACTACACACTCGACATCACAGTGCAGTAGAAAAAGACCTTCGAGGTTTCCGAAACCTCGAAGGTCTTTTGATAACATGAAACGAAAAATAATCATTGACAGCGACACGGCGTCGGATGATGCCGTCGCGATCTTGATGGCGCATCGGTTTCCTGACGTTGAGGTTCTCGCGGTGACGATTGTTTCGGGGAATATGCGCGTGGAGGATGGTTCGCGCAATGCGCGCTACACCATTGAATTGTGCGGCGCGCAAACGCCGGTGTATGTCGGCTGCGCGCGTCCGTTATTGCGCGAACCGGTTCACGCATATTGGTATCACGGCGCGGATGGCATGGGCGGAATGAATTATTCCGAGCCAAAATTGCCGGAACAAGACAAACATGCCGTTGACGCGTTGATTGATTTAGTTCGCGCGCACAATGTAGGGGCGATTCATGAATCGCCCCTGCTCGTGACGTTGGGACCGTTGACAAATATCGCGGCGGCGTTGATTCGCGCGCCGGAAATTGCCAAAATGATTTCGCGTTGTGTGGTGATGGGCGGCGCGGCGAATGTTGTCGGCAATGTCACACCGGCGGCAGAGTACAACATTTGGTGCGACCCCGAAGCCGCGCGCGCTGTGTTTCGCAGTGGGATGAATTTGGAAATGGTCGGTTGGGAAGTGGGACGCGGCGACGCGGCGTTGACGGAAAAGGAAATCGCGGACGTGTACGCGTTGAACACCGCGTACGCCAAGTTTGCAATGGACTGTAACGTTCACGCGTTGCAGCTCGCGAAAAATTGGCAAGGCGACCCGGGCATGACGCTGCACGACCCGACCGCAATGGCAATCGCGCTCGACCCGACAGTTTCAAAACGGAGCGGACGGTATCGCGTGGATGTGGAAACGCGCGGAGAATTGACGCGCGGCATGACGGTGGTGGACGAACGTCACACTGTCGGCACGCAAAAAATTTTTACTGACGAATGGGCGGTGCGCGAAAAAAATGTGTTGGTGCATCACGAGTTGGACGCGCGGCGCTGGAAAGAATTGCTCTACAATTGTTTCAAGTAACTCATGCTGCGCATGTCATTTCGAGAGCAGCGAGAAATCTCGGTTTTCGCGCCACTGAGATTTCTCGCAAAAGCGGCTCGAAATGACAGTGCTGCGTAACGTGAGTAGTGTAAAATAGGCTCCGCCTCACAGTTTGATTTATGTTGGAAATTTCAGAACACTTTATTCGGATACTTGACCGACACCGGCAGTGGACACTTTTGTTAGGACTCGCGCTTTTGATTGCCGTTTTGTACGCGCCGGTGTTTGGGATGGGCTTTGTCACCGACGATTTCATCGAAGTGGGAGTTCGCCACGATGATGCGCGCGATTTTCTTGCGCGTGACGATGTAGCGGGATGGTGGTCAAAATTTGTCGAACGCGCGCTGATTGACCCGGTGTCCGGAACAGAAATGTTTCGCCCGACGCGCCAATTTATTTTTACGGCGGACTATTTCATGTGGTATCTCGACCCCGTCGGCTATCACATTACCAATTTGCTCTTGCTGCTGGCAGCGTGTTTTGTGGTGGCTTTGCTCGCGTGGCAGTTGACGCGGCGGACAAGTGTCGCGCTGGTGGCGAGTTTGCTGTTTGCGCTGCATCCCGTTCACACCGCGCCCGTTTCCGAAATGTCATCGCGCGGTCATGTCATCGCCGGACTCTTTGTCGCGCTCACTGTATTGTTTTACGCATTGCCCCGCACGCGCCGCAACACGCTCCTCGCGCTTTTGAGCTGCGTCCTCGCCGTTGGTTCCAAAGAGACCGCGCTCACCACGCCACTGCTGCTCGCGCTGTATGAGGTGATTTATCATCGTGAGGAATTGCGGCATGAACCGCGCCGCGTGATGTTGCGACAGCTTCCGTTTTGGCTCATCGTCGCGGGCGCGGTTGCGCTGCGGCTGGTGTTGTTTGGCAGACTCTCGTCACGTTACGCGGTCGGTTCGTGGAGTTGGGAATATCAGGTGCAGGGCTATAGTTTGTTTGCGCTTGCGCCGTTTTTTCAAGACATCACGCTGGAGGGAACGTTTCTATTTTTCGCGGCGCTTGTCATTGCGATGGTGTTGTATCGTTCGCGGCGCCAAGTGCGCTTTGGCATTTTGTGGACGCCGCTCGCCTTGTTGGGGACGCTCGCGTACCCGCCGCAGGAGCGTTATTTTTTTACTGCCTCGATTGGACTCGCCATCGCGTTCGGAAGCATTCTCGCGCAGCCGTTCAACGGGAACACGCGTTGGGCGCGCGCGGCAGGACTGGTTGTCACGGCGGCAGTGTGCCTCAGTTTGGGCGCGGGTTCGATTGCGCGCATCGCCGATTTTCGCAACGCGGGCGAGATTGTGCAAACGGTTTTGGCGCAAGTGAAAACGCTGCATCCGACAATGCCGCGAAACGCGCGACTTTATTTTGTCGGTCTCCCCGAAGTGGTGCGAAAGGGTTATGTTTTCAACAACGCGTTGGGTGTGCAATACGTGATGCAGTGGCTGTACGATGACCGTTCGCTGCGCGCGACGAATGGACTGCATTTCCCGGTTGTTTTCAACGCGCTTGACCGCACATTTTTCTTTGAATACGAGAGGCGCAAAATTACGGAACGCGCCGATTTGGTGCAAGCGCTCCGCGAGCGGGTGACATGCAGTAGTTCCCGAAAGGCGATTGTTTGGAATTTTGGCAAAGATGCCGGGGGCTGGCAGGCGTGGAATGAGATGGAAGCGTTTCAAGCGCAAGACGGCGCGCTCCATCTGCGTACGAATGGAAATGATGCCTTCATGGGCAGTCCGTTTATCGAGGTTCCGCCGCGTGATTTGGAACGGATTGAAATTCAGATGCGCGCCAAGGCGGACAAACGAACGCTCAACGCGGAAGTGTATTGGCAGACCGCAGAGATGCCAGACTTTGCTTCTGAGGCGCGCACAACTTTTCAAGTGAACGCGGACGAGGCATCACGTAAGTACGTTTTGCCATTCGCCGTGCGCGGCGATGCCCCAATCGTCCGCTTGCGGTTTGACCCAACGGATGCGCCCGCCGAGATTCAAATCGAACGCATTGCGTTGTACTGTCGCTGAGAATTCCGGATTAGCTGAACCAACGCATGAGTGCCCAAAAGAGCAACGCGACCGGAAGCCCCACAAAAACAATCAGCAAAAGAATCACGTCGAGCCTGGAAACGCGCAACAGGTTCGGCTGTGACGGTCCCTTGGCAAGCAAACGCCACGTCAAAACATAGTGCCGCACAAATGCGGGGCTGTTTATCACCAGTGCCACATCAATCCACACGGCAATAAATACAATCCACAACGGCAGTCCCAAGCGTGGCGCGAGATTGGGACTCCAGAAAATTGAAACGATGAGCCCAATGGCGAGATAGAGCAATCCCCAGACGGTAGAGTCTTGCATAGGACATCGGTTGTTGCCGGGAACTCACTTAATCGTTCGGTTTATCCAACTGCGGCATCCACGCGAGAAATTCGTGTGCAAAACGTTCGCCGTACTCGTCGAGCAGTTGTTGAATGCGTTCGGGATTTTTCGCCTGCACAATCAAGCCCGCGTGATGTTCCTTTTTCAATTTCCACACGACTTCGGGCGCGTCGTACGCGGATAAATCGGGCCACTCTTGCTGCGCGAGACAAACGACAATGCCCGCGTACTCTTGTTTGACGGGCGGCAGTTTATATTCCTCTTTGCGCGCGTTCGCCACCTCGACCTTTGCCCATTCGCGCCACAAATTGATGCCCGACGCGGCTTCTATCATCTCCGCGAGGTTCGCGCCCCCGACACGCGCCGCCGTTTCGAGAAAATAAAATTTGCCGTCCGCATGACCTTTGATGTATTCCGCGTGCGTGACGCCGCGTTTCATGCGCAATGCCTTCATCACTTTTTTGTTGAATTCGCGCAGCGCAACGGCATCGGCGGAATCGTACGGCAAGGTGCGCGAACGAAACACATCGCCATTGCTGACGACGGCAAGCGGCGGGCGGGCGTACCCGTTCGCAATCGAAAACACCACTTTATCTTCCCAAATCACCGAATCCACATGAAACACATCGCCCGGCACAAATTTTTCGAGAACAAAGTACGACTGCCGGTCGCCGAGTTCGTTCAATTTGTCCCACAGCTCTTGCGGCGAATTTAGTTTTTTGATGCCGAACGACGCGGCTTCGGAACGCGGTTTCAACACCCACGGCGGCGGAACGCGTTCCATAAATTCGCGCAGTTCATCATAATTGATGACGGGACAAAAATCGGGAACGTTGACGCCTTCATCGCGCGCTTGGACACGCATTGCGAGTTTGTCGCGGAAATGACGCACCGTCGTTTCGCCCATGCCGGGAATGCGAAGATGTTCGCGCAGATTCGCCGCGACTTCGACATCGTAATCGTCAAGCGGGACGATGCGGTCAATTTTGCGCGTCCGCATGATATAACTCACCGCGTAGGTGAGGTCGGGCTGTTTGTGCGTTTCGGGCATCCAAAACATTTCGTCAATGCTCTCGCGGGGCCAATCGGCGTCTTTGAATTTTTCTTTGGTGAGCAGATACACGGTGCAGCCCAACGCCTTGCACTGCTGCAAAAACGCGGTGCCTTTGAAATACGAGCCGAGGGCGAGGATTGTTGTTTGGTGATTTGGAATCGTGGGCGATTCCCGTGATTGGGCGATTGGTTGGTCGGGCATGAATTACTTCCTTTTGGGATTTGGCTGCTGTTTCGGTTTTGGCGGATGTGTGTCGGCTGGGAGAAGGGAAAGGACATGCTGGTAGAGAGAATTTGCTTTTTCGTGAGCGTATTCGTACTCTGCTTTTGTGGGAACATCTGTCGTCAAGTCAGGATAGCGATATTGGGAGGCGTACGGAGTCAAACGATTTCCAATCCGAAGCCACTCGTTCCAATTCGGATCTACGTCCATTGCCAGTTCAACTAATCTGCCAACATCATGTGTTTTCTCAAAATCCATTTCGTGAAAGACAAGGTACCCTTTCATTGCTTTTTCCCCTGCCTGTTGGCAATGGTACATCGCGGTATCGTAATGTGGGTCGGGTTCAGAGGCGGGTTTGACCGCTGTTGCCAAGTCGCTTTCAATGGTGATGAACCATTTCTGCGCGGCTTGGCTTTTTGGGGTTGTCATACAACACCCTCCCTTTTTCTGCGATACGATTTTGAAGCGATGCGCGCACACCGCGATAACGCTCAAACTCGACACGGGTTTTTACGAATATATCTCTTGGCACACGCAATCCAATCAAGGCATCAAGCGCGCGCACCATTCGTGCATAATCCGATTCGTTGCTCTCTGACACAATCACCATCAAATCTACATCGCTGTCTTTGTTCGGCTTGCCCCACGCGTACGAACCGAACAAAATCACTTGTTCGGGGTCAAATTCCTTGACGAGGCGGCGCGTCATTTCCTGCAATAATGCGGGTGTGATTTTGTTTTTGGCGCGTGTTAAGTGTGGACGCGTAGCATGTGTTGACAAAGCGATGACGCGTTTTGTAGAACGTTGTCGTCGTACTGACGTCTGTTTTTTGCGATTCAGGGTTAAGGTCTTTGCCATTTTACATTACTCGTCTGTAGAAGAAGAGGCAGTTCTTAGCTGATATTGCTGTGCGATAATTTTATTTGCCCAGTCTTGGGGACTACTACCCTTTTCAAAACTCTCAAAACTTGCCGCGTACTGATAGCCCTGCAATTTGAATTCTATGGTCAAGAAAGGGGACTGTTGAAAAGTATTATTGTTCTTGTCTCTCATCTGTTCCTCAACTTTTATTATATGAAGTAATGGTATAGACGAGAGAACAGAAATCTCAGACTGTGAATCAATCGAGTAAATTATAAAGTTCGTTTCTGTGAGAGACACAACGACTTCACGAGATTGAGAAATAAGAGGATGCCCGCCAACGTACTTTGCCTTTGCCATTGACAGTGAGCTGGTAGTTTGAAGTGTATATTTGCGCTTTTGGCGTATAAAATGGTGGTTTTTTAACAAGCCTTCTGGCGGCCAATAGAGTTTCTCAGGATTTTCGTTTAGCAAAGCATTTAATGATCGAGAATCCTCTATGAAGCTTTGGAACTTGCGCTCAATCAACGCATACTTTGCGGCATTGCGAACTACAAAGTTCGAGTCTGATGATGCTAGATGCATGAGTACGAGAATAATACGCTCATCAACAATCTGTTTTCGTCGAATCTCAAGGATAGCTGACTCACGTTTTTTGGCAGATACATTATCAAGTTGCTTCAGCAGATTCAGTATTTCACTTTCCGAATAAAAAGTCCTCATACTGGCCTTCCTTTCTTTTTTGAACAGCCTGCCAAACGGGTACTAAAGGAGTTGTTTTTTTAAGCGCCCTGACTACCACACTCCCTCTTCCGACTCTTTAATCAAATTATCCACGACCGCTTCCAAACTCCCCGTTTCTTTGAACACGCGCAATTGTCTATCCGCGCTGGTGCCTTCGTCCAAAATTTTGTACGCGTATTCCACTTCTTGGCGCGTGCCGAGTTCGTCCAGCACGTCGCCGATGAACCATTCAATCAATTCTTTGATTAAATCTTTCGTGGGCAGTTCTTCTTGTTTGCCCCAGTCAATCATCTTGCCGTCAATCCCATAGCGCACCGCGCGCCACTTGTTTTCTTCATAGAACGCTTGCGGATACATACGAAAACTCATATTGTCGCGGCGCAGCTTCCACAACTTGTAACAGATCGCTTGAAACATTGCCGCGATGCACACCGCCTCGTCCACACGCGTACACACATCACACACGCGAAATTCCAACGTGGGATAACGCGGATTCAAGCGCGCGTCCCACCACAATTTCGAGCCGTCGGGAATCGCGTGCACGCGCACCATTGCCGCGACGAAATTTTCAAATTCTGCCCATGACGAAAAGTACGGCGGAAAACCACTGCGCGGAAAATTTCGAAAAATGATGCTGCGGTACGATTTCAGCCCCGTGTTGCGTCCCACCCAAAACGGCGAACTTGTCGAAAGCGCGAGGACGTGCGGCATCATGTACCGGGCGACGTTCATCGCGTCCACGCGAAATTCCAAATCTTCAATGCCGATGTGAACGTGCGTGCCGAATATCAACAGCTGCTGCGCGAGTTCCGCCATGTCTTGCTTGACGCCCATGTAGCGTTCGAACGGCGTAATCGCCTGTTCGAGCCAACTTGAAAACGGATGCGTCCCCGCCGCCACAATTTTCAAATTATTTTTCGCCGCGAGTTGCATCACCCCGCGCCGCAAGCGCACCAATTCCGCGCGCGCTTCAGCAGGCGTCTCGCACACATTCGTTCCGACTTCGACCATGCTCTGATGCAATTCGGGTTTGATGGATTCCATCATTACCATCTTGCCCTCTTCAAGCAGCTGCGTGATGTACGATTTCAATTCGCGCGTGTTGGGGTCAACGATTTGATATTCTTCTTCGATTCCGATGTTGAGGGAAGGTGGCTTGAGCATGAAAATAGAGCAAGCTAAAAGCTAAAAGGAAAAAGCGAAAAGTGAATTCCCTTTTTTAGCTTTGAGCTTTGTACTTTTAACTTCTCTTTTCTATAACAAACGTCGGCACCGTCGAACCTCCGCCCGCCGTCACATTCAACAACGCAGCGGTGGACAAACGACACAACGAACCCGACATGTATTCGCCGTACCAAATATACGGGTCCGTGTCCAACATGCGATTGTAGATTTCCACATTGCCGTCAACGAAACTGGGAAACGGTTCTTCCGGCAGGATTACTTTTTTCTGGGCGATGTGCGGCTCTTGCAACCGTTCTTGTAAAATTTGTTCCCATTCGCTTTGCGAAACCGTCCAGCCCAACACAACGCCTTTGCCGCCGTACTCGTCGTTTGGCTTTATAACGAACTCGTCCTTGTTTTGCGCGAGAAACGGCATGAGGTCAACCGTTTCGCCCATGTACGTCGTCTTGCGTTCCTCCAACACGCGCGTCCAAGGAATACAATTCGCAATCGCCAACGCTTCGTCGGAATTGAAAAGATGTTCGTTGCGTTCGTCGGTGAGAACGGCGAGCGACGCTTTCTTGTGCAGAATTTTACACGCGAACGGATTCACCATGCACACCGCATTATCGCGCACCGCGCGAATGACCGGATGCTCCAAACCCAAATCGCCGCGTTCGACGAGTTCGGAAATGAGTACGCGTTTGTACACAATGTTGATTTCAAAACCCTTCGCCGTCAGTTTTCCGTTCGCGTATTCGCACTCGCGCGGGTCAACGATTTCTGCCGCGTACCCTTGCGATTCAAAGTATTCCTTGAACAACACAAATTCGCTGTACGTCGGCACCTCGCGCCAATCGAGAATCGCAATGTTTGGACGCGTGGTGCCGCCCCACTGCCGATACGAGTCGAGTAACGCGTGCAGCATTTGATTGCGCGTGGGTAACGGGCGCACTTCGTATTCTTTTTGAAATTCGCCCATAGCGCGCAGTCCCAAAAATACATCCGCGAGCGTGTCCGTATAGCCCTGCCCCGCCGGAATTTCCGCGTTGTATTCTGTAAATTGTACAACGCCCCATTCGGGCAAATAAAACGCATCCATGCGCGCGGATGGACTTGGTTCGGCAAAGCCAAAATTTTCTTGCGCCATCGTCTCTTCCCAATCGTTCAAATAAAACTGCGCGCGCAGTTCGTCGTCCTCCAACGCGGCGCGATACACTTTGCCGAACGCGGGCATCACCGCCGCAATCGCGCTTTGCAAAAAGTAATACTGCTCGGTGGTGAGAAAACGCGGACGCAGCACCGTCGTCACGGCGCGTTCGCCAAAA
Source organism: uncultured Chloroflexota bacterium (assembly GCA_937870825.1). GTDB lineage: Bacteria > Chloroflexota > Anaerolineae > UBA4142 > SHND01 > SHND01. Next base: position 37,188 of record CALMZO010000134.1, on the reverse strand, counting down.
AACAGACCGCGTCGCTGCGCCTGTTCTTGCAATTGGTCCCACGATTCGCGCGCGACATCGGGCGTGAGAAGATTGTGAAAAGTTTCGATGGCTTCTTGTAACATGCCAAGCATCGAGTAAAGAGCATTGAGCGTTGAGAACCGGAATCGCCTGCATTCCAACTCAATGCTCAATGCTCAATGCTCGTTACTAGAAAAACTCACTCCAACGCAATTCGGTAATCTGCGGACGCGGTTCTTTTGCCAGCTGGATGCACATGTCGGCGAGATGCGCGATGCACCACCAATAAAATTCTTCGCCGAGCGAATAAATGTCCATGTCGGGCGCGGGATTCATGAAATCAATCGCGTACGGCACACCGTCGCGAATTGCCCATTCCGCCGTGTTCATGTCATAGCCCAGTGCTTGCACCAATTTCACCGAATCGCTGTAGATGCGTTCGTACATCGCCTGGTCCAAATTGTGTTTCGAGTACTTGCGATTCACGGGGTCATAGTGCATCACCAGAATATCGCGTTGGTCCAAACACATGCAGCGAATGTAATTGTCCCACTGGATAAATTCTTGGAGAATCATCGTGAGCAAGCCGCTTTCGTTATAGCGCGCCCACAATTCTTCCATGTTGTTGATTTTGTACACTTGCTTCCAACCGCCGCCGTGCGCGTCTTTCAAAATCACCGGAAAGCCGCCGAGATATTCGATATGCTTTTCCCACGGAATTGGAAATTCGAGATTGCGAAGCGATTCGTTGTGGACAATGCCCGGCACGTAATCTTTGTTCGGCAGCACGACGGTTTTCGGCGACGCGATGCCGAGTTTCGTCACAAGCGACGCGCCAAAAAATTTATCGTCCGCCGTCCACATGAACGGATTGTTGACGACGTGTGTGCCTTGCAGCACCGCGTTTTTCAAATAGGAACGATAGTACGGGACTTCATGCGAAATGCGGTCAACCAACACCGCGTATTCGCACGGCTCATCCATCCGCGTCCCGCCCAGTTTTGCAAATTCCGCAATCACGCCGTCGTTGCGGCGGTTCACTTCTTCGATAAATTTTGGCGGCATGGACCATTCGCGTCCGACGATGAGACCGATTTTTTTATCCATAAAAGATTCGCTCTTGAAAATGTACGACAAATTTCAAATTTGTTCTACCGCGCCCACCTTTTCATTCATCGTGGGTGTGCGGGTCGCACATCTTCAGCTCCTTGAAGCAAGACGGTGGTCAGAGTTGTTTCAAAATTTTGTCGTACTCGGCATGTGAGCCAATCCAAAACCAATACATCGAATCACCATCGCGTATTCCTAACGCGCGCCAGTCTTTGCCAATGCGAACGGAATAGACGTTCTCTGGGCGATGCACGCATTTGAATTGCAGACTGCGATGGTACGGATTTTGTTTCCAAAGACGATGTGCTTTGCGCGCTTGCGTCTGAACATTCTTGGGGAGAGCCCGAAACGCATCAAGGAATTCTTCTCCCAAATGCGAGTTCATATCTCGTCCCAATCCATTTGTTTGAACTTGCCTGCTTCAATATCCTTTCGCACTTTTCTTGCCCATTTGCCAAGTTTGTCTTGTGAATTGGCGAATGTCTGCTCCCAAAGCAAATCATCTTCCAGTTCCTCAAGAATAACTGCCGCAATGAAATCTTGTTTGTCTTCGTCAAGCTGTTTCATTTGAGAAATTGCTTGTTCAAGTAATTGTGTCATGGTCTTGCTCCTATTTCATTTCCACTCGCGCCTGCAAATCCATTGTGAGCGTTCGCACATTCCGGTCCATCAGCGCCAACGCGTATTCCGCGTGCATTTCGTCCAAATCAGGAATGTGCCAAAATTCGATTTTGTTTTCGTGTTGTGGAAAATAAGTTTGCATCATCGGGCGATGTTCGCGTTCGTACATCGCAATGATGCGTTCCGCGCGCGTCAAATCATTTTCCGTCAATTGCATCGGGTAGCGCGCGGGGTGATGCGAAATATTGCGCGCGGCGAGTCCATTCAACGTCGCTTGCGCAATCGGTCCCGGATTGTGACTCCATTGTGCCACAATCCCACGCGATTCCGCGCGCCATTCAAGATTATTTTGTTGCGCGAGCCGATTGAAAAGAATTTCGGCAAAACGACTGCGATAATAGTTGCCACTGCATAAAAATAAAATTTGCTTTCGCATCAATACGTGTCTCTACGCGCCTTCCGCCGGTTCCCACAACTCGAACCGATTGCCTTCGGGGTCTGTTGCCCAGCCGAATCGTCCGATGCCCTCCAGCACTTGAATTTTCTCATCCACCATCGCCCCTGCTGCGCGCAATTGTGCCAACATCGCGTCTAAATTTTTTACGCGATAATTGAACATGAACGATTTGCCTGTCGCGCCAAAATAATCGGTGTCAGCCGGAAACGGCGACCACACTGTCGAACCCAATGCGTCCGCGTTTTCGCGCTCACGCCAAAAGAAAATTTGCGTGCCATCGCTTTGGGGTTCGATGCCGAGATGCTGCTGGTACCACGCTTGCAATTCTTTTGGATTTTGCGCTTTGAAAAAGACGCCGCCGATGCCGGTGATGTGTTGCATATTCACTTCCTTAATTTCTTGTTCTTGATGTTTTACGTGCCATATGTAGGTCACGCAATTCTGCGATTCGTTGCAGAAATTGAGCCGCCGTGATTATAGAATAGGTTGTGGATTCTGTCTCGGCACTTTTCGGGATAGGGGAGATGAAAATTCTGTACGAGCCTTCGAACGCGCCCTCAATTTTGTAATTCTCCAAAGGAATTTCCAGCAAGTTAAATGTGTACTTTAGTTTTTCAATCTGAATCTTGAGAGTATTTCCAAGTGGTTGCCAATTGTATTCAAAGACAAGTACATAAAATGATGCGGGATTCACTTGGCTATAATGCGTGTTATATCGTTGAAGGCTTGAAAGGTTGATGCGCGACCGTTTTTCCTTTAACCGTGACTTTGCTTTGATATTGAACCATACGGCTTGCCCATGATACTCGGCAACAGAATCTGCAAACGCTTGTCCTCCAGCACTAGCAGAAACGTACTTGGCAAAGAGACTTGAGAGCTGAAGATGAGCCCATGCCTCAACGAGTGGGCCAGCAAATTCATTTGGACTGGTGATGCGCTCAAATACGCTAGAAAAATTGGAGGTCAATACGATAACATTGTCTCCGCGCTGCGAAATTTCTTTGAAGCTACCACTGAGAAATTGCCGCAGGTTCTGCGGTGATAGGGTTAATGGATTCATGTTTTGTTCTATTCGGGGAAAAAATAGGAGGGTGACTTCCGGTACAACTTGGCAAACATAGCTAATTCAATGACATCAATTCGTCTTTCACCTAACTCGCATTTGGAAATGTACGCTTGCGTCTTGCCAAGTTTCTCGGCTGCTTCAATTTGCGTCAGGTTTGCCTCGAGCCGCGCTTGCTTGAGCAACGTGCCGAGTTTTGCATAAGCGTTTGGATTGCGTTTTGCCAAAGGAGACTCCTGAAATCAAAGATGCCAAAACAATTAGAATAATCCAAAATAGATTATTCTAATTGGGAATATCTCACAGCGAGTTGTTGAAACAAAAAACGTCACGAGAAATAAATCTCGTGACGTTCATGGGTTAGGTGGCTAGCGCGTGGCAAACTGAATTTCAGCGTGAGGGTTTGGCACGCGAAGCTAACTCTGCGAACTGCTCAAGTGTAGAAAAACGCGTTTCATTCCCAAACAAATCTTTTTCAACCAAATCTTGTTTCATCCGTTCCACATATTTTTTCTCTTGTTCCGTCAAAAAAAAGTACCGCTGCAAATTGCGCGCGGCTTTTCCCAAAGTCCCACTTCCCGCGAATGGGTCAAACACCAAATCGCCTTTGTACGAATAAAATTTTATAACGCGATTACAGAGTTCGAGGGGAAATACCGCGCTGTGCACGCGGTCAAACGTCGGGTCAATTTTCCAAACGTTGGAGGTTTCGTACTCGCCTTGAATACGACTGGCTTGAATCGTATCCCATGCGTACGCACGCATATTCCAATCCAACAATTTATCGGTTTGCTTGCGGTACACCATCAAGTATTCTGTCGTTGGGTTGGGCTTGTATCCTAACGGCTTTCGGTGTTGCAAAAATCCCGCGTTACGATTCTTGACACTGCTTTCGGGTTTCAGCCAAATAATATCGTCAATAAACTCCCAACCATTTTGCACAAGACGGGCGTGTAAATCAAAAGGAATCGGATAGCGTTTGCTTGAATGCGCGCGGCTCACTCGCGGAACAATGACCGGCGATGTGTTGACAATTAGAAAACGTCCTTCTTTGGTGATGCGATGAACCTCGCAAAAAACCTGTGTGAGAAAATCAAGATACGCGTTATAACTTTCGTAGATTGAATAATCGCGTGCGTTGTAGTATGGCGGCGAAGTAAAAGTGAGATGAATGGATTCGTCTGGAACGTATTTGAGGATTTCTCTCACATCACCCTGTACAACGACATTCTGCAAACCGCGCGGTGACGTGGCATGATGCTCTTTCGCCTCATGTCCATTCGAGTTCTGGAAAAATTCTTTCCGAATCACACTCTGCACCATTTCGTTCGGGTGCTTTGCTAATTTCTCGAGTTGTTCCTTGACTGGCAGATTTGCCCGAAAAACAAGCAAACCGCGAATTGCTTGCAAAACAATTTTCGGGTCACTATCGTTCAAGAGTTGCGTCAGATAAGGGATTGCCTTTTCGGTACGCATCCGCCCAATGGATGAAACTGCTTCGCGCCGAACCATCGAATCCGCATCCGCTGTTGCAGATTCCAGCAGCAGCTTCATAAAGCGCGGGTCAGTCACCTTTCCAAGGTTTTTAATCGTCCACAAACGTACTTGGTCGTTCGGGTGCTTGAGAAAAGGAACCAGAACATTTGCGTCAAACCCGCGTGGCAAATAACCAAGATTCTCCAACACAAAGAGGAGTTCGCGGCTATCTGCTTTTTCTTGAATTAGTTGATGCAACCCGGGCAGATTGTTTTGTTTTAACTCGGCAATTTGTTCTTTCGTCACCATCGCTGTCATTTTATACCACAGTCACAAGCTTTGTAGAATCTCCAATCTCCAATCTCTAATACCTCTCCCCCACAAAATAGCGAATCATCGCGCGCCAGGTGGGCCAATCGTGGGGCCATTCGGGTCCCCACATCGAGAGCTCGTGCGGAATTCCTTTTTGCGAAAGAATGCCGGAGAGATAACGCGACGCACCGGGATTTTCGAAACTGCCTTGGCCTGTCGCAATGAAAATATCGCCCTTGTGTTGGAGCGCATTCAACGGTTCGCCGCCCAGATTCGGCACGTACTCGACAGGGTTGTTGAAATACACATTTTCGTCCGAATACTCGCTGTGCATGTAATGACGAATGTCGTAATCGCCGCTCATCGCAATCGTTCCCGCAAACAAATCGGGGCGACGAAACAATTGATTCGCGGCGTGATACGCGCCGAGCGACGCGCCGCTCGTGAGGATGCCGATGCGGCTCTGACACGAATTCCAAATGTACGGCACCACTTCATCGCAAATGTACTTGTTGTATTCCACCTGACGCCACGCCATCGCGCCCGCATGCAGTCCGCGATTCAGCCACGCCTCGCGATTGATACTGTTAATGGAAAACACTTTGACTTTGCCTGAATCAATGTATGGCGCGAGTACGTCAATCATTTGAAAACGTTCGTATTCCAAAAAATCCGCCGCCGCCGTCGGAAACAAAAGCAGCGGGAATCCATAATGCCCGTACGTAACAATTTCCATCCACTTGTTGAGACTGGGGCTGTGCCAGCCGTCAATGAAACGGTTCATGTTGGGAGGGTTGTTAGTTATTAGTCTTTAGTTATTAGCCCGTACAAATGACCAATAACGATTCACTAATAACAAACAACGAATAACGAACGACGAACGACGAACGACTAACGACTAACGTCCAATAACGAAAAAAAACCACCCGCGCCGTCTTGCGCACGCTGCAAATTCTCCGGGTCGCCGCGCCATTCCACGCGCGTTTCGCGTTCAATCAAAAATTTGTACGCATACGCGCCGCGTTTCGGACGCGGAATGCTCAACTGCCACACGCCCGCGTATTCGCGCAAACGCTGCGGTTTCCACCCATTCCACTCGCCCACGAGAAGTACGCGCTGTGCTTTCGCGTCGTAATATCGAAACGTGACCGCGTCGTCTTGCACATGCGGCGACAATGGTTGATATTCCAAAACGCCGCCGCTTGCGCGCAGAGCGTACGCGACGGCGTGAGCGGCATTCAAGACGCCGTGTCCTTGACGCTCGCGCGGAAAATTTTCGAGCGGAATCGCGGTGTCGCACAAAATTTTTTCAATTTGCGCGGGAGCGAGTGAGGGATTTGCTTCCAACATTTGCGCGACGACGGACGACACAATCGGCGCCGCCATCGAAGTCCCGTCAACATGTTGATAGTGCGCGTGAATGTATTTTTGCTCGAACATTCGCAAACGAATCACGCGCCGAATTTCGTCAAGCGATGACGCGAGCGTTTCTTTTTTGAATCGTTTCACTGCCGCGCGCGTCTGCAACAACTTTTTCAGTTCGGCATCCGACGCGTGCGCGAGTTTCCACAAATACTGTCCTTCGTTGTACACCCACGTTTGCGGAAGCATCGGCGCGGCGAGCCACATCGCAGGCGCAATCAAATCGGGTTTCGCCTTGAAATTTCCGCCGCGTCCAAAATTGGAATGATACAAACGATGATGCGCGCGTTCGAGCGAATTGCGGTCGTCGAGTCCGCCGACCGTAATCGCACTCGGCGCGCTCGCGGGCGGCACCACCTGCTCCAGCCCGCCGTTGCCCACCGCGCACACCACCGCCATTCCGCGCGCGCTCGCTTCTTCCACCAATTCATCCAACGCGGTGAGCGTGCCGTCGGAAACAATGTCGCCGCCGATGGACAGGTTCACGATGCGAATGTTGTAGCGATGCTGATTGTGAATTACCCAATTTAGCGCGCGATAAATATCGTCTTCGTGAATCCTCCGCCCGCGCCGGTTTCCCGTTTTCACCAACACCAATTGCGCGTCGCTTGCAATGCCGCGATATTGGTAATTCGACAAAAAGCCGTTGCCTGCCGCGACACAACTCGTCATCAAGCCGTGCCAACCCGTCACCGCAGGACGTTTAAAGTTCGGACGCTCGACAGGTTCTTTAACCGTCGCGTCAATATGCGCGAGGATGCGATTGTACGGTTTCGTGAGGTCGGGGTGCGGATAGAAACCCGAATCGAGAAAGGCAATCACGACGCCGCGTCCCGTGAATTGGGAATACGCGTGCACGCGCGCGGGGGTCGCGAGCAGCGCGGTTTCGTCGCGCGAGTAAATGGGAAATGGCGAAAGAATTTCGTGGTGAATGGATTCGGGATAGCGCGCGCGTTGTGTGTTGGTAACCGCGTCGAGGATGCAGCGCGGACACGTGCCGCGCGCCGGATTCCATTGCGGATATTTTTCGCGCAAAGCGCGTTCGATGTGCGGTTCCAAATTGCGCTCTAGTTCCAGCAGCAGTGCATCGGTACGGCGACCACACAAAGGACAAAAGGCAGAATCGGCGGAGGAAAATGTATTCGGTAACGCGCGAGGTGCGGACGGAGCGAACACGGCGACGAGTGTAGCACGATTGGGAAAATTGTGTCAACGCGCTTGCCAATTCAGTGTATAATCTTTGCATCGCTTGACTTGCATGGTCAGCAACGCTCCCGGAGCGCTTTCACAATCCTGTGCGCCATGCCTCGTTTGCGTCACCCTCGCGGCGCGCAACGCAACTCTATCCTCCGTATTCCTCGCCGCGCTGCAAAATTCCCCATCGGTTTTCACCGATGTAAAAGGAGGCTCTATGTCCGCTTCATCAAAATGGTTCATCGTCCTTGCGTTTCTGCTGGCGTTGTTTGCGCTCGTCGCCAGCACGCCTGCGTACGCGTATACCGATGCGCCGCCGCCGGAACAAACGCCATTGGTTCTCGCGCCCGACGCGCCGCTGCCGCTCAATCACTTTTGGTGTTATCAAATCACCACGAGTCAGCCCGTGTCTGTCTCCGTGAAAACCCAAGACCAGTTCGATAGACGCCCCAAGAAAACGCGCGTCGGCGCTGCGGTGCGCTTGTGCAACCCCGTCCGCAAAGTCCACAATGCCAAAACCACCGAAATCAAATATCCGAATGACCATCTGCTTTTGTACGATATCGGCGATGCCGTAACCCCTCCCGTCCTGAATGTCCAAGTCCGCAACCAGTTCGGCATACAGCAGCTTGCAGTTTATCGCCCTGCCGAAATTTTGATGGTGCCCACCCGCAAACGCCCCCACCCCGCACCTCAAAATACCGACCATTTCAAATGCTATCGCGTCGAGGGACAACCGGTGAATCAGACCGTCGGATTGCAAGACCAATTCCAAGCCAACAACGCCATTACGGTTATGCAACCATTCTTACTGTGCAATCCGACGCGCAAATATCACAAAGACAGATGGACCGAAGTACGCAACAAAGACGCACACCTCGTATGTTACATTGTGACGACGACACAATTCAGTGTCACACGCAAAACGCTGAATCAATTCCGCCGCGAGACCATCACCACCACGCAAGCGGATATGTTGTGTGTGCCGTCTCGTAAAAAGGTTCTCAACTAAAAACAAACTGCCGCACCGATTGGTGCGGCAGTTTCAATTCAAGGTACGAAATCGTCTCAATTGGCAAACGCGTATTGTCACAAAGAGGTTGTGTATTCCTTTGCGCTGATGACGCATTCCTGCCCGATGATGATTAATCTATCCGAACCCGCTCGACCCGCCGCCGCTGCCGCCCCCACCGCTCGAACTGCCGCCCGACCAACCGGACGACGATGACGAGCTTGACGACCACGAACTATCGGACGACGAACTGCTGCTCCCCGACGACGAACCGACCCAATTTAGAAAACCGCCGATGCCCTCAACGATTTCATCCGTTGTGCTGCGCGTCGGCGGTTTTGTCGTGAACGCTTCGGCAGACGCGTTGAGAAAATCAAACATGTTGCTGCTCACACTGTTGAGCGCGAGAAACGAACTGTTGGCGAGTTCATTCAACGACGGCGCGCGTGTATTGTCTTTGGATGATTTATCGAAAAAAATCGGCGCGCTCGGTGTCGGCGCAACCGTGTCGGGACGAAATTCACTGTCCGTGCGGCGCGTCGGCGTTTCATCACGCCCGCGCCCATCGTCCACATCGCGCCATGTCCAATCGCTCACGCTCGGCGTGTAGGGAACGTACCAGTTCGGCGCGGGCGTCGTCGTCTGTTTGAATTTTTCAATCCAACTTTTTTCGAGCCCAAACGCAATCGCGTACGGCAAGAATTTGGCGAATTGTTCTTGCGCCTCATTTACGTTCGTGTATTTTTCAATGTGCATGAGATAACGCTTGAACGCGCTCCATTTCGCAAATGCTTTCGCGCCGTTTGGCGTACGCTGCGGCATCACGCGACTCAAGCCGAGCAAGCCAATGAAAAATATTTCCAGCGCGAACAAGGGAAAAAACGCGAGCGGCGCGAAACGGAACGCGGCGCAGTAGCCCACAAAACCCAACACGGGCGTCAAAAGCGCGCCCCACTTGGCAATTTTGAAATACACGTCGCGCGTGGCAAGCGGACTGCGCGGAAAAAAGCCGCGCGTCACGACCTCTTCATACAACGCGTGTTCCAAATCCTTAAGGTGGTAGTAAAACGAACCGCGCACATCTTCCAAACGCCGCATCGCGTTTCCGCGCAACAACGCGTCGAGCGTTTGTTTTTCAAACGGCGCGAGCTCTGCATCACTTTTTTCTGTGCGTTCGTATTCCGGTGTGCCAAAACCATCGCGTTCACGAATGCGCAAATAGCCGCGCTGCGCCAAGTCCGCCACCGTCGCGACAATATCTTGCAAATCCGCGCGTTCGTCGAGCAGCGTTCCCGCGACACCGGGCGGCGTCTCATCCGGCGGCGCGTTCAAAAATTCCGCGTCAAACGCCGTCGGCTTGTCGCGCCCAATCAAGTACCACAACACGAGCAGCAACAGCGGACCGCCAAACAAAATTACGATGCCGAGCCCCATCGCGTAAAAATTATTTTGCGCGGCGATTTGTTCCACGCGGTCATCCGACTTTTGCCATTCTTCGGGTTCCGCTTGAATCACATGCGGAAACTGCGCGCGAACTTCCCACTCGGTGTCGGGTGGAAACGGTCCGCCAAAAAATTCAACCACCTGTCCGTTCCGCGCGCGTCCGCCGCCGGTCTCGTCGCCATTGATGTATGTAGTTGTTTTCAGTTGGTCCAGAGAAAAGGTTGCGGGGAGCTGAATTGTGACGCGCGTAGATTGAATCGGATAGCGGCGTCCTCTTTCGATAAATTTCCACCAGAATTGGTCGCCGTTCGGATAAATTCGCAGCGCACCTTGTACGGTGTAGCGCAGGGTAAAGGTATGAACGTCGGAAAAAAAATTTGCGCCGCGATTCGTTTCGGGAAAATGCCAAGTGATTTTGATATTTTTGTCGTCGCGCTCGACACGCGTTTGCCGTTCCTCACCATTTTCGGTGACGCGAATTTCAACAATGTCGCGTAATCGGTTGATTGGAATTTCGCGGAACGCGAATGTGAAACTCCCGCGCTGAAATTCCACCACCCACGTTTCCACAAATTGCGCGTCGCCGTTTTGCAAAATCGTAATCTCTGCGTCGCGCTGTCGAACGACAACGTTCTTGCCCGATTGTGCGCGCGCGTGAGAGGGAATTGTGGCGAGTATTCCAAAGACAATGAGCACAAAAAAAATGCGTGCGATGTATTTCATCGGCACGCATTATAACTCACGTTGTTACTCACCGTCATCCTCACCGACGATTTTGAAATTTCGTTCTTGCATCGGCGCGGGCAGCGCATTCATTTGCGGTGACGACAAATAATTTCCGTACGGTGAAAAATTTTGCGGCACACCGAGCGCAGTCAAAGTGGGCTGCGGCGGCGCGACGACAATAATTTGCGGCTGCTGCATTTGATGCTGCGGAGTCGCGGGGCGATAGATATTGTACGGCGCGGGCGCGGGTTCCGGCTCAACATACTCTTCCGACGCGTACGTCGCGCGCTCACGCGTCAGGGCGATGAGCAGCCCAAGCGAAACGGGAATGCTCGCGGCGATGCCGCACACCACGCCCACAATCGTCATAATCGCTTCGTCCGAAAGACGCGAGCCGATTTGATACGCCATCACGGCGGCGGCGACAACAAATGCCAAAACGATTCCGATGCGCCATGTCATGTTGGACTCCTTGCTCATCGAAAGAACTTGCCGCGAAACGCGTCATCATCACTCAACGGCAAGTGTGCGATTTGCACGCGCAATTTTTCGCCGTTCGCAATCAGCAAAAAATCGCCGCGTCCCGTCAACGTTTCCGCCCCCGATTTTGCGACTCCTGCCGCGACTAACGCTTCGTGCGCGCTCGTCACTTTGCCGACAAGCCGCACAGGAAAATTCGCTTTCACCAATGTTCCCAGAACTCCGGCAGTCGGTTTTTGCGTGCAGCCAATCACACAAATTCCCGCGCTGCGTCCACGTTGAATCAAACGCGCCAGCAAATTTTCCAACGCACTTCCGCCCTGCATCAACAAATCAGCAAGTTCGTCAATCATCAAAACAATGAGCGGACGTTTTGCGTTTGTCGCTTGGCGCCGTTCCATTTCTTCCGCAAGCCACTGCAAGCGTTCGCGTGCGCCGTCCGCTGTCTGCACAATCGGACAAAGCAAATGCGGCGCGATTTGAAAGGCGTTAAAATCACTCGCTTTGGGGTCAATGAGCAAGAGTTGAATTTCGCGCGGCGGCTGATACATGACAAGCGATGCGAGCAGCGTGCGCGCGGCTTGACTCTTGCCCGAACCGGTCGTGCCTGCAATCAAAACATGCGGCACGTCGGCAACGCCCAGGCGCAACATCAGCGGAACGCCGTCTACACCGATTCCGACGAGCGTCATGCCGGGTTTGCGAAGCGCGCGCATCATGTTGCCATCGCGTTCCGCCTCTTGGCACAAATCCAAAAGCAAGAGGGGACGCGCATCACTGCGCGGAATTTCGAGGTGCAGCGCGCCTTGTTCGCGCAAAATGCGCGCAGAGGTCACGTTCAGCGCGAGCGCGAGTTCTTCGACGAGATTTTCGACGCGGCTGATTTTTGTCGTCGGCGCGGGCGCAAGGTGAAATTGAATCGTGCGCGGCGTCACGCGTCCGCCCGTCACACGCGCGGGGGCTTTGTGCGTGGCGAGCAGCCATTCGATTTGGTCGGCTTGCTGATAAAGACGCTGGCGCATAGACAATTAGAACGGACGTTCTGATGATACAGCACATCCGTTCGAGTGTCAATACGTATAGCGAATTTTTGATGGTTTGCGCGAAAAAATTTCACAATTCGCAAATGGAAAAATTGATTGTGCGCGCGTCATCACGTTGTAATGTATTGCTAGTGCAGCATTAACCAACTTGTTTTGCGTACCGCTGCGTTGAAAGACGCTTTCTAAACGATTTCATTGTGCGCGACTCACAAGAGCTTGTTTAATGCTGCACTAGAACGAATTCCGAATTGGTCTGGGGTTCGGAATCGAGACTTTAGTCGGTTTCTGGTCGGTAACCCGCTAAAGCGTAGAATCCAAACCTTGAATCATTCAGGAATTTGCTCTAGTGCAAAATCTGCGCGAGGAATTTTTTGGTGCGCTCTTCTTGGGGATGTTCGAAAATTTGTAGCGGAGTACCCTGCTCGACAATACTGCCCGCGTCAAAAAAAACGAGACGGTCCGCGACGCTGCGCGCAAAACCCATCTCGTGCGTGACGACAATCATGGTCATGCCCGATTCGGCGAGTCCGGTCATTGCGTCCAAAACTTCCATAATCATTTCGGGGTCAAGCGCTGATGTCGGTTCGTCGAACAACATAATTTTGGGCTGCATTGCCAATGCGCGGGCAATTGCCACCCGCTGCTGCTGTCCGCCCGAAAGCTGTCCGGGGAATTTGTTTGCTTGTTCGGGAATGCCGACCCGTTTCAATAATTCGCGCGCAGTTTCTTCTGCCTGTTTGCGGGACCACTTGCGCACCCACGTCGGCGCGAGCATGATATTTTGCAAAACGGTGAGATGCGGAAACAAATTGAACTGTTGAAACACCATGCCCACTTCGGCGCGAATTTTTTCAATGTTCCGAATGTCATTCGTCAATTCGATGCCGTCAATGATGATTTGTCCGCGCTGATGTTCTTCCAAACGATTGAGCGTACGAATAAAGGTAGACTTGCCGGAACCGGATGGACCAAACACGACGACCACTTCGCCGCGTTTCACATTTAGCGAAATGCCGCGCAGCGCGTGAAATTGTCCGTACCACTTGTGTACATCGCGCGCGATGATGATATCATCGCCTTGCTCTGCCATCAGCGTTCTCCCACCCCCAACGTCCGCTCCAATCTTCGACTGCCGTACGACATGGCGGACGCAAAGACAAAATAAATCGCCGCAATAAAAACATACACTTCGGTCAACCTTCCTAAAAATTCCGGTTGATTCGCCGCCGCGTTCGCAATGCGCGCGAGGTCGAGCAGACCGACAATCGCGACGAGCGACGTGTCTTTGAACAATGAAATAAATTGTCCCACCATCGCGGGAATCGTCGCCCGCAGCGCCTGCGGCAAAACAATCAACAGCAGCATGAGCACACCATTCAACCCCAACGCGCGTGCGGCTTCTGTTTGCCCGCGCGGAATCGCTTGCAGTCCGCCGCGCACAATTTCCGCCACATACGCAGCCGTGAACAACGTAAAGCCCACCATCGCGCGAATCGCGCGTTCCACCGTCCATCCTTCCGGCAAAAATAACGGCAGCATCAATTGCATCATAAAGAGGACCGTAATCAATGGCACGCCGCGCACAATTTCGATATACCCGACACAAAACGCGCGGATGACGGGATACGTACTTTGTCGCCCCACCGCCAACAAAACGCCGAGCGGAAACGACGCGGCGATGCCAACAATCGCGAGCGTGAGCGTAAGTAACAGACCGCCCCATTGGTCGGTTTGCACGCGCGGCAAAACATCCCCGACGCCGTACAACAGAATTCCAATTACAGGCAGCGACAAAAGCCATGCCCAGACCCACGCGCGCCGCGCGCGTGTAAAATGCGCGGCGGTAAACCCTGCCAGGATGGATGCAAATGATGTTAAAAGCCAGGCGCGTTCACTCGCCGCAAAGGGCAGCACGGCTGCCGTCAAAAAAATCGTGCCGAGCAAAATCGCTGCCGAACGCGCGACGCCTTGCCAAATGCGCCAACTCGCGCCGACGAGAAACGCAAACAACCCCACACTCACCTGCACGCGCCACGTTTGTTCCACCGGATACGGACCCACCATGAACAAACGCATATTCGCCGTAATGACATTCCACTCCGCCGTCGTCACAAAATTCCACGCGCCGTTCAAGACCAAATAAATTACGTACAGCGCGACGAGCGTCAGCAGCGCGTTGTACCACGTGCTAAACAAATTTTTTCGCAGCCAGCCGACGACGCCGCTTTCGGTGACAGGCGGCGGCAGCGTTTCGGAAAGAGCGCGCGTTTGACCGGTCATGGTTCAGTCATCCGGAGTGAGCAGGCAAGAGGCAGTCATTCGTCGTGGATCGTTCGTCATTCGTCGTGGGTCGTTCGTCATCCGTCATCTCTCCACCAATTTGAACCGCGCATTCACCCCATTCATCACCGCCGCGAGGACAAGACTCTGCGCGAGATATGCCAGCATAATCATCAAAATCACTTGAAGCGTTTGACCCGTTTGGTTAAAAATCGTGTTGCTCACGTAAAACAAATCGGCATAGCCCACCGCAATCGCGAGCGAAGAGTTTTTCGCGAGATTGAGATATTGATTCGTGAGGGGCGGAATGATGACGCGCAGCGCGAGCGGAATGGTGATGAGCCGCAGCGTTTGCACGTACGTCAAACCGAGCGCGCGTGACGCTTCGCTCAGTCCGCGCGGCACGGCTTGGATTCCCGCGCGCACAATTTCGGCAATGAACGCGCCCGTGTACACGACAAGCCCGAGCAACAGCGCCGCGTATTCGGGCGAAAGAATGGTCCCGCCGCGAAAATTGAAATTGCCGCGTTCGGGAACGGATGAAGCAAATGGACTCAATACCAACGCGCTCAAGAAGGCAATGGCGAGCCACAACAGCATTGCCCACACACCGCGCCATTCGTACAGCAACGGCGTTGCCGCGCGCGCGAGCAGCTTGTACAAAACAAAGGCGACGACGATGCCGATTCCCGCTGCGGCGAGCCACACGGTAAATGTTTCATTCGGCGTAAACCACGGCACCGCAAGCCCGCGATTGCTGAGATAAATTCCACCGGGCAAGGCAATACTCTCGCGCACGCGCGGCAGTTTCAAAATTCCCACAAAGTACCAAAAAAACAATTGAATCAACAGCGGCGTGTTGCGAAAAATTTCAACGTACACTTGCGCGATTTTTGCAATGAGCCAATTCGAGGAAAGACGCGCAATGCCCGCGCCGAGTCCCAGCAGTGTTGTCAGCACAATGCCGACGATGACCACGCGCAGCGTATTCAACGCGCCAATGAAAAACGCGTACAAGTACGAATCGGTCGCGGGATTGTACGGCAGTGACGTCTCGGACAAGGCGAACGACGCGGCATTTTCCAAAAACGCGAAGCTGAATGTTCCGCCGACGCGCGCCAGCCCGCGCGTCATATTGTTCCACAAGAACCAACCTGCGAGCAGCACGAATGCGACGAACGCGATTTGTGCGAGGACGCGCAGCACGCGCACGTCGCGGTAAAAGGGCGTTGTGCTACGAACGAGAGAAAGAGACACAAGAGTACATTTTGATTGCGAGTGCGACAGTAACCGTCGCACTCGCAATCTTGGTTTTTGACTAGCGGAACGGCGGCGAGTACTGCAGACCGCCTTGTGTGTACGGCGTGTTCAAGCCGCGCGGCACGTTGAATTTCGTGGTGGGTCCGAGCGTGCGGTCAAAGATTTCACCATAGTTGCCGACGAGCTTGATGACGCGATAAAACGCGTCGTTAGGCAACCCCATATCTTTGCCGAGCGAACCCGTGCCGCCAAGGAAACGTTTTTCATTCACGCTGCCGTTGGCGAGTTTGGCATCAACGTTTGCCTGTGTGATACCCAATTCTTCGGCGTACCAGGTCGCATACACCACCCAGCGTACGACATCGGCCCATTGCGCGTCGTTTTGCAAAACGGCAGGTCCGAGCGGTTCTTTGGACAAGGTTACATCCATGATGACCCAATTGTCCGGATTTTTCAAAACGCTTGCGCGCTGTCCGGCGAGCTGCGACTTGTCACTCGTCGCCGCGTCACAGCGTCCGTCGTCCAATGCCGCATAGAGCGCGTTCGCTTCGGGAAAGGTCAGCGGCGTGAACTGAATGTTTTCTGCGCTGAACGTATCGGTCAGCACTTGTTCGTTCGTCGTACCGGCGAGGACACAAATCGTCGCGCCCGCGAGGTCGGAGAGCTTTGTGGCGTTCAAACTTTTTTCGACGAGAATGCCGCCGCCGTCAAAGAATGTCGTTGGCAAGAAATCGAGACCGACAGCGGTATCGCGATTCGTCGTGAATGTGGTATTTCGCATCAACACATCCACTTCGCCACTTTGCAGCGCGGCAAAACGATTTTGCGTGGTGAGCGGACGATATTCCACTTTGCTCACGTCGTTGAACAAGGCGGCAGCAACGGCGCGGCAAAATTCTGCATCAATCCCGCTGTAACTGCCGTTCGCTTCGAGCACGCTAAAGCCTGCGAGTTGTCCATTGACGCCGCAGATGAGATTGCCCCGGTCGAGGACGGTTTTGAGACGACCTTGGGCAACTGCCGCAGCCGAAGTGGGCGGCGGCGCGGTTGGTCCGCCGGGTGTATTGGTCGCGGCGGCGGTGGGTTGCGCGGGGGATGTTGCCGCGGATGTCGCGGCAGTTGTTGCCGTGGCCTGCGGGGCTTGCGTGGCAGCGGTGGTGGGCTGCGGTGCAGTGGTCGGCGAGGCGGGGGCTTGTGTAGCGGTGGCTTGCGCGGACGTGGTAGGCGTGGGAACAGTGGAGCCGCATCCAACGCCGATGGCGAACGCGATGACGGCGACGATGGCAATAACCAGAACCGGGTAACGTTTCATCTTGTCCTCCTCAGGAAATTTTGCTGTCACAGGTTGTGACGTGCGTTCGGAGAGTACAATGATTGCAAGTCAGCAGAATAAAGAGCCATGCCGAACGGGATTCGCACACAGCATCGGGACAGCCATACGATTTGTGAGAGATTGTAGCCCAAGTCTTTGGGGGCAAGAGCAAATCTCTTGGTGCCAACACAAAAACTGTGTTTAATATAACAACGACGGAAAACGCTTTACGCGACGTCAGCAATCGTCGTCGTCTCGAGCGTTTCGGCGACGACATCGCGAATGCGTTTGAAAACGCGAATGAGTCCCTTTTCTTTTTCAATCGGCGTGGCTTCGTAAAAGTATTTGCTGACGGATTCGCTCGGCGCGAGTGCGCCGTCAAAGAGACGAATAATTTCGGCGAGCGTAATTTTATGCGAAGGTTTCGCGAGACGATAGCCGCCGTGCTGTCCTTTGACACTGTGGACATAGCGCCCACGCTTGAGCGCGAGCATGATTTGTTCGAGGAACTTGGCGGGGATTTTTTGCGCGCGGGCGATGTTTTCCACTGAAATGTATTCGTCACCCTTTTGGCGCGCGAGATGAACGAGGGCGAGCAGCGCGTATTCGCTGCGGGAGGTGAGCTTCATAGTTATCTGACCAATGTGATAGGGATAGTAGCACAAGCGTGTGGGTGTGTCAATCGTTGTTGGGGAATGGGGGGCTGTATCGCTTGATGACACGGAACAAGCGTCCGCCGGCAAATCGTTCGCGACCAAGTCCGAGGGCACGGAAATTGTGCCTTGACATCTCTCGTGAACGCGCGTATACTCGCCACACTAATCCTACTTGTATAGTATGGTAAGTAGGATTAGACACAAAACGCGCGGCGCAGATTCCGGAGCGCGTTTGTGTGCGCGCGGGGCGGCTTGCTCATTTTTCTTTTTCTATGCGGCAACGAACACCCCCGAAAGCTCACGGGAGGAGAATAACGATGCGGAAATGGCAATGGCTTCCTGTCCTTGGCGTAATGCTGCTTGTTTTGGCGTGTTCGCCCCAAGCATCGCCTACCTCCGCCTCGCAGTCCACGAGCGCGCCAAGCGCCGGGAAGGTTACGCTGATTCTCGGTGCATACACCACACCGCGCGAAGCGTACGGAAAAATTATCCCGCTGTTTCAAAAGTTTTGGAAAGAAAAAACCGGACAGGAGGTTGAATTTCAAGAATCGTATCTTGGTTCGGGCGCGCAATCGCGCGCAGTGGTCGGCGGCTTTGAAGCCGATCTTGTCGCGCTTTCCCTCGAAGCCGATGTAGAGCGCATCGCAAAAGCGGGACTGATTACCCATGATTGGAAAAGCAAGGGCGCGCCAGGGATGGTGAGTCATTCGATTGTGGTGATTGCGGTCCGTGCCGGCAATCCAAAAAATATCAAAGACTGGAAAGACTTGACCACGCCGGGTCTGGAAATTTTGACACCGGACCCCGCGAGCAGCGGCGGCGCGCAGTGGAATATCATGGCGCTGTGGGGCGCGGCACAGCGCGGGTTTGTTGACGGCTATGCCAAAGGTGATGAGAATGCCACGCGCCAATTTTTGAAAGCGGTACTCAAGAACGTGACCGTCCTGGACAAGGGCGCGCGCGAGAGTATCACCAATTTCGAGATGGGCGTCGGCGACGCGGCGATTACGTACGAGAATGAAGTCTTTGTGGCGCGCCAAGCCGGACAGTATTACGACTATAGTATTCCGCGTTCGACGATTCGGATTGAAAATCCGGTGGCGGTGATTGACGCGCATGTGGACAAACACGGCACCCGCGCCGCCGCCGAAGGATTCCGCGATTTTTTGTTCACGCCGGAAGCGCAGAAACTTTATGCCGAATACGGCTTGCGCTCGGTTGACCCCGATGTTTTGAAAGCCACCACTGCGCACTATCCCCCTGTTGAGGACCTTTTTTTGATTGGCGATGTGGGCGGCTGGCAGACCGTGACGCCGAAATTTTTTGGCGCGGACGGCATCTTTACCAAACTGCTCGAGCAAGTACAAGCCGAGAAATAGACGTTGCAGACCCGTACCACTCTTTCACGGCAGAGTTGCAGCGCAACAACCTCTTGTCATGAGTACAGCAATTGAAATTACACTTGGCGCGCGTCAAGAGGCGCGGCAGGGGTCTCGTCTGTGGGGCATGTGGAGTTTGCGCGTCGTCGCGCTGCTCTATCTTGCGGTCATGCTCTTGCTGCCGTTGCTCTCGGTGATTCACGATGGCTTGAGCGGCGGCGTCGAAGGATTGATACGCGATGTGAGCCGCCCTGCCGCGTTTGCCGCACTGCGCCTTTCACTTTGGACGGCGGCGGTGATGACGATTATCAATACCGTGATGGGCGTTCTCACCGCGTACGTTCTCGTTCGTTATCAATTCCCCGGACGTTCGTTCCTCAATGCAATCATTGACATCCCTTTTGCGATTCCCACGCTCGTCACCGGGCTGATGCTCGTCGTTTTGTACGGACCGCAGAGCATCATCGGCGGTTTTCTCAATCGGCAATTCGATTGGGACATTGTTTTTGCTCCGCCCGGAATTGTTCTCGCGCTCCTCTTTGTCAGTTTCCCTTTTGTCGTACGCACGGTGCAGCCGGTCCTGATGGAAATTGATTTGGACCAAGAAGACGCGGCTGCCACACTCGGCGCGTCGGGGTGGATGACGTTTCGCCGCGTGCTGCTCCCCGCGATTGTGCCTGCGGTCATCACGGGCGCGCTGTTGAGTTTCGCGCGCGCGTTGGGCGAATTTGGTTCCATCATCGTCGTCGCGGGAAATTTTCCATTGCGTTCGCAAACGGCGGCGGTGTACGTCTTGAGCCAAATCGAATCGGACAATCAACGCGGCGCGAGCGCAATGTCGGTGGTGCTGCTGGCGATTGCGTTCACGTTGGTTTTTGTCGTGGACTGGCTGCAGCGGCGACAGGAGCATCATGCGTAGCCCCGACGGCTTGTTCCCAAAAATTTTGGTTGGCATTGTCGTCGCGTACATTGCGATTTTGATTCTCATGCCTGTCGTCGCGATTTTTCAAGGCGCGTTTGCGCGCGGCGTCGCGTATTTTTTTGCATCGCTGCTCGATGCCCAAGTCCTCGCCGCATTTTCCTTGAGCATTCAACTCGCCATCGCCGCCGTCGTCATCAATTCGATTTTTGGCGCGATTGTCGCGTGGGTGTTGGTGCGCCAAGATTTTTTGGGCAAAGGATTTTTTAACGCGCTGATTGATTTGCCCTTTGTCGTTTCGCCCGTCATCACGGGGTACATGGTGATTTTGCTGTTCGGGCGGCAAGGATGGTTCGGTTCCTTGGTCGAAGCGACGGGTTTGAAAATTGCGTTCGCCGTACCGGGGATGCTGCTCGTCACGATTTTTGTTTCGCTGCCCTTCGTCGTTCGTGAAGTGATGCCGGTGCTGCGCGAAATCGGCGCGGAATCCGAACAAGCCGCGCATACACTCGGCGCGAGCGGCTGGCAAACTTTTTTGCGCGTGACGCTGCCGGGCATTCGTTGGGGTTTGTTGTACGGCATCTCGCTCACCCTTGCGCGCGCGTTGGGTGAATTTGGCGGCGTGTTGGTTGCAGGCGGCGCGGTGACAGGAAAAACGGAAACCGCGACCTTGTATATTTTTGCCGCGTTGGATGAACGTCAATACATCAGCGCGTACGCGGTTGCCGTCGTACTTGCAATTGTTTCTTTCATCGTCTTGATTGGCATGGAAATTTTGCGACAGCGCACAGAGCTTACGCAATAACAAATCGCGTATCAGAAATCCGAAATCCCATGAGTATTGTTCTTCAAGACCTCGTAAAAAAATTCGGCGCGCACAGCGTCGTTGACCACGTTTCGTTGGAAATTGACGACGGCGAAATGATGGTGTTGCTCGGTCCGAGCGGCAGCGGCAAAAGTACGATTCTGCGAATCATCGCGGGGCTCATTCCCCCTGACCAAGGGCGCGTGTGGCTTCACGGGCGCGAGGTCACAAACCTCTCGCCGCAAGAACGCAACACGGGCTTTGTGTTTCAAAACTATTCTTTGTTTCGTCATATGACCGTCGCGGACAATATCGAATTTGGTCTCGCCGCGCGCAAGGTGCCAAAAGAAAAACGCGCCGTCAAACGCGAAGAATTGCTCGCGCTCGTGGGACTGGCAGGATTGGGCGGACGGTATCCGAAACAATTGTCCGGCGGACAGCAGCAGCGCGTCGCCGTCGCGCGCGCGTTGGCGTTTGAACCGTCGGTGTTGCTGCTCGACGAACCGTTCGGCGCGCTCGACGTAAAAATCCGTGCGCAGCTGCGGCAGGCATTAAAAGAAATTCAACAGCGCATCAAGGTCACGACGATTCTGGTCACGCATGACCAGGAAGAAGCGTTCGAACTCGCCGACCGCATCGGCGTCATTGACAGAGGAAAACTTTTGGAAGTGGGTCCGCCCACCGCGCTCTATCGCAGTCCGCAGCAAGAATTTGTCGCGACGTTTCTCGGCGGCGCGAATTTGCTCGCGGGCCAAGTAAAAGACGGGCGCGTGAATCTCGGCTCGATGCAGTTGTCCGAAGCCGCGTCGTACACGACGGTTGACCCCGAAGGGCGTCTGGAAGTTTTGTTTCGCCCCGAAGATTTGACGCTCGCGACGAGCCGCGAAGAATTGACGATTCCGGTTTTGGGACAGGGCATCGTCGAGCAAGTGCAATTTTTGGGAACGTTACAGCGTTTGCGTCTGCGCCTTCAACCCCTGCCCAACACATGGCGTCTGCCTGCGGAATTTGGGGAAACCGGCGTGCCGATTCAAGTCGCGCGCGTGCCGCGCAGTGACGGGCATCTCGATTTCCAAGTCGGGCAGCAGGTCTGGGTGGGCATCAACAATTTTCACATCTTGCCGCGTATTCCGATGCGTCTGTTGCTCGGCGTGGACGAACATTCCAATCTCGAAACATTGTTTCCATTTGCCATAACCCTCGCGCGCGCAACGAGCGGTCCATTGACCGTCTTAAGCGCCGCCGAGGACAAAGCGGACGCGGAACAATTGCTGACGTACGCGCGCGAAGCATTGACACCGCATCTTGAGAATATCCAATTTCACGCGCGCGTCGGACGCGCCCCCGACGAAATTTTGAAACACAGTATGGAAAATGCCTACGACCTTTTGGTCGTGGCAGAACCGCGCAAGACTACGCCGCGCAGTGAAATCATTTGGCGCGAGCTCACGCGGCGTTCGCGCATTCCGATTCTCGTCGTCAAAGGCGCGCGTCCGTCGGTGCGGCGGATGCTGTTTTGTACCGCGGGCGGCGAACCGGGCAAACGCGATATTATTTACGGCGGACGTTTGGCGCGGCGCACGGGCGCATCCACGACGCTGCTCTATGTGAATCCCGAACCGGCGGCGGGAATTTCTGCGGGCGTGCTCGGTTCGAACCCGCGCGCGCAATCGTTCGCGCGCCCGTCGCGTCCGTGGATTCTCAATCATTTGGAAGAAGGGGCGCTCACGCTGCGCAATCAAGGCATTCACGTCGAGGTACAAGAACGGCAAGGCGCTGTGATTGAAGAAATTTTGCGCGAAGCGCGCAAAGGCGAACATGACCTCATCGTCATCGGCAGACATCTCGAAAGCGCCGCGCGTTTCGGCGGCAGCGATTTGACGACCGAGATTTTGCAGCGCGCCGAATGCCCGGTGCTGGTGGTGACGGGAGATTTGATGCGGTACAGTTAACAAAAAATCCGCCGAAACTTTTCGGCGGATTTTTTTTGGTACTGGCAAGACCGCATAGCTACGCGGACCTGTGCGAATGGAGGAGGAGTCTTCGCAGAGACCCACGTAGGTACGCGGTCTTGTTTTAATCAATGGCAGATGTAAAGCGGAACATTTTCACACACAAGGTTACGCGAGATGCAGGGCGTTCCATTCCTGCGGCATCGTGCGCTGCAACTGCAGAACATCGCGAATTTGCTTGCGCGCGCGGCTGCGCTTGGCGCGGATGTGATTTTCCGGGGCATCCGTAATGTCTGAAATTTCATCGTCCGTCAAACCCAAAACGTCCGCCAAAACGCAAATCACGCGTTCGTCCCAATTTAAGATTGCCAATCCAATTTCCAGCGGGGTGGGAGCCAAGACATTTGCGGCGTGCGTGCGAATACGCATTCGTTTGCATTCGCGCAGTACCAGGCGGAGCAGCCACACGCGAAACGGCTCGCCCTTCCAGCGCCGAATGTGACGATACGCCGATTCGAACGCGTTTTTCGTCGCGCGTTCGGCAGCCGGCGCATTTTCCGAAACATGAAACGCAAACCGGTATGCCAGCTCTTGATGCGCCCGCACGAGTTGGTTGAACGCCGACAAATCTCCGCGCTGCGCGGCAGTGATTAAATCCAATTCTTTGGAAGATGTGTTCGGATAGGCGGTGACGGCGAGGTTCAACATCGCACGCAGAATACAATCTTTTTCCGCCGCGCGCATCGTAAGAATTACGTATTGGGTACGTAATCAGGCGTAGGAAGCAAGGCAAGACCACGGAGAAAAACCTTTTTACATTTTCCCCTGTGCGCCCGGCTCCCTTGCTGCCAACCCCTTTTCCACCGCCACCCGCGTCGCCGCCGCGCGCGAGTTGACGCCCAACTTGTTGTAGATGGATTGCAGGTGCGTGCTGACCGTGCGGGGACTGAGGACGAGTTTGCGCGCCACTTCGGCGTCGGTGAGACCGGTCGCGACGAGTTCAAGCACCTCGAGTTCACGGGGAGAAAGACCGAAAGATTGGATGTTGGTGATTGGATAGTGGATGTTGGATTCGAGAGCTTGGACAAATCCATTGTCGTCGAGTACGTCGAGAATGAAATTGCGGAACAATTCGTTGAATGGAGCGAATGCATCGCCGTGTGCGACGACAAGCGCGCGTTTGTCGAGTTGCGCCAGGACGCGTTCGGAACGCGTGACGAAATCGCGGAGGGGCGCCGTGGCAAATCGCGTGTCTTGCGTGTGCAACAATGCGAGCGCGGCGAGGACACTTTTTTCGCGTTCGTCGCAGTGCCGCCAGTATTCGCCGAGATGCGGCAGCGCTTCGGCGCGAAATTTTTCCCGCCAAAATGCATCGCGCGCGGCGGCGCTCAAATTTTCCGCGTGCGCCTGAAAAAGAAAATGACACGCGGTCTGCAAAAAGAAGGGATGGGTGCCTGCCACGCGCAACACATTTTCGATTTCGGTCGGGGCAAATCGAACCGCAGTTTCGCCCAATGCGTTTTCGAGCAACGCGCGCGCGTCGTCCGCATTCAACAAGCGCACGTTGATATTCGCGAAAATGTTGAAAAATGGCGACGAACGAATTTCGTTCGAGTGCGTGAGTTCAATCAATTCGCGGCGGCTTGACGTGATGAGCGCGAGGCGATGATGAATGGCGAGGGAACGCAAACCATAAAAAAAGTCGGGTGTAAAATTTTCGTTGCGCGTGACGTTTTCAAATTCGTCGAGCAGTAGCACCACATGCTTGTTCTGCGCGTCGAGGTGGTCAAAGACTTCGGCAAGGGCAAAGTTGTCGAGCGCGTCCGGCTCACGTAACACCGCGCGAACAAACGCGGCGTCGTTCTCGCCGAGATGCAAAAGCATTTGACGCAACAAGTATTGCCACAAACGCGTGCGTGTCGTGGTCGCGTCGAGCAATGCCAAATCGGCGTACACGAAAATAAACGCGTCGGGTGCGAGGCCGTGCGCGCGCCGCACCTGCTCATCTGCGATGTAATAGAGCAGCGAGGTTTTGCCGATGCGCCGTTCGCCGACGATGGAACTGGATTCAAATTCCACATTCCGCAGGCGCGAAAAAATTTGTTCCACTTGCCGCTCGCGTCCCACAAACCGCGCCGCATCGGAAATCGGATTGCCGTAGGTGAAAGGATTGATAATCATTTCAAAACGTTAGAGGGGTTGCAACGTTTGCGGATATGAAACGCGAATCTGCGCGAATTTTTCGAATTGATTTTGATTCGTCAGGATTCCTCGTGACGCAGTGCGTATCAAGAATTCGCGTGTTCCCGGTTCGACCAAAAACAGAATCTCATGGAAACACATCCGCGCCGTACTCTTCGCCGAACGTGAGTTGCCGAATCGGCATCAGCGCGCTGCCGACATCTTCCAAGAGCCACAAGCCGCCGTTCGCGCCGCCGGCGATGCAGACATTGTTTTTTCCGCACGCGGGGCGCACGAACGGCGTGTTGGTTTCGGCGCTAATAAATGAAACGTTCGTGCTGCCCGTTTCTAACTCGACGCTCGCCAGTGCCATGGCTTGCAGTGACGAACGGTCCGTGATATTGAAATACAAACGCGTGCCGTCGCCGTTCCATTTCGGCTGGCGCGCAAACACGCCGCCCAACACTTCCGGGAACGGCATCTGTTTCGGATTTATAATTTTTCCTTTGGCGTCCAATTCGCCCACCCAAATCCGCCAGACGTCATTTTCCAAACGCATGTATGCGATATGTTTTCCGTCGGGCGAAAGCGTCGGACGCCGCGCGCGGATGCCTAACGCGCGCAAATCACTGCCATCCGTTTTCACCGAAAACAAATCACCGTTGTCCGCACGCGTCCCGCACGCGAAATAAATGCGGTCATCGTCGCCCCAAAATGGGTCAATCGCCGTTGCGCAATTCGTTTCGAGTGGAATGGTGTCGCTTGCTTCCGCATCAAAAATCGTCAACCGAAATTCTTTGCTGTCACATTCGCCCGTGCTGGCAACAAACAAGCGTCCGTCAGGCGACCAGGTAGGTTCTTCATTGTTCGGCGCGGATTTGTAGCTATAGATTTTGTCGTCAGCCAAATTCATCACGCCAAGCGTCGAACAACCGGGCGTGCCGCGCATGAAAACAATTTTTGCGCCCGCGCCAAACGGCGGCGGGGGCGAGTCAACATTCGCGGAAATGCGCGTGGGTGTCGGCGGAATTTTTGTCGCGGTGGGGGGAATTTTGGTTGCCGTCGGCGGAGGGCGCGTCGGCGTCCCGGTCGCAATCATCGCGCTTTGTGCGCGAGTCGCCGAGTCCGGCGTGAGTGGCAAAAAGGAAACCCAACCCGGCGCCAAGAACATGGCGAGAACGCCGAGCAATACAACCGCCACAAGACCCATTCCCCACATCCAAACGCGATTTGACGTGCGTCGCGCGGGCGTCTTGAGCGCGGGGTAAGCGGGAATCGCAAAACGCGGCGGGGTCGCGGGCACATGTTCGAGCGGGACGTCTTTGCGCGTCCATGCTTTTATCGCGTCGGAGATTTCATCGCGCACCCATTCGACGCGTTCGTATTTGTTAATCCACAAACGCGTCAAATCCACCGCGAAACCGAATGGGTCGCTGCCCGTGAACAGATCGCGTGCGAGCAGGGACTTGTAGGCTTGACCGGCTTCTTCGGGCAGAATCACAATCGCGTTTTGTTTGAGCACGCGCGCGATGTCTTGCTCGCTCACGCGCGCATGATGCTCGCGCATTGTCGCCGCCGCGCCCGCGAGGATTGCTTTTTCCGCCGGCGACGATTCTTCCCACGTATGCTTGAGCACGGCGAGTCCGCGTTCCACCGCTTCGTCAATCACCGCATCCACATCCGCGACTTGGATTGCCTCGACTCGCGTACGCTGCCAGCGCGCAAACAAACTGTGACACAACAGCTGCGTGTAATAGGGATGCGCGCCCGTAATTTCCAAAATGCGTTCTTGCGCTTCAAGTTCGACGGCGTACACATTTTGGACGGGCTGCGTGATGAGTTTTAATGCGGCGTCGCGTTCGAGAAACGAAATCTTTTTGTACAAACCGACGCTGAACAAAAACGCGTACTCTTTGGTCAATGCCTCCAGCCCATCGCCGAGCGCAAACAAAAAATTCAGGCGCGGGAAATGCTGCATCAAATAGCGCAGGTATTCAAACACTTCGGGTTCGAGTTTTCCATGCTGCACCTGCTCTTGCAGCCGAATCGCTTCGTCCAACATCAGCAGCAAATGTCTGTCGCCCAACGCGTTCCACACTTGATTCAAAAACACATTTTCAAACTGACTGCGCGGGCTCGATTGAAACGCGGCGCGGGGGGGGGGTGAAATTTCGATGCGCTGGTCACGCCGCAGCGTGCGCGCAATCGAGTTTGCCATTTCCCACAAAAAGCCGTCGAGGCCTTCGAGCGCGAGGCCGTGCAAGTCGAGCAGCACGCACACGTACCGCGCGCCGAGATGCCGACTCATTTGATACAACGCGGACGTTTTGCCCGTGCGCCGCTGTCCGTACAAAATGATGACGTTATCGCGATGTTTTCCAATCAGCGCTTGTTGGACGAACGCAAACACATCCGCGCGCCCAAAAAACATTTCGGCGCTGGTGACGGGATTGCCTGCAATATACGGATTTACAAATTCGCGCATGACGCGGGGATTATATGTGTGGTGTGGAGAAAGTGGAAAGGGAACGATGAAAGGGAAATTGGGGAAATGGAGGAAATCTTGGTTTTGAATTTCAAGCACTCAAGTCATTGACGGTGAGGGTGTGACTAATTACTATGATGCTACAAATTGGAGGAGGATGAGAAACATGATTCAACAATTGAGTTTGCGAAAAGCATTGTTTTGGTTTGTCATTGCAGTAATTTTGCCGAGCATTGCATGTAGCGGGCCAGTGCTGGTTCCAAACCCGACTGTACTTGCGCCGAATGATTTAAGTGATACAGACTTTAGTCTCAAAGAGATCTTTGGATATAACCTCTCCCATAAAAACATGCAACGAATCAACTTAAGCAAATCACACATCACGGACTCAGATTTCAGTTATTCTGACCTGCGGAATGCCGATTTCTCGAACACGACAATTCAAAGGTCGGATTTTACAAGTGCTGACTTGCGCGGTGCGAAGCTTGATGTCGCTTGCCTTGAAGACAATGTCTGGACCGATGCCAAACTCGATGACAAGTGGCAGGAATTTGTGGAATTGATTACAGACGGAGTCGAGCCGGGACAGGATTTGCGAAGTTATGATTTGAGCGATGTGTGTTTGCGAATCCTCAAGTGGAAAGGAGTAAATCTTAGCGGGACGAATCTCTCTGGAATTTATGGTGTCGGAGTGGACTTGAGCGACGCAAATCTTTCACAGAGTAATCTGAAGGAGACCATTATTATTGGATCCAACTTGCGCAGTGTTGATTTCACTGGAGCGGACTTGACAGGAGCGAAATTTGAAGGTGTGAATTTACAGGGAGCAATCATCACAAAGGAGCAACTCGATGGCGTGGTGCTGGATTGTGTTCGCTTGCCAGATGGAACTATCGCGGGGAAATGTTATGGGGATGGACCATAACATCACAAGTGATGAAACGCACTTGCCATTTCACTGTGCGCCGAACTCGTTCCTCCAATGCATGATTGACTTGATGTTAGCGCTTTCTCGCTCGATCCCTTGCGCGCTTTAAGCGCGTGTTCATATCCTCCTCACTCTCATCTTCTTTGTGCGGCGCAGATTCTTTTTGCTGTGCAACATCCTTTTGTTGCACAACAGGCGCGGGCTGTGGCACATTCCCATTTTCTGGATGCAAAGCATCCTGCAAAACAGTTTGCGAAACATTCGCACGTGCAACACTCGGACGCGTTTGCGCGCGTTCGCGCGCATTAAACAATCCCTCCAACGCGCGCGGCGTTACGGTTTGCGTTTGTGCGCGTGAGCGAACGCGCAACATATTTCTCACGCGCTCCCAATCCGAACGCGCGAGACGCAGACGACGCGCGGCAACATCGAGGGGAAAGAGCAACGCGGCGGCGAGCAAACACGGTGCGGTCCGTCAAATGCGGAAACCAATCGGCATAATGGGTGTGAAAATGTGCAAACAAATCTTTGTCGGTACCGCACTTGAAATATTCCCCACAGATTTCGATGGTGATGACTTCTTGATCGGTCAAGGTCGGTTGGAAACCGCCGTGACGCGGCGTAGCCGCTGGGCAAACGCGTGCATAGTGCTCGCAGACCAAACAGTAGACACTGATGATAAAATGAGCGCGATCCATTGGGGATTCCTCCTGTGATAGTTGCGTGGTAACAACCATTCTACAGGAAAAACTCAATGGATCGAATCAAGCCATGTAAAATGTTACCCAACAGGGTATCGTCGCGACATTTGATAATGTTACCCGCATGAAAACGGGTAACTCCATGAGTCAACCAAGCAAGCAAGAATATTTTCGCATCATGCACGCACGCTATCAACGCGCGCGCGCGGATAAAGACAAATCAGAAATTCTCAATGAACTGTGTGCAGTCTGCGGCTACCATCGCAAACATGCCATTCGCAAACTCAACTGTCCGTTACCGAAAACAAAACCGAAACCGCGCCGCAAGCCACGTCGCACGACGTACAACGCCAAGGTCCTCGGTGTGCTCAAAGCGGTGTGGGAAGCGGCGGGCTATCCCTGGTCGGTGCGGCTCAAAGCCCTCCTCCCGCTTTGGCTGGTCTGGATTCGGATTCATTATGCCCTCACGCCCGCACACGAACGGCAACTTTTGACGATCAGTGCGCGGCAAATCGATCGGCGGCTGCAACCGCACAAACGTGAACTCAAACGTCGTCTGTATGGACGTACCAAGCCCGGGACATTACTCAAACATCAAGTCCCCCTTCGCACCGAGCATTGGGACGTCACGGAACCAGGTTCTGTGGAGATGGATTTGGTCTCGCATTCCGGTTCCCATGCCGAAGGCGACTTCATTTATAGCCTGAATCTAACCGATATTTTCAGCGGTTGGACCGAAACCCGTGCGGTGATGGGCAAAGGACAACGTGGCGTGGTCGCGGCGCTGGACGAAATGATCGCGGCTTTGCCCTTCGCACTCAAAGCGATTGATTCAGATAACGGCAGTGAATTTCTGAATGCCCATCTGGTGCGCTACTGCCGGCAACGTCACATCGCATTCACGCGTTCGCGTCCATACAAAAAGGATGACAATGCCCATATCGAGCAGAAGAATTGGACGCACGTGCGCAAACTGATTGGCTATGATCGTTTCGACTCGCCGCGCGCCCTCGCTGCGCTGAATGACTTGTATACCTGTGAATGGCGGCGGATGATGAATCTGTTTCAACCCTCGGTCAAGTTGCAAGGCAAAGTGCGCAAGGGTTCACGCCTCACGCGGCGTTATGATGCGCCGCAGACGCCGTTGGATCGTGTACTGAAGGCGAGATGCGGGGATCCTCAGAAAGTCGCCGCGCTGCTGCAACAACGCCAAGTCACGGATCCCTTCGCACTCGCCGCGCTGATTCAGCGCAAGGTGGAAAAGATCTGGGAACTGGCGAATCTCAAACAAAGTCCGCGCGTCTCGCGCAAGATTGGGTAACATTTTCAGATGGCGCGACGATACCAACTTGGGTAGCTTTTATATATGGCTTGACAGGGAGATTTTTGGGAGACACATCTATAAAACAAAACGAAAAAAACAGCGCGTTCACGCGCCTATTTTCTAAAATGAAATTCAATGCTACACTCCGCGCTGTGAATCCCCCGCCTTGTCCTGTCTTGGAATTGCGCGGCGCGGCGCGCGCACGCGGACGCGCACATGGTGAAGCTGCGCGCGAAATGATTCGCGCGCTCGTCGCCGAACATTTCGCATTCCTCGAATTTTCCGCCGCGTACGTTCTCCGCGCGGCATTGTCGCGCGAACAAATTTTACGTGTGAGCGATGCATACCTCCCGGCGTGCGAACGTTTCGCGCCCGACCTCGTGGAAGAAGTGCGCGGCATTGCGGAAGCAAGCGGCGTTCCCTTGCGCGAAATTTTTTCGCTGAACACGTTTATTGATATTGCGGATATGGTGAGACCGGAGACAGCGGCAAATTATTTCGCGTCAAACGCGATACGTGAAACGTCAAACGTAAAACAACGTCACTCCGAAGGCGGTTGCACATCGTTTGGCGCGATGTCGCCCGCGACGCGCGATGGCAATGTGTATATGGGGCAAACGTTTGATACCAAAGCAGTGTTCGAGCCGTACGTATGCGCCTTAAACATAGCCGCCTGTCATTCCGAATCACTCTGTAAGGAATCGCAGCCGCGCGCAATGGTTGCCACGTTCGCGGGAATGGTGGGCTGCGCGGGCATCAACGAACATGGCGTCGGCGTCGTTATCAATCACCTGCACACGCGCGACGCGCGCCCCGGCGTGCCGTTCACGTTCGCCGTGCGAAAAATGCTGCAAGCAAAAACCGCGGACGACGCGATTAAAATTCTCTCGCGCGGCGAACCTGCGTCGGGGATTCATTATCTCGTCGGCGATGAAAATAATTTGCGCGGCGTCGAAACCTCGGCAACAAAATTTTCTTTGCTCGAGCCGCGCGCCGGAATTTTGTCGCACGCGAATCACTGCGACGCGAACGCGCTGCAAGAAATTGAAATTGAGCCGTCCGTGTATTCTTTGTGTCGCGGCAACCGCGCGAATGAAATGCTAACATCGCGCGTTGGACAAATTGACGCGAACACTCTCATAGAAATCGCCAGCGACCATGTTGGCGATGAGGATACAATTTGTTCGCACGCGGAATATGATGTACCGCGTTTGCGTCAATACAAAACCGATTTCGCCGTGATACTCGGTACAAAGCAACGCGCGATGAAATTGTTTGTGGGGAGTCCGTGTGAGAAAAAAGCGTTGAGCATTGAGGTATGAGCGTTGAATAAGAACCTCATTTTCTCAATGCTCAACGCTCAGCACTCGTTACTGTGGTTATAGGAACTGTCGCCCGTCTCGCCAAAGCCACTGTCTATTTTGGCGCGCAAGAAATTTTCCGCGAGTTGTCGTGGGAGATTTACCACGACGCGCGCATCGGACTCGTCGGTCCGAACGGCGCGGGCAAGTCTTCGATTTTGAAAATGCTCGCGGGCGAGATGGAAACGAGCAAAGGTCTCGCGCAAATTACGCGCGGGGTACGCGTCGGATATTTGCCGCAAGAAGTTCATTTTGGTTTGGAACGCACGCTGCTCGATGAAGCGTTGGATGCGTCGCCGACCTTGGCGGGCCTCGAAAGGGAAATGCGGGAACTCGAGGCACTGATGGGCGACGCGTCGGTGTACGACGACGAAAAAAAATTAACGCGCGTGATGGAAAAACACGCGCGCGTTGTTGCCGAGTTTGAAGAAAAAGGCGGCTTGAATTTTGACAACCGCGTGCGCGCGACGTTGCGCGGGCTGGGCTTTGGGGATGAAGATTTCGCGCTGCCGTTAGCCGCGCTGTCGGGCGGACAAAAAAAATTAGTGGGTCTCGCGAAACTTTTGATTGAACAACCCGAACTTTTGCTGCTCGACGAACCCGATAACCATCTCGATTTGCGCGGCAAAGAATTTTTGGAAAAACTGATTGCGGATTATCCGGGCGCGGTGGTGATTGTTTCGCATGACCGCTACTTGCTCGATATTGTCGCGGAAGAAATCGCGGAACTCGAAGATGGCAAACTGACGCTGTACGTCGGCAACTATTCCGAGTACCAATTCGAGAAACGGCAGAAACTTTTGCGTCAGCAGCAGATGTTTCAAATTCAGCAGCGCGACATTCAACGTTTAGAGTTTTCGATTCGCCGTTTGCTCGGTTGGGGCGCGGGACAAAACGAAAAATTTGTGCGCCGCGCGCGTTCGATGCAAAAACGTTTGGACAAGATGGACAAAATTGAACGTCCAAAAATGGAACGCCGCGCGATTGGTTTGGACTTGAACGCGGGTTCACGCGGCTCGAACAAGGTTTTGGAAATTTCACGCCTGGCGAAATCGTTTCCCGACCCACGCGGCGGCACGAATGCTGTACTGCGCGATGTGAATTTGACGATGTGGCTCGGCGAACGCGTGGGCATCATCGGACCGAACGGCGCGGGCAAGACGGTTTTGTTTCGCTGTATCCTTGGACAGGAAGATGCGGACAAGGGCGAAATTTACATCGGACCTTCGACGACGCGTTCGTACTATTCGCAGGAACACGAGACGTTGAATTTTGACAACACGATTGCGGACGAAGTGCGCCGCGTGAAACCGATGATTGACCGCGAGGTGTTTGGCTTGCTCGGACGTTTTCTATTCAGCGCGGAAGACAGCAAGAAAAAAATTCGCAATTTGTCCGGCGGCGAAAAAGCGCGCGTGCAGATGGCGAAACTGATGCTGCAAAGCGCGAACCTTTTGATGCTCGACGAGCCGACGAATCATCTCGACATTCAATCCGCCGAAGTGTTGGAAGAAACGCTCGAAGATTACAACGGCTCGCTGTTGATGATTTCCCATGACCGTTATTTTCTCGACAACGTGGCAACGCGCATCGTGGAATTGGAAGACGGGAAATTGACCGAGTACTTGGGCAATTACACGTACTATGTGGAGGAGAAGGCGCGGAGGGCGCGGGGCGAGGTGCGAAAATATGTGCGCGATGAGGATGATGAGGAAGAACGGGGAATGGGAAAGGGAAGCGGAAAGCGGGAAAGCAAAAAGCTTGTAAATAGAATTTGAAAGTTCAAAGCGATGGCACGTCGACGTGTGTCATCGCTTTTTTATTCTACGATTCCCGCGTCAGTGTTACAATCATCCTCGAAAAATTTTTCGAGGATGGTTTCTGTAAAAATGGCAGCGAAAAAAGCAAAACGCGCGGCAACGCCCGCGCCTTCCGGCAAAGTCGTCACGCGCCGCGCGCGGATTCCCAAATCGAATACCGACAGCGGTCCGGTGTATGAAACATTCGGTGATCTTCGCGCACCGCGCCTGAAAAAGACAGGCGAGAAAATGCGCGACGACGTTCCCGCGATTCAACAAAAACAAATGACGTTTGGCGAACAGGATGCCGCGCTCTCCTGGCG
This sequence comes from uncultured Chloroflexota bacterium, assembly GCA_937870825.1. Classification (GTDB taxonomy): domain Bacteria; phylum Chloroflexota; class Anaerolineae; order UBA4142; family SHND01; genus SHND01. Next base: position 3,164 of record CALMZO010000134.1, on the reverse strand, counting down.
TGTCTTTCGCATCATGTCCGAGTTTGTGGACGGCTTTGAATTTTTGTCCAAACTCGAACGCACGGTGACATTTTTCGGTTCCGCGCGGTTGCCCGAAGACAACGCGTACTATCAAAAGGCGCGCGAGCTCGCGTACCGTCTCGCGCAAGAAGGATTCACAATCGTTACGGGCGGCGGACCCGGCATCATGGAAGCAGGCAATCGCGGCGCGAGTGAAGCGGAGGGCAAGAGTGTCGGCCTGAAAAGCGATCTTGATTCCCATCGCTCAAGTTCACTACTTTCCACTTTACTTCGGGAAGATTTCGCTTCAAGGGAATCTTGCTGTAATGATAACCTAGCTCCAGCAATCGCTGGCTGATGCTATAGGGCGTTCTTTTGATCTGCTCACAAGCGTCTGTCATCTCGATTTCTTCCCTATAAACCTTGATTACAACCTCATCTTCGACTCGAGTCCATTCTCGCGGCTTGCTCCATTCTTTATTGGTCCGTTTGATTTTTAGTTTTCTTGCGCGAGATAGAATTGCGTAATATGGTCTATCTGGAAGCATCCTCAGCAGGTCAACCCACGGCATAGTAGGATAATGTTGGCGTAAGAGTGCTTCTTCGTCTTTCGTCCACCTGTTTGTCGTATACATCTTTCTCGGCAATCGAACGATCTCTATCTGCTGCTGCAATGAACCCGTTTTCCATAACACCTTGACGTGAACCCGTGTCTCTTCAACGAGGACAATGACTCGGTCGAGGACAATTCTAAGGAACTCATTCTTTCTCGCATCTGGCCATTCATTCCACTTGTCTTTAAGATTGGTTAAAAAGTTTGTCACTCTTTCAATATCAATCGCGGTGCCGATACGCCCTGCTGGGTAAGCAGTCACATGGCTCAGTAATTCCCTATCTCTAATTCGCTGATCGATCATTCCCAAAATCATTTCCACCTGTGACTGTGACTTGGTTAACGCCAGGTTGGACTTTAGGTTATCAATTTCACCGGTCACTCTCGCGTATTCGCGCCTGTTCGATTCCGCCTTCTCCTTTGCCTCACTATAACCCTTTTTCAAGACTTGGATGACATCGTTGGCGTAACCGGGATAGCTGCACTGTTGTACAACGAACTCTGCGATCACTTTGTCCAAAATTGCCATCTCAAGTCCGAAACAGTAGTTTGGCTCCAGACCAAGCGCATACGTCCCTGAACAACGATACCGCTTCTCGTAGCGATCAGTGTAAACCTGGATAGGTTCATCATGTCTTCCGCAGAAAAGCAAACCATGTAATATGGCTGGTTGTGAATAGACCGACTTGCCTCGCCGCCTGACCGTACTACGCTGCTCTTGGATGTACCAGAACAAATCATCCTGGATAATCGGCTCGTGATTGTTTTTATTGATCAATGTCCCGCCCCAGATCCACCATCCGATATAGACTGGATTTGTTATTGCTCGCTTGATAAAAGCAAGGGTTACAAGATAACCTAGCTCATCTTTTTTCATGGTCCTGACAGCGGATCGCGTTGGCATGTAGGTTAGCTCCGATGGGAAGAAAGGGATTCTTGCATCTTCCGACTTGAGTCGTTTGTAGACTAGCAACGGGGAAAAGTTCAGCTGGGGGAATAAGTCAAAAATTTTTTTAATGATGAGCGCATGTGGCTCATATGGAATGAACTTGTCGTATTCCGGTGTGCCCTTCTCCTTGCCGACAATATATCCGACGGGAATCGCGCCTGATGTGTAGTAGCCCTTCTTTGCCTTCATCTCTTGGGCGCCGCCCATTCTCAAGCGCATCATCTCTAGTTCATCGGCGGCACGCTCTAGTTCCATCCTGAAAATGCGCATGTGCATCTTGTCGTTCAGGTTGAGTCTCATATTTGGCATGACGATTACAACGTCATGTTTCTTGCAGAGTTCCCCAAAGCTCAAACCATCAATTAACGTTTGATCACGAAAAAGGCGTGAGATGTGCACGACATAAATGCTTTCGATTGCGTCAGCCCTGATCAAGCCAATCAGATAAGCCAGCCCCGGGCGTTCGTCTTCGCCGAGAGTCCCGGAAATGCCAAGGTCTCTCTCCTCAATGATGATCATGGTCTCGTGATAGCCGTCCGCCTTTGCCAAATCAAATAGCGCGTCCTGCATTGCAAGCGAAAATATGCTTTTTTTGATTTGTTCATGGGTCGAGAGGCGCTTATAGACAAACGCCTTCCGCTTATGGGGAAGGTCTACAAGTTCAATCAGGTTTGGCTTTTCCTTCTTTGGACGGATCCGACCATGAAAGTCGCTTATCATTGCAACCTCTTCATCAGTTGTACTATCTCGTAGCTTCGGGATGTTGATTAGTGTGAGTGGATAGGGTAAAATTTGTTCAAAGTGTTATCTTATGTTTATTATATATCTAAGTGTTATTAGTGTCAACTATGTTAATACTGTTACACTGGGTTCTTTCCGCGAACAAAATCAAAGGAGCGTTTCCGAAATGCCAAAGAAAACGAAACAAAAGTCGAATCAACCTGAAGCCAACCGAGAGAAGCACATGGCGACAAGAGAATGGTTTAACGTCAGTGAGGCAGCAGAGTATTTGCACGTTTCCCGATTAACAGTCTATAAGCTGATGGATAGGGGCGCTCTGCCTTATACCAAGATCAAGGGGCTACAAGCGAGAAGAATAAAAAAAGAGGACTTGGACGCCCTCTTTGAACGCTCTTGATTTCGTAAATCGAGTTACACCCATGCCTGGCTTTTCTAAGCATTGGGTCGGCCTGAAGCGACAGTGCTATGACGCTCATGCTTGTTTCTAGATAGGGAAATAGCTAGAGCCCTTCCATCCTCGTTTTCGCTGATGTGATCCGACAGGAAAAATTGTGCCATCTCCGCAAGGAGGTTGATTAACATGATCTCATCCTTTGGATTGGCAGGGACCCAGAACGCAATTGCTGGTTGAACCTTGTTGCCCTGTCCAATTTCTTGCATTTCCGCTTCTCCCACTTTTTTCTCTCTTTCCCAACATGGTCATGCACCTCATGAAGGGCGCATTTGGTTTGTCTTGTTAGCCCACGTGATATTCGCCGCGCTGGGCTGAATGATTTTCTCAAACTGCCCCCTCAGACTTTCAAGTGGCAACTTGTACCTTTCGAGAGCGTAACAGAGCGACAAACACAAGTCTATGCCTCT
>CALMZO010000133.1 GCA_937870825.1 uncultured Chloroflexota bacterium | reverse complement strand
GCCGCCTGCTAAGCGGCTCTAGGGGGTTATTCCTCTAGCGCGGGTTCAAATCCCGCCCCCTCCGCCTTGAGATTTTCGATTTGAAATTTCGGATTTGGAATTGACCACGTGGCATTTGCATTTCCAAAATTCCAAATCCGCAATCGCAAATTTTTTGTCCTCGTAGCTCAATTGGATAGAGCGTTACCCTGCGGAGGTAAAGGTTAGCAGTTCAAGCCTGCTCGAGGACGCCAAGAACAAAACTCCTCTTTCATCGTTTATGAAAGAGGAGTTTTCATTTCGGGAGGAATCATGGAAGAAACAATCACCGTCTTGGCGAATCAGGACTTGCGAACACTGGAGCGCGGGAACAACAATTTGGAAACGCTGGACATGCCGCAAGATGAATTGACGGGCGAATTTGAATATCTCGTCAATCGGCAGGCGTTTCTCGATGCGTACAAACGTTGGAATCGCGATGAGACGCCGCTGTTGCGCGTTCACGACCAACTCACGCAAACAGCCCTCTATCTCGGCAAACCTTCGGCTGAACGCATTCGCGAAGCGATTGAAAAAGACGCGGCGAGCGCGCAATTGTTTTGAAACGTGCAGGGGCGACCACGTGCAGGGGCGACCACGAGCAGGGGCGACCACGAGCAGGGGCGACCACAAGGGTCGCCCCTACAATTTTTTCGTAATCAACCAGCGCGTCTCATACGCCGCGTCGAGCGGTCTGCTCAAATCCTCATACGTTTCACTCGCCCACGCGCGCACGCGCGGCATCGCTTCATCCATCACCGCGCGCGGAATTGTCCACGTCTCGGAAAAAATTTGACGGTCCAATTCCTCCAAAATTTTTTCAGGCACTTCGGGTTCCGTCCACGCGGTACAGACGACAACGCGCGGTTCATCACCCCACGTTTTTATCTCACCCAAAATTTCCTCTTCGGAATGAGTGCCGGGGCGTTTTGTTTCGATGCCCCGCGCATTTGCGAACGCGTGCAATTCTTTTCGAATCCGCGCGGTGGGGGAATCCTCCTCGCGTTTGTGAAAACTGACGACGAAATAGCCGCCGCGTTTGATGATGCGCCGCGCATCGCGCATCGCGTTCTGCCAGCCCGCGACGAGATGGTACACATGCACCGCGTAGGCGACATCAAACGTTTCGTCCGCGAACGGCAATTTGCCCGCGTCGGCTTGTGCGATGCTGATGTTCAAATTGGTGTCCGTAAGTTTGCGCCGCAGCACGCCCATCATTTCAAGCGACAAATCAATTCCAAACAAGCGGCGCACATGTTCTGCAACGGACATGCCGATGCGCCCCGTGCCAATGCCAATTTCCAACACGCGCGAATTTTCGCTGATGCCCGTTTCGCGCACTAACGCGTCAACAAACGCGCGGTGTCGTTCTTCTGGCATTGCGCGCGTTTGGTCGTAATATTCTACTGCCCGGTCAAAGACGATGCTCATCGGGCAGATGCCAGAGCACAGATGACAGACAACAGACGGTTTTTACTCTGTGTTCTGAAATCTGTGTTCTGTATTCTTTTCATAAAAACACAACAACGTACTCCCATATTTCCTCTTGTCTTGCAACACAAACGACTTTAACTCCAATTCCTCGTACTCGACGGGATGAATCTGCACGATGAGCGTTCCTTGATCGCTCAACCACTGCGGGCGCGCGTCGAGAATTTTCATTGTCTCTTTCCACATATCTTTGTATTGCGGCGGCGCGAGGTAAATGATGTCGAACGGTGTTGACGGCGGTTTCTTGAGATAACGATATACGTTCGCGTAAAGAACCGTCGCGCGCGGCGCAAGTTTCGTCAACTTTAAATTTTCGCGGATTGTTTTCAACGCGCCCTCGTCAAATTCGACGAACGTCGCGTGTTTTGCGCCGCGCGACAATGCTTCGATGCCGACGCTGCCCGCGCCCGCGTACAGGTCCAACACGTTCGCATCAATCACAGCTGTTCCGAGAATGTTGAACAAATTCTCTTTGACGCGGTCCATGATGGGACGCGTGGAATCGGGCGGCGATTTTAGGATTCTACCTTTGGCGGTACCGGAGATGACGCGCATTTGAGGTGTCAGGTGTCAGGTGTCAGGTGTCGGGAACAACTTGACACTTGACACTCTGACACTTACTTTAACCCATTTAACTGTTCTTGCAATTTGGCAATGCGTTCGCGCGTCGCGTTCAATCGTTCGCGTTCTTTCATTACCACCGCTTCGGGGGCTTTGGTGGAAAAATCGCTGTCGAGTTTTGCCTGCGTTCGTTCCGCATCTGCGCGGGCTTTTTCCAATTCGGTAGTAATCCGCTTTTTTTCTTTATCCAAATCTACCATGCCCGCGAGCGGCAGATAAATTTGAATGCCCGAATCGAGAATCGCGGAATACGCGTTGTCGGGTTTCGTATCCAATTGCGCGACAATTTGCAACTGCGCGGCGTCGAGACGCGCGAGCGAGGCGAGAACCGCGCGTTGTGTTGCGAATATCGCGGCGTGTTCACCTGCAGCAATGCTCGCGGCAATTCGTTTCGCGGGTTCCACGTTGAATTCCGAACGCGCGTTGCGAATCGCGCGCACAGTGTCCATCACGCGTGCGAACGCGGCTTCGGAATCGGGGTCGGTTGTTTTGCCGCCTTGAATCCACTTTGCCACAATCAACGCTTCGCCTTGATGGGGAAGATGCTGCCAAATTTCTTCGGTGACGAACGGCATCATCGGATGCAAAAGACGCAGCGCGTGTTCCAACACATGCACCAACACGGCGCGCGTGTGGTGTTTCGCGCGTTCATCATTTCCATTCAACGTCACTTTCGACGCCTCGATATACCAATCACAGTACTCGTCCCACAAGAAATGATAAATGTCCTGCGCGGCTTCATTGAAACGATACTCGTGGAACAATTCGTTCACGCGATTGATTAAATGATGTTCGCGCGAAAGTATCCAGCGGTCGGCGAGTGACAATTCGCTCGCGTCCGGTTTGTGCCACGCCGCGTATTGTTCGGGATTGTCGCCTAAATTGGAAATCACAAAACGCGCGGCGTTCCAGATTTTGTTGCCGAAATTGCGCGCATCCGCGATTTTTTCCAAATTGATACGCACATCGTTACCGGGTGACGCGCTGGTGACGATGAAAAAGCGAAACGCGTCGGCGGAATAATCGGCGATGACATCGAGCGGATTGTCGCCGGAGCGAAAATCCGATTTCGACATTTTTGTTCCGTCGGTGTGACGCATGATGCCGTGCAAGTACACGGTATCGAATGGAATTTCTTGCATGAGTTCGAGACCCATCATAATCATCCGCGCCACCCAGAAAAACAAAATGTCGTAACCCGTTTCGAGAACGGAACCCGGATAAAAATATCTCAAGTCCTCCGTGTCGTCGGGCCAACCGAGCGTGCTAAAGGGCCACAGCCCTGACGAGAACCATGTATCCAACACGTCGGGGTCTTGTTCCAGTTTTACATCGCTGCCCAATTTTGCGCGCGCTTGCGCGTACGCGTCCGCTTCATTGCGCGCGCAAAACATGGAACCGTCGGGCGCGTACCAAACCGGAATGCGATGCCCCCACCACAATTGACGCGAGATGCACCAATCGCGAATGTTTTCCATCCACTGATAATAGATTTTTTCAAATCGCTGCGGCACGATTTTGATTTTTCCCGAACGCACCGCTTCGATTCCTTTTTCCGCGAGCGACTTTGTTTTCACGAACCATTGCGTCGAAATCAACGGCTCGATGACCGTGTGACAGCGTTGGCATGTGCCGAGCGAGATGGTGTGATTTTCAATTTTGTGAATCAAGCCATCGCGTTCCAACTCCTCCACGAGTTGTTTGCGCGCCGCATATCTATCCATGCCCGCGTACTTGCCGCCGTTCTCGTTGATGGTCGCATCGAGATTCATGATGTTGATGAACGGCAAATTGTGTTTCATGCCGAGTTCGTAATCGGTGGGGTCGTGCGCGGGCGTCACCTTGACCGCGCCCGTGCCAAAATTTTTGTCCACCGATTCATCGGCAATAATCGGCAAACGTCGTCCGAGCGGCGGCAGTATCGCAGATTTTCCAATGAGCGCGCGGTAACGTTCATCGTCGGGATGCACTACGACTGCCGTGTCGCCGAGCATCGTTTCGGGACGCGTCGTCGCGACTGTGATGTACGCACCGGGTTCATTCTCGATGGGATACTTGACGTAGTACAATTTTCCCTGCACGTCCTCGTGTTCCACTTCGAGGTCGCTGATGGCGGACTCGTCTTTGGGACACCAATTCACGAGACGCGGACCGCGATAGATGAGCCCTTTTTCGTACAGGCGAACGAACGCTTCCCGCACCGCGCGCGAAAGTTGTTCGTCCATCGTGAATCGTTCGCGCGTCCAATCCACCGACGCGCCCATGCGGCGAATTTGGCGTGTGATGATGCCGCCGTATTCGGCTTTCCATTCCCACACGCGTTTTACAAATTCTTCGCGTCCGAGTTCTTTGCGCGACGTGCCTTGTTTGAGTAACGCTTTTTCGACAACGTTCTGTGTTGCAATCCCCGCGTGGTCGGTGCCGGGCAGCCACAGCGACGGTTCGCCGAGCATCCGATGCCAACGAATAAGCAAATCTTCAAACGTCACAAACATCGCGTGCCCGTGATGCAGTTCGCCGGTCACGTTCGGCGGGGGAATGACGATGACGAATGGCTTTGGCGCACCTTCGGAGCGCGCGTCAATTTTCGGCGTGAAATAACCTTTGGACTCCCACCAATCATAGAGTCGTTGTTCGGTCTCGCGGGGGTCATACGCTTTGGGCATTTCGGTTGGCATTTTTTGCTCCTGGTACATTTTCATTGTACCAATCTTGAATTAGCTCAGTGCGTTTACTCGCTCCAAAAGAAGCTAATAACGCTGGAATCAGAACGAGAAAGATAAAAAACAAAAATAAAATCAAGGGCGTCTCCTGACGTTGAACCATCAGAATCCCAAAAGCGGTTCCGAACACGACAAACGCGCTGCAAAAAACGGCACTTGTGACGCGCAGCTTTTTATGCTTCATGATAACTCCTCGCACAAATGATTGCCGAAAAATAATCAGCCCCAAAATAATTCCCGAAATCAAACCAATCACTGCGCCCGCAAAAAATCCAACAAAGATTCCGGCTGCTCCCCCAAAAAGAAACGCCGACAAAATTCCCAGACCTAAAAGCAGCAAATCCGAAAATGAGGGTGCTGGAACAGGTCTGAAGATGATCAGGTAAATGATCGTGGCAATGAAAATTAGACTCGGGACAACCACACCGTAAATCGCGCCGAGAAACATTCCCGATAAGAAACCTGCAATCGTCGTTCGTTGCACCAGACCCAGCAAGAGGGCAAAGTAACACATAGGATTGAAAACAAAAAATCCCCTCCACCTCAAGGGCGAAAGGGATTCGCGGTACCACCTTGTTTCAAGTGAAAAGCGAAAAGGTAAAAGCTAAAAGTTTCGGCTTTCACTTTTAGCTTTGAGCTTTTTACTTTTTACTTCTCCAACGCTGTATCGGGCTAACCCGCAATTCACTACTCAACAGAAATGTTTTTTGCGAACTGAACTCGGCGGTGACGTTCGGCATTTTTTTGTGTGAGCGGCTCGCAGCCAATGACCACTCGTTGCTGTCACAACACAATGCGTACTCTTCCGCGTCAACGTTTGGATATGTATTTCTGAATCCATTATAGTCCAAGTGCGCGCAAGGTCAAGCCGCGCGCGGCGAAAATTCGAGCTCTTTACATTCCTTGTGCGCTTGCCTATAATGCTTCTCCATTGTAGTCTTCACCCTTGCTTCCCGGGAATGAAAGTCTCCAAACTGCCTCTGGCAGGATTGTTCCTCCTCAATTTGCTGGCGCTTTGGCAAATCGTTACACAGCCCGCGATTTTTGCCGCGCGAAGTTCCTCCGGTCAAAATTCGACGCAAGCCAAACATACCGCCTCTCCGCCGAACATCATTGTCATTCTCACCGACGATTTGGGACTCGCTGAACTGACATACATGCCGCGGCTCAAGGAATATCTTGCCGACCAAGGCATGACCTTTAGCAATTTTTTTGTTGCCACCTCACTGTGTTGTCCGTCGCGCGCGTCTATCTTGCGCGGGCAATATCCACAAAACACCAGCGTTCACACAAATGCTCCACCGCATGGGGGCTTTCAAACATTTTTCGGTTTGGGCAAAGAAGATGAAACCGTCGCGGTTTGGTTGCAGCAGGCGGGCTATCGCACGGGTCTGATTGGCAAGTATATGAACGGGTACCCGCATACTGCGCCAATGACATATATTCCGCCGGGGTGGGACGAGTTTGTGGCATATCATGAGAATAGCAACAACGAAGAACTGCTGCGCTATTACGAATACTCGTTGAACGTGAACGGCACATTAGAAAAATATGGCACGCGAGTCAAAGAATATTCGACGGATGTATTCACCCGCCACGCGCAGCGTTTCATCGAATCCTCTCTCGAAACAAGTCAACCCTTTTTTCTTTATTTCGCAACGCACGCGCCACACCTCCCTTCGACTCCCGCCCGTCGCGATTCCAGGCTCTTTCCAAGTGAACGCGCGCCGCGTTCACCCTCTTTTAACGAAGCCGATGTGAGCGACAAACCCGCGCATATACGCTCGATGCAGCGTCTTGGCAAACGCGCCATCGCCAGTCTTGATAGAGAGTTTCGCAACCGTATTCGTTCGCTCCAAGCCGTTGACCGCAGTATTGCCAAATTGGTCGGACTCTTGCAAGAAAGGCACGCGCTGGACAATACCTACATTTTTTTCAGTTCGGACAATGGCTATCATCTGGGTGAGCATCGCCTTCGGAGCGGCAAGACCTTGCCCTATGAAGAAGATTTGCGCGTCCCGCTCATCGTGCGCGGACCACAAATTCCAATCAATGTGACCGCATCGCGTTTGGCAGTCAACATTGACCTCGCGCCGACTTGGCTCGAATTGGCAAACGCGACCGCGCAAGACTTGGATGGACGTTCGCTGGTTCCACTGCTCCATGCGAAACCCATCGCGTCATGGCGCAATTCTTTTGGCTTTTCATTCGGCAAGTACGAATTTGAACCATCGGGAGCGGCTGCCGCGCCATCGCCCAACTATGTCGCGAGTCTCGAAACACGCATTTCCAAAGGTCAATCCATCCCATTTTACATTGGCTTGCGAAGCTGCGCTTACTCTTTTGTCGAATACAGCACAGGCGAACTCGAACTGTATGATTTACGCGCGGACCCCTACCAATTACAAAATATCGCGTCTGCCGCTTCGAGATGGTTAATTCAACAACTGCGTCAACGCGCCCGCGCGCTCGCGAGTTGTCAAGCCGATACCTGTCGCGCGCTCGAGGACGCGCCGATGCTTCCACTGGACCCAACTCCGACAGCGACGCTAACATTCACTCCACCCAACACGCATACACCAACTGCAACCGACACACCCACCGCGACTCCGACATTCACTCCAACATCAACACCCACACACACAGAAACGCCGACGAATACTCCAACACCGCCGGATACCGCGACGCCAACCGCGACTCCGCCACCATCCGTTACGCCAACACACACGCATACACCAACGAATACTGAAACGCCGACAGCAACACCGACCGACACGGCAACATCAACGCCAACGGACACAGAGACACCGACAGCAACACCAACGGACACAGAGACACCGACAGCAACACCAACCGATACCGATACACCGACGCCATCCAGTACGCCGGAATGACATTTGCTTTGACAAAATTTCCAAGCACAGTACAATGCGTTTTGTTATGGGGCTGTGGCGAAATTGGCAGCCGCGACGGACTTGAACTGAGCACTGGAGTGGGAAACCCTCCATGTGAATTCTGTCAAATTCGGTGAACCCTCCGCAGAAACGCGGTGGCGATACCGAGCCAAGTTTCTTGCAAACTGCACTCGACAAATGAATCATCGTCGTTACACGGACGAACCACTGAAGCAATCGGTTGAGCGCAGTTTTACAATGAGAGCCGTTCTCCAAGAATTGGGTCTCAAGCCGCTAGGGGGAAATTACGAGACTGTAGAGAAGCGAATGCGCGAACTCGGACTGGACACCTCTCACTTTCTGGGAAGTGGACATCTGAAAGGCAAATCGCACAATTACAAGACTCGTCCTCTGGAAAATATTCTCGTTCATCTAAAATTAGAGAATACATGGCGCTTGAGAAATCGGCTGATACGTGAGGGACTAAAAGAGTATCAGTGCGAACAATGCGGAAACGTAGAGTGGATGGGGCAACCGATTCCGCTCGAACTCCATCACAAGGATGGTAATCGCAGAAACAATCTTTTGGAGAATCTGGAACTCTTGTGTCCGAATTGTCATGCTGCAACTGACAATTATCGGGGGAGCAAGAAAAAGGTGTAGAGACTTGACGGCAGAGACCTAAGGCGGAAACGCGATGGTCAAGGTAAAGTCCAGACCACGAAATGTTGAACAAATTTGTTCAACGTGCGGCGCAAGTCGTAGTGGTATGAAAATCCGTTGGAGCAGCCCTCCGTGAGGGTTCGAGTCCCCCCAGCCCCATTTCTC
>CALMZO010000132.1 GCA_937870825.1 uncultured Chloroflexota bacterium | reverse complement strand
TACGCCAGAGGATGCCCGCGCTTGGTTTGCTCATTGTGGCTATCTCATCCCTTGAATCATTTAGGAATCCGTTCTAGGATCAAGGACCGGTCCTAGTCCCCACAGTTTTTCTACTAGTGTACCTCCATCAGATCGCACCACATAGCCATTTGCCTGCAATATAACAACTCTGAACTTTAGATAGGATTCAGGGAGTGGTGGAGAATCATAGAAGGACAGTCCTGTCTCCCAATCGCGCTGTCGATGAAGACTTAGGTCCTTCACTCTGTGTCCCTTTCGGTAAATGAACTCTGGTTTACTCTCCGGAGTGCAAGTCGGAATTGATAACGGCGGCACATATGGATCCGTTCTTGGTTCTGGAGCCGGTTCAGGTGCGGGTGCGCGTTGCGCATTGGGTGCAGGTTCTGCTTGTTGTTGAGCAAGACGCCGTTCGAAGACTTTTGGGTCTCCGGTGAAAGGCACATCGCGTGGTGCGGGAGCAGGTTGAGGTGGTGGATACTTGTCTGGATAATCGATTTGGAAAATGTAGAGCATTGTACCCGCAGTCACAATTAGGATGCCACCCACTATGACCACCTCGCACACACCGGCAAGACAGGCTGCGGCGAGAGCAGCTGCGGCAGGAGCAGTCAGTTGCCCCGTATTTACAAGATGTTGCCAAGGAATCGCAGAGGGAGGGATGGGTCCATCGTGTCCGCTCGGGTCTGTAAAACGGATTGGATTATTGGTGACATAGTTGAATTGATTGAGAGTTTGTGGAACAGCGGAGTAACCTTCCCACGTATCCTTCGTCGTAAACCGTCCCTGCCCCGGCGCATAATACCGCGCGCGCAAATAAACTAAACCTGTTATATCTGCCTGCTCGCCTGTGAACCCATACACACTCGCGCTCGTCCCATTCGTCGTCAGCACATTCCCAAATGGGTCATACAACGTGTTCCGTCGCACGACAGCCGCGTTGTTATAGATTTGCCGCACGCTCCCCAAACCATCCGCGCCAAAGTATTGCATCGCGGTATCGTACTGCGCGAGGCGTCCGACACCGTAGAGATAATTGTTCGTCTCATCCGCAAGCACTTGCGTCAATCCTGAATTCAAATCGAGTGCATAATTCGTAGTCACACCACCAACCGTCTGCTGCAACCGATCGCCCACGCCGTTGTAGGCGAACGTTGCAGTCGTGGTTTGACCATTGACGCTGATGAGACGGTTCAGGTTATTTCATTTTCTTCGAAAGAAAATGAAACGGCAGACGAACCCACATCTGCCGTAAATTCAATTTCGCTTCTGTTTGCTGTCTGACCTGCGCTCATAAGCGCAGGAGTTTTACCCCTATCTTTGCATCGTGTCTTAACGTTGCTAGCAATTGGTCTGGGCTGTGTGCCAGCCAGGATTGAATACGCCGCTGGTTACTCTCAGCCCATGCTACATTCATTTTTTTATACGAGTGTACCGCATCTTCGAAGTATTTATACCCCCTGTCAGTATCTCCAAGTGTAACAAAAGCAATTCCATAGGTGGTCAGAGCAGAAACGTGTTCCGATCCAAGACGATCAAGAAAGTCAATAACTTCTTGGGCGCTAAGGGGTTTGAGTGGTGGGGGATCTACTTGGGACAGAATAGCTTCAGCGATCTCGTTCGGCTGTGATTCCCAATCATTAGGCTGAATCCATAAATCTCCCCCTTTGACGTTTCGGACTCGCCTCCCTAGGGTTAGCGCTTCCTCAGGAAATTGTTCCGCCAGTGCTTGGACAGCGTAATGAGACACTACTTGGATATTGAATCGTGACTTCTCAAACAGGATCCATTGAACGAAATCATCGGTACACCTGTAAAGACCATAAAACCTTCGCTTGCGCCATTCAGGAAGACGCTTGAGGCAAGTGCTTTGGCAGTTTGATTGCAATTGTCGACTTGTTTTCATGGGCGTATCTCTATTATAGGGATGGGGTTCCCGTTCTTCGACATTCCTCCATTTGGAAGATGACTTCTGATCTGTCTTATCCGTGCCGCGTCCAGTGATGCGCTTCCAGTTTTGAGATCATAAACTGCGATTGGTGCATCCAGTGGTCCCTCCACAACATCCAAGCGTACTGATCCCGCTGAATTGCTTCGTATGACCACACCATTAAGATAGTTCACCTCCGTTGTCAAGTCGCTACGATTTAGAGCATTAACCAAACGCTGAAATTCGCTGTGCTTTAGTGTTCCAGCCACCGGTCCGTATTGTCCTACTTTGGCTTCTGCCTGAGTAGCCAAAATCTGGAGCGCGGCAACTGTGTTTGGCCTAAATGCGTTTGCCAGTAGCCGGGCGGACGCCCGCAGCCCATACCCGCCTAGCTCGGCAAATCCTGCACCAACACCCCACGCCACCGCTTCATCTCTAATGGCATCCGTATCATAAGACCAGTCTGGGCAATCATCAAACAGATTGTCCAGCGATTGCTTCGCAAAATTCGATGCTGCTCCACCTCCCGTGGCAGCAAATACATTTCCCACACCTCTGGCAAGACCTGCGAACCTTCCCAAATACGGAGAAACTCTGGAAACTCCAGCAGAGATACCGTGTGCTGCCCCACCTGTGATACAACCGCCAATTGCATTCCCCGCATAATCTGTCCAATCAGAAGGTCCTGTAAATTCATCCGCGAAACCCTGCCCGACAACACCCAGTGCGCCACCGGTTGCACACGCACCGATAATGGGCGCTGCTGAACCAGCACCGGCCAGAGCCGCTGCCCCGCCAACTGCCTCTCCACCCAAAATCGCTCCGCCAACCTGCAAGCCCCCATACCCAACCCATGTTCCGGCAATGACGCCAACAGCTACGCCTTTTGTCAGAAGGTCTGCCCTGTCGTTCTGGACAATTTGGAGTGCGGTATCATAGTTCTGACAACTTTGTTTAGTGACATCCCAATTGCGTGCCAAGTCGCTCAACAATCCAATACATCGTCCGGATGGATCCGTGTAGAGGACAGGATTGTTGAGGCCATAGTGATACGGATGAAGCGTGCCAGGAAGTTCGGCATTTCCGCCCCATGGATCGTGTGCAAAGAATCTGCCTTGCTGGGAAGAATAGTATCTCGCCCGCAGATACACCAATCCCGTCGCGTCCGTTCGCTCTCCCGTGAACCCATACACACTCGCGCTTGTTCCATTTGTCGTCAGCACATTCCCGAACGGGTCATACAGTGTGTTCCGTCGCACCACACCTGCTGCATTATAAATCTGTCTGACACTTCCTAACCCATCCGCGCCGAAATACTGCATCGCGGTATCGTACTGTGCGAGGCGTCCTCCTGAGCCTGTCGAAGGACCATACAAATACGTGTTTGTCCCATCCGCGAGAACTTGGGTGAGACCTGCATTCAAATCCAACGCCTAGTTTGTTGTGACGCCGCCGACGGTTTGCTGCAATCTATCGCCAAGTCCGTTGTATGTGTAACTGAATACTGATGACTGATTACTGGTCACTGACGCCAGCCGATTCGCCTGATTATAGACGTAGGTGTTGACGCCATCATTCAACAGATTGCCGTTGTTGTCCCACGCGTACGAAACACCATTCACGCTCGTCAGACGATTCGCATTATCGTACACGTAATTCGTCGTGGTGCTATCAATCGTTTGCGTAAGACGGTTGCCGACGGAATCGTACGCGTACGCGAACGTGGAAGTATATGCGCCGGTGTAGTTCGCGCTGGTGAGGCGATAGAGCGGGTCGTAGGTGTAATCAATTGTCGTGCGATACTCGCTCGCGACGACTTGGGTCGGTGTGGGTGTGATGCTCGGAATCGGTGTGTTGGTCAGCGCATCGGTGGGGTATGGGGAATTGGTAGGTGTCAACGTGCGCGTCGGCGTCGGAGTGTAGAAAGGTTCTGACCTGCCCAAATCCTGTGTCCAATAGTGTCCAGACGTTGTGTTGGCATTGTACGTATAGCCCACGCCAATCTCGGTATAGTTGCAGTTGAGGATGTTTTGTTTGTGTCCATCATTTGGCGGGGTTTCGCTCATAAACAGGTCAACGACTGCTTCGGGGCTGGAATATCCCGCCGCAAGATTTTCCCCCACATAGGTTGAGGGATAGCCCGCACTCTGGGCGCGCTCCACAGGCGTCGAGCCATCGGTCCCTGTGTGCGCAACGAAATCGTTTGCTGCCATGTCGTCGCTGTGACTTTGCGCGGCGGACATGAGTGCCGCATTCGCCGCGAGTGGCGGACAACTATACTGCTGGCGATAGAAATTCGTGCGGTCAATCAGACGCGAGGCAAACGTGCCGGGGGTTGGTGTGATACTGGGAGTCAATGTCTCGGTCGGCGTGAGTGTCAAAGTTGGCGTGAACGTGGGCGTCCATGTCGCGCCATCAACGTTGAATGTCGTCGCAAGCGATGTCGGTGTGCCGTTCCATGTCAACGTGAATGTGTAGGTGTATTCACCCGGGCACGCGCTCGCTAATGTCGAAGGCAAATGCCAATACCATGTTCCCGTTTGGTCGGTTTCCGTGAAGGTCGAGTTCTCGAGCGTGCTGCACGGTCCCGCAACTTGCCAGCGATGTGTATCGGTTTGACTACTGCCCGTGTTGTTATAAATCTCGACATAGTAGCGGATGGCATCGCCAATTTGAAACAAGGTCTTGTCTGCGTCGTTTTCATCCGTTGTCCAGACACGTTTGAGCCAAATACCCGGCGCGAGGGTAGGCGTCTTGGTCGGACTGGGAGTCGGTGTGAGTGATGGCGTGACAGTGGGTCCATCCACCGTGAACGTCGTCGCGAGCGTTGTCGGCACACCATTCCATGTCAACGTGAACGCGTATGTGTATTCACCCGGACACGCGTTCGTCAGCGTGGCAGGCGAATACGTTTGCGCCGTCCCGGTTGGTTGATTCCCGTTAAAAGTGGCATCGAGCCATGTTCCGCAGGGTCCCGTCACCAGCCAGCGCCTGCTGACCGTTTGCGCGCTGCCCGAGTTGTTGTTGATTTCGGCAAAAAAGCGAATGGGCTCGCCAACCTGAAAGACTGTTTTCGCGACATTGTTATTGTCTGTCGTCCACACGCGGTTCAGCCACACCCCGGGCGGCAGTGGTGTATTGCTTGGCGTCGGCGTCGGTCCTAGCACCGTAAACGGCGTCGAGAGCGTCGTCTCAACCGCATTCCATGTCAGCCTGTATTCCAGCGTGTACGCGCCAGAGCAAGAGGGAAGGATGTAGGGAAATTCATAAACGTTTGTTCCGTGCGGCGCATTGTCATTGAATGTGCTAAAGAAACTGCCGCATGGGCCGCTGACCGTCCAGCGCAAACTGATAGCTTGCAAACTCCCTGTGCCATTGAGCACACGCGCCGTCGGCAAAGTGAAATCATCGGGATTGAACGTGGTCGCGGGATTGCCATTCGCGTCCGCCATCCAAATCAAATCCATTGTCACCCCGGACGGCAAAATCGGCGTCGGCGTCAACGTGTTGGTTGGTGTGCGGCTCGGCGTCCACGTCTTGGTGGGCGTTTTGGTTTTCGTCGGCGTTTTGGTTTTCGTCGGCGTTTTGGTTTTGGTCGGTGTCTTGGTGTTGGTCGGCGCGGCGAGCGGCGCGAGTTCTGCGAACCATCTATCGCCTTGCGCGCCGATGCCCTCGCCCGCGAGTTTGAATCCCTGAATCAATTCCGATGACTGCGGCGTTGCCGTCCGCGTGCGCCGCTTTTTTGTTTGTTCCGTTTCGGTTGGCGTGGGGGTTGCCGCCGCGCTGGTTTTGGCTCGACGCGTTTCGGCGACGCGCGTCTTTTTCGTCCCCGGCGTATGCTGCGCCTGTCGCGTTTGTTTTGCCTTGGCAGTCTTGGTCGCGCCCGGTGTCCGCTGCGCCTGACGCGTCTCTTTTGCCTGTTTCGTTTTGCGCGCGCCGGGGGTTCGTTGTGCTTCCTTTGTCTTTTTCGCGTTCGCCGTTTTTCTCGCGCCGGGGGTCTGTCTATCGGTGCGTAAGCCTGCAAGTCCCGCGCTCCCGTTCGGCGCGGCGATTTCATCTTGGCGCACGCGGTTGCCCACCGCGTCCAATGTGTAATTCACGCGCAGCAAGGTGTTGCCGCTGTTGGCGGAACGAATTTGCGTCAAACGATTCGCATTGTCATATTGGTACGTCGTCTGCACGCCGTTCGGCAAACTCAATGTCGTCAACCGCGCCGCATCATCGTACGCATAACTCGTCGTCGCATTCGTCCAATCCTCTACCGTTTCGAGCAAATTGAGCGCGTTGTACGTGTACTGCGCTTGCTTGTTGTCGGGATAGGTCAAGCGCGTCCGATTTCCGTTCGCGTCGTATTGATATCCCACCGTTTGCTGGAACGGGTCGGTAATGGAACTCACGCGATACAAATCGTCGTACACGAAATTCGTGACGCCGAGCGTGTCGGTGATGTGCGTGCGATTCCCCACCGCGTCGTACCCGAACTGCGCGCTGTTGTTATCCGCAAGATAGTTGATGGTTGTGAGGCGGTCAAGCGTGTCATATTCATACTGCGTGGTTTGACTTTTTGCATCTACGTTTGACGTTTTACGGTTCAGCGCATCATAAGCAAACGTCGTCGTATGCCCCAACGCATTACGTTCTGTTTTCAAACGATTCAGCGTGTCGTACGTATAAACAGTTTCGTGTCCGTTTCCATCGAGCACGCGCGTGCGGTTGCCCAATGCGTCGTACTCGTACTGCGTCAACACATTCGTTTCCGCATTGGTCGGACCCCCCGAAATAAAATTTTCCGTCACGCTCTTGAGCCGATTCGCTTCGTCGTACAAATAACGCGTGATGATGCCGTTCGCATCAATCAGGCGGCGGCGATTCCCCAAGCCGTCGTAGGTGAATTGTGTGAGATTGCCCAAATCATCGCGCACGCTGCTTTGGCGGTCGGCGAGGTCATAACCGAATGACTTACGGTGTCCGAGCGGGTCAATCATTTGCGTCACGCGTCCGAGCGCGTCGTACTTGCGCTGCGTGGTGCGAGTTAGCGCATCGGTGATGGTTGTATTGCGGTTCAACGCGTCGTACGCATAGTCCGTCGGATTGCTGCGCGCATCAATGACGCGCGTGCGATTGCCGAGCGCGTCGTATTCGTACTGTGTGATATTGTTCAACGGGCGCGTGATTTGTTTCAAACGATTCAGCGTGTCGTATGCGAACGCGGTGGCTTTGTTGTTCGCGTCGGTGAGGGAAACGCGATTGCCGAGCGCGTCGTACGCGAACGCGGTTTGTCCACCCGCCGCGTCAATTTGCGCGGTCACGCGATTCAAGCCGTTGTATTCCGTTTGCGTAAAACGTCCGAGCGTGTCGGTGACGCGGATGCGATTCCCCACGTCGTCGAACGCAAACGTGGTGAATAGATTGTATTCGTCGAGATGATTTTGCGGCTGCCCGTTCAGTAGATTTTCCGTCACGCGGAACGCGCGGTTGAGCGCATCGTATTCCGTGCGCGTGATGCGTCCGAGCGTGTCCATCACGCGCGTACGATTCCCCGCCGCGTCGTACACGAATTCTGTTACAAGGTTGTATTGGTTCTCGTCATTTTGAGGACGGCTCGCGTCATAATTCACCGTCACACGCGTCAAGCGATTGAGCGCGTCGTATTCGTTGCGCGTGACGCGTCCCAAAACATCCGTGGTGGTCGAAACGTTGCCCACCGCGTCGTATGTCGTTTCCGTGATGAGGTCTTGATCCGTGTCTGAACTCGCGTACACGCCGTCGAAATAATTTACGATGGTGCGGTACGGACGATTCAGGTCGTCGTACAACGTCACGGTCATGCGCCCAAATGTGTCGGTGGTCGAAAGAACGTTGCCCGCCGCGTCATAACCGTACTCGGTGACAATGTTGAATTGATTTTGATGATTGCGCGGTTGTCCTGCGAGGTAGTTTTGCGTCGCGCGGAATAACCGATTCGCGCTGTCGTACTCATTCCGCGTCACGCGTCCCAATGTGTCCGTAACGAACGTTTGCCTTCCTTGCGCGTCGTACTCGTACGTTGTGACGATGTTGTATTCGTTCTGCGCGTTCTGCGCGAACCCCGCGCGATAATTATGCGTGACCTTGACAAGTTGCCCGTTCGCGTTGTATTCGTTCAACGTCACGCGTCCGAGCGCGTCGGCAATCGTCGTGCGGCGTCCCGCGTCGTCATATCCATATTCCGTGATGATGTTAAATTCGTTATTCTCGTTGACCCCTTTGTCCGCGCGATAATTTTGCGTCACGCGAATGAGATGGTCGGCGTTA
The DNA here is from genome assembly GCA_937870825.1 of uncultured Chloroflexota bacterium. Lineage (GTDB taxonomy): Bacteria > Chloroflexota > Anaerolineae > UBA4142 > SHND01 > SHND01. The sequence continues at coordinate 1,979 of CALMZO010000132.1, read as the reverse complement.
TCGTATTCATTGCGCGTCACGCGTCCGAGTGCGTCGGTGGTTTTCGTCAAACGTCCCACCGCGTCGTATTCGTACGTCGTCGTCTGATTCAGCGCGTTGGTCATGCTTGTGCGCTGTCCGAAAGAGTTATACGTGTACGAGGTGGTATTGCCGCGCGCATCCGTGACCGCCTGCAAAAATCCTTCGACGGTGTACGTGTAAATCGTCGTATTGTTCAGCGCGTCCGTGCTGCGTTTGAGTAAAGACGACGTCGTTGACCCGGCTCTGGCTTCATACTCGAACGTATTCGTGCGTCCCAACACATCCAACGTTTGCGTAAGGTTGTTGAACGAGTCATAGGATAACGTCGTCGTCATGCCGCGCGCATCCACGAGGCGCGTGAGATTGCGTCCCGTGCTGTCCCACGTCAATTGCGTCGCGCGATTGTTGGGGTCCGTCACACGCGACGGACGAAAATTCACGTCGTATGTTTTCTGCGTTACACCTGCATCATCTTGCAAACCAATCAATGTCCCGCGCCAATCGTACGCTGCCGTCGTGACGTTGCCGATGGCATCCGTAATCACGCGCGTGCCGTCCAAACCGTCGCTGGTGTTGTATTCAATTTCAATCGTCTTGACATTGCTTGCGTCGAACTCGCGCGCGGCGCGGCCCTGAGCGTCATATTCGATTCGCGTGACGATTTGATTCAAGGGATTGCGATATTCCGTTAGGCGATGCCCGCCGTCGTACTGGTACGTCCACGTTTTGCCGCGTGTGTCAAGCACCGTCGTCAAATCGCCGTTCGCGTCGTACCCAAATTGTACGGTCCGTCCAAGCGGGTCGCTGACGGTCTGCAAACGATTCTGTCCGTCGTACGCGAGATTCAAATAACGCTGTCCTGTTTCATCCTCGACGCGCGTGAGCAAATCATTTGTGTAAATGTATGTGCGCGTGTGATTCTGCGCGTCGCGCAGCGAAAGCAAGCGTCCATTCGCGTCAAATAGATAGACGCGTTGGTCGGACAAGGTGATTTGGAAACCGGCAGGGGAGGTGGTTTGTGCGAGGGAGGCGAGAACACCGGGGTACGGCGAATAGTTGCCGTTCCCGTTGTCGAAAAAGATGAGTTGATTCGCGTTTTGAAATTTAAAGAGAACTCGACCCGCGACGCCGCCGGGTTGATTCGGCAGAATCAGGCGCGTCTCTAAATTATGCGTCCAGCCATAGCCGAGTGTGGTGGTGTAAATATCTGTAGCGATGGAGGAATAGTAGCGCGTAAATTCGAGGCGTCCGCACAACCCCGGAAAAGCAAGGTCCGTCACATGATGGTCTTCGCCACCTGTGCGGGTGTTGATGGAATCCCACGAATCTCGGTTGGTACACCGGATTGCGCTCCGCAGTTACCATCACGGCTGTTTGCCATGGCATTGGTGTAGGGTTGCGGACCCAACGAAAACGCGGGACGTTCATTCGTCCCAGTTGGTTTCGAGCCAAGCGCGAGCACCGAATCCTTGCGCGGCGCGGGGGGCGCGGGCGCGCGTTGCGCCGCAGCGCCCCCATCTAACGTCCGCAGGGACGTTTCGTGTACTCGTTGCTTGCGAACTGTGTTCGCAACGAATTCCGATTTGCCGGAATTGTTTTGGGGAAATTGACTTTCCGCATACGCCGTCGCGGAAAAAGAAAACGCGGGGAGAATTAAATTGAGGACGAGCGAACCAACAACTGCCGAGACCAACACCGCGTACACGCGGTTCCAAAGCAAGCGAGGCATAACCACCTCCGACAAACAAGCATCGGATGGACTGCAACAAACCTAACTCGCGCCAATACAAGGAATACAACAAGTCCTGAATTGAGACAAAAAATTCCACCGCAAGAAACGGTGGAATTGTATGCGAAACAGAATTTTTTGCAATGGGCTGTTACAAATCCCTCGTCCGAAACGACCAGATGCCCCACAACAACACAATCATCGTACAAGCCATTGCCCACACAATCAT
>CALMZO010000131.1 GCA_937870825.1 uncultured Chloroflexota bacterium | reverse complement strand
AAGCATGTCGTCCACGATGCTTGTGACAATCACATTCGCCGCCGCACGCAGCGCATCGTCTTGAATCAATTCGCTTCTTTCCGGCAATTGTGGACGCACACATCACGCAGGATTGATGTGCCAAATCGCAAGACTGTTCGCAGCGATTTCTGCCAACGCTGTGAGCGCATGATTCTGTGCTGCATCGTTCAGCGCGGCGGTCAGGTGATTTGAAATGAACGGCACATATTCCCAACACGCGCGCCTGCGATGATATCCCGTGCCATACGGGATTTCCCACTCGATTCGTCCAACCGATGTTTCAACCACATTCACATCCGAACCGAATGTGCGCGGCGTCAGTTCCATCATCTTTCCATCTTCGGTATATTGAACCGCGTACGGATATTGCGCGCGCGCTTCGACAAGCAAGTCTCGATTCACTCGTCGCCTCTCTCTTTCCGTTACACATAAGTGAATCAAAAGACCATGCGCGTCGTTCGTTTCGGAAATTGGTTCAACGGGAATCCACGCATCCTCATCTTGAACAGCACGACGAATGTCGTCCGGTGTGAGGCGCATCCGCCAATCTCCCGCGCCGCGTGATGTCACCTCAATCCATTCCACATACACGGGATTGAAAAGGGCAAAGAATCCCAACCCTGCCGGTTCGATGATTAGTTCTTGGTCCCAGCCGCTCGCACCCGCATCCAACAAAATTTGCGGGTCAGCCATTCCCGCGCCGTCATCTTGAATTTCCATAATTGGGAAGCAGAATTCCATTGCACATCCACGCGCGTCGCCCCTGCGCGATACGCGTTCTGAAAAAGTTCGCGCAGGACGCGCGAGAACGAACTGAACATACGCGGGGCTTCTATTGCCACACGCGGCGAAACGCGTGGAAGTACGCGCCACACAGATTCATCTGTTGTCACGACTGCCGGTGTAAGAGCATGAATCATGAATCGCATCCCTCCTCATTTAAATTTGAAACAGTGTTTGTTGTTCGCCTTGCGGCGATGAATGCAATTGCGCGCCTTTACCATTTTCATTCGCCAAAGAAGTTCCGTTACGTTCTTGCAAAAGCCGAAAAATATCTTCGTCTTTTAGCTCACGCAGCGTTGCTTTTGCAATTGCCAGAATCCGAGTTCGACACGCAGCCGCTGCTTCAATTTCGTACTCGCGCAAAATGCCGCTTTCAAGAATCCATCCTTTCAACGTCATCTCAACATCACTCCACGTCCACCTCGCATCACCCAAACTTTCAAACGTTGCATGATGTTGCACCAACGCAAGACGTTTCTCGGCGGTGTCACACCACGTTTCATAAAAACCGAATCGGCTGTAATGCGCAATGTGCATGAACATTTGCATCAGCCGTCTGTAAAACCAATCGTGAAACTTTTCGAACGGGCAGCGCGCTTGCACGAATTTGATATAGTGCCGCGCAAATTTTTCCTTGTCCGCGACGGTGTGCCACTTGGTCGGCGTGAACTGCCACACTGCGCGCGAATCGTCCAAACTCACCACTCTTCACCTCCAACAAAAAATGCGAGTTGTACACCGTACAATTCGCATTCCTGACTACAAAAAACAGAGACCTCAAGGTTGTTCACTTGAGGTCTCTTTGAATCGCTTGAATTCTATTACACCATGTGTTACACGCCGTGAAATTTCACACGGGCTGTCTGCTCTTTTTTGCCGCGCACACGGCGAGCGCCATCGCTTGGTGCATATCTTGATTGTCTTCCACTTGACGCGACGCTTTAACAAGCATCAGCAAATTCTCATCGTTTGCTTCTTGCTCGTTCATCATCAGATGCGCCACGCGCACTGCGGCTTTGATTTGGAAATCGAGTTGTTGATTCGGTTCGGTTTGCGAAACTCGCCGTTTCATTCGCGCCTCCGTAGTATCGTGCCTCTCTGCGCGCACTATACCACGCCGCGCGTGAAATTTCAACAACTACGCAGATTGATTTTTTGGACGAATCATGTCACGTCGTTTTGCGCGTTCATCTGTGCTGCAAGAATTTCCACACGCCAACGCAACGCCTGTTCAATGAGTAGTTCGAGCGTTGCAAAGTCTTCGACGGACCAATATGCCGCACGTCGCGCGTACCACTCGAACGGCTCGAATGCAATCTGTGGCGCAGCATAACGTTTGGCGCAAAATTGTTCGCACAGCCGCGCCAATATCTCGCGTGGCGCGAGCCAGTAATCCCCGTGACCGAGAACAAATTTATAGATTTCAATGTCCTCTGAGCCGAGTTCGACATCCTTTGGCACCTTTTTCCGCGTAACTTTTTGTGCCAGCGCGCGGTCTCGAATTAACGACGCGGCTTGCGCAATCAAAGCACCGTCTTGGCGCAACACGGCATCGGCTTCGCGCCTTCCGTACCTGACGCTATATTCGGACAACGCGCTCGCATCCACGAAACGTCTTCCTTTCCGCACGCGCGTTGTGACGCCGAATGCTTTGCCCGCTTCATAGTCGAGCCAATGTCCGAGCAATTCATGCGCGAGTGAACGAATCAATCGCCGGGAATGAGTCATCGTGCCGACGGTCACAGTCCTTTCGCTCGGCACATACAAGCCGCCTGCATCGCCGCGCATAAAGGGATGTTTGCCTAACGTGTGCGCAATCGTCAGGTTCGTCTCGCGCAATAAATTACCGAGCGAACCGATCACATGTTCTATTTCATCGAGTCCCCGCGCGAGTTCGTCCATCGTCTCGCCGCGCATCGGTTTGCCATTTTGCAACTTGGCTTTGAAACCGCGCGTCGCCAAGAGACGCGTGTCCACCGCCACACTCGCATTTGCGAATGAGGTGTGTCGTCCTTTCTCGTATCGCTGCCGTCCCGTGAACGCGCGTTGGAATTCGACGCGCTGGGCAATGATTTCACTCGGAACCGGTTCCCCGCGTCGAATCGCGTCCTTGACCAACAGCATATATTCGCGGCGATACCAATTTTCATTTTCAGGCGTCAACCCATCGCGCTCGATTTTTTCGAGTGTATGAGTTATCGCGCGCAAACGCAACAAGAGTGCGAGACGGCGTTTCGTCGCGCGTCCGCCAAGTGTTTCCAGTTCTGCTTGTTTTGCGACACGCTCTTTTTCCAAATTTCGCTTGAGCGATTCAAAGCGCCAGCGAATGTAATCATGCTCAAACAGGTCGTAAGGTCGGCTGACAAAAACGCCCCGCGATTCTTGGTCTGTGAGGCGTTTTGTTTCAGTTTGTGAATTGAGTTGGGCGGTCAAGTCAGTCTGTTCGCTTCCAATTGAAAAGGTGAGACTTGCTTGAACCCAATCGTTCGCGGCTTGGCGCATCATCTGATTCAATCCACATTCACCAACACGCGCGTTTTGCAATCACGCGAAATCCAATGACGTTCACCGCCCGCATCGTGATGGGGCAAACCGATTTCGACAACTCCACCGTTCCGGTCGCCAAATGTACGCGCACAAATGACGTAACAGCGACGCGGGGCGCGCACCCAATCGGATGTTTCGATGATGAGTTGCTGCGATGGATTTTCGATTGCCCACAGCGCGGCGAGCGATTGCCATGTCGTCAGACGACTCGTGTGCTCGCGAATGAATTTTTTCGTCGGCACGTCTTTGCCCACCAGATACGATTTGGCGCTCTCGATCAATTTTTCCCATGTCCACACCTTTCGCTCATGCTGGTCGTTATAGTACGGATTCTCCGCAACAGCAACCGTGTAATTTCTCCCGACAGCACGTCGGATGTCGTCGAGCGTGACTTTTGTTTTGGTATGACTCATGCCTGCAACACTTCCTATCTTGAACCGCCAAACAATTCGTTCAGAGCCGCATTCGCGAGGGCGAGCGTAGTTTGACGGCGCGCCCGCTTCGCGCGATTTCGTACTCGCGCAAAACACCACTTTCAAGAATCCATCCTTGAAATTCATCACACTTCACCTCCATAAAAAAATGCGAATTGTACAGCGTACAATTCGCATTGACTCGGACTGGAAAACAAAGACCTCAAGTTTGTGTACTTGAGGTCTCGACAGATTGATATGAAATTATTTCGTGATGCGTTATACGATGCTTAACTCCAGATTGCGAAACTCGGCGTTTCATCCGCGCCTCCGTGGTATCGTGGACCCTTGCGCTCACTATACCACGCCGCGCGTCAGATTTCAACTTTGGCTTTCGTTGACGCAAGAATTATCCGCAAGAGATATACTTCCAGTGAGAGTAGAGAAATAGCAAACGCCAACCACAATCATGGTTGGCGTCATTCCTGTCGCGTACTTAACCGGTTCTTCCTATTTGAACTCGAACGTTGCTTGATGTACGGTTCCGTCGGAGAGGAGGAGACTGAACATCTTACATGAGCTCTTCCAACTCTTGTCAGTCTTTGATGTGAGGACAAACTGGTTTGCGCGGGAATCATATTTCAGGCTATCCGCTTTTGCCTTTTTGTGTTTTTCAATTTTATCTTTTTTCCCTGTGGTGCAGTCAGTTGGGGTATACTCGTAGCTTTCAACTACTGCGAGATCGCTGACAAAATTGCCACTTGAGTCTTTGAGCGACCATTTGATGGGAATTGCCTGACCCGCCTTCAGAACGTTGATAATCGGAAGATTATCAACTGGCTTGTAGAAGCCGAGGAAGGTGAAGGGAGTCTTTTGTGCAACCACGAACGGAGAAAGCGAATTGACCTCCCCGCAGATGATGTTTGTGTTAGTGTCATTTGACGTCGTTACATTTACCCAAGTGCTGCTTTCATAGTGAAACAGAGTAAGAGTAGTGGGATCCTCGAAATTGGAGGGATCATAAGTCAAACAGACAGAGACGGGCGCGTTGTACACGGCAGTAGTCACGATGTCATAATAAATTGGCACATCGCCAAGATTGAACCCCGATGGAGGCACTGGTCCGGTACTAGTTGTACTGACAGTAGTGTTTCCTGCATTAGTCACCTCTGAAAACAATATTCTTGTCTCGGACGATGGGGAAACTGTCACGTTGCTACCCGAAGGTGTGTTAAACGGGCTCGGAACTTGAAGGCTGATGATAAGGCTCTTGTTAGAAGTAACCTGCAATCCTTGCAAGGAGAACCGCGCTAGGTCGCTCCCATCAGATGGCGTGACGAGAATCGTATAAGCTTGTCCTACAGGTGTTGGGAAGAGCCACAGTGTCGCATTGCCTGCACTGTCTGTCGTCGGGAATATTTCACCACCAAAATTCCCAGCAAAGTATCCTGACCCACCATGCAACAATGAGATTGAACCAACACTCAGACTCTCAAAGTTGACGCCACTCGTCTGCAAACTTGCGCCTGCGATGGGATTCCCTTCCAAATCCTCCACATGTACATCGACACGCCGGGGATCCAATACCAAATCCAGCGTCGTGTCTTGAGTCAGATTCAACGTCGGACCATCGCCAATAAATTGAAACCCCGAAGGAACATTCAGCGAGTATCCATTCGACGCTTTCATAAACAGCTGATAGGTCCCGGGTGAGACTTGCAACGAATAATGACCTGACTCATCTGTTGTAAGAGAGCCGCAACTAAACCGGCAATATCCAAACCCCGCCGGACTTAAATCAAGTTCTGCCATTACTCCATTGCCTGTCGCATCCGTCACCCGACCACTCAATGTTATGACTCCGGCCCGCGCGATAATGAAATCCAAAATTCTGCTACCCTGAATATCTTGATCGTGGGCAGTCACTGGCTGAAATCCACTTGTTGTTGGAGGCGTCGCTCGAATATCGTAGTTGCCGGGATCAATCGGTATATCATATTTTCCCTCTGCGTTTGTCGTCCCATGTGCCAGAACATTGTGTGTTGTGTGATCAACGACCTCAACTATTGTCCCAACCAAGGGGTTATCTGACTCATCACTCACGATTCCTGAAAGAGAAGGTGTAGCCAACACCAAACTGCCAAACAATACCGAAAACACGAGAACTAGCGAGGCAACACTCAGCGTCTTTAAAATGCTTTTCATCTTTTCCTCCTTCAATGTTGTGAACAACACATCCAGGCTGACTAATTTCCGAATGCGCCAACCTGCGGGTCTGGCAGTGTGTGCCCTTGATGCTCCGTTGCCGAAAGTGAAACTCCACCAAAAGGAATTATGGTAAGCATTAAATCACTGTCATTATCGCGCCAGCCAGATTGAATGTCCATAGTTTCAGGTTCGCGTTGTGAGTGATTCGCTTGAGTGGAAGCAAATCACTCAAGCGAATCCCCTCTTTTTATCCTCCGTTTCTATTCCTCTTAATTAAAGAGCTCTTCTATTGTCATCCGAATCGCCGCCGCAATATTCTCGCGTGTCACATAGCGCGCGTTGGATGTGCCGGGGTCGAGTGAAAAATACAGCGAGAAGCGTTTGAGTTGTCCCATTAGCAATTGCAGCAGCATATCGGCGGCGTGTGCGGCAACACAGCGATTGATGGTTGCCGACTGCACATTCCGCAGCGCGATTTCCGCGCACGATAAATTTCCTGTTCCTGTTTCTTCAGGCAACGGTTGCAAAATTGCCGGTTCCATCCATGCGGGGGATGGCAAGTCAATGCAAATTCCGCCGCTGCGCGCAGGGAATGATTTTTGCACGCGTTCCAGAGAATTTGTCGAGCCGAGCAAAATTTCTCCCGAAC
>CALMZO010000130.1 GCA_937870825.1 uncultured Chloroflexota bacterium | reverse complement strand
GTGCTTGACGCCAACAACACGCCGAAACCATGGCTTGCTACAGAAGACAAGGTGAGCGCGGACGGACTGACGCACACAATCACCTTGCGCGATGGTGTGAAATGGCAAGACGGACAACCGTTCACTTCTGCCGACGTCAAGTTCGCGTACGAGTTTTATCAAAAGAACACCCACTCGCGTTGGACGCCGCCCGTCAAAAATTTCAAGAGCATCGAAACCCCCGATGCCAAGACCGTCGTAATTACGCTGCCCGCGCCTGACCCGTCGTTTGCATTGCGCTTGCTCGCCGACGTGCCAATTATTCCCCAGCACGTTTGGAAAGACGTGACAGAACCCAAAAAATTCGAGAACAATATCGGCACGGGTCCGTTCAAGCTCGTCGAATACAAACCGGACGAGTTTTATCGCTTTGAGGCGAACGCAGAGTATTTCATGGGCAAACCCGCCGTTGACGAAATTCTCATGCCGATTATCAAAGACCCGACGACGGTTTTTTCGTCGCTCAAGACCGGCGAGATTCAGGCAACAACAGCTCCGCTTTCCCCCGAATTGGTCAAGGATTTTGAAAGCAATCCGGACATGAAAGTCGAACGGGGACCCGGCTTTGCCACGACAATGCTCCAATTCAATTCGGAACGCGCGCCATGGAACAAAGTAGAGGTCCGACAAGCCGTCGCGCTTGCTATCAACACGCAACAGTTGGTAGACACGGTGCTGCTTGGTTATGGCACCCCCGGTAATCCGGGCTGGCTGCATCCCGCTACCGCCTTTCACGACCCCAACATCAAGAGCGAGTACAATCCGGAAAAGGCAAAAACACTGTTGGACGGATTGGGCTACAAAGACACGGACAACGATGGAGTGCGTGAAGCGGACGGCAAGCCAATGGCGGCAGAACTGCTCGTCCAGTCAAACAATCCGCAGCGTATTCGGAGCGCGGAACTCATCGCGGCGTCGCTCAAAGACATTGGCATCAACCTCAAAGTCACTTCGCTCGACACGGACAGCGTGACCGCGAAAACGTGGCCCGACTTTGACGTGGCGAAAGGACGCGACTTTGACGTTTCGATGTGGGGCTGGTCTGCGCCTGTCATGGTCAATCCGTTGCGGATGACCGAACTGGTCGTTTCCGACCCCGCGAAAGGTTCTATCAACATCGGCGGCTACAAAAATCCCGAGGTAGATACGCTCGCCGCAGAATTGACGACGACAGTGGATACCGCAAAACAAAAAGAGCTCGTGCAAAAATTGGAGGCGATTATCGCGCGTGACTTGCCCTTTGTTATGTTGTACTATCAGGATGGCATTTACGCGTTCCGCCCCGCAACATATGGTCAATGGTTGTATCAGCAGGGACAAGGCATCATGAACAAACTTTCGTTCCTGCCGAATGCGAAACCATAACGTTTGCAAGTTACGTGCAGCGCGCGGCATGATTCGTCCCGCGCGCTGCACGAGGTGGTTCAAAGGAGCGTGCGATGACAGGGTTCTTTGTCGGCAAGCTCGGACAGTACGTGCTGGTCTTGTGGGTTGCGCTTACGTTGAACTTTTTCCTGCCGCGCATGATGCCGGGCAATCCACTCGCTTTGCTGGCAGGTGAAGAAGTGAATCTGTTGACTCCCGCAGAGCGTCAACAGTTGATGGCGCGCGTTGGACTTGACCAGCCGCTGCATGTGCAATACGTGGCGTATCTACAAAACATCGTGCGCGGTGATTTCGGCTATTCGTACCAAAAGAATAAACCGATTACGACCATCTTGCTGGACCGTCTGCCGTGGACACTTGTTTTGACCGGCACGAGCTTGCTCATCTCGACGGTCCTTGGCATCACACTCGGAGCAATGGCGGCATGGAAGCGCGGTGGACAGCGCGATGTGAGTTTGCTTGGCGGGTTCATCTTTCTCGAATCGCTCCCCGCCTTTTGGGTTGGGATGATGTTGGTCGCATTGTTTGCGGTGCAGTGGCAGCTCTTTCCCACCTTTGGCGCGACGACTCCGTGGGCGACGATGACGCCTGATGAACGCGCATTGGACATCTTGCATCACCTTGCGCTGCCATTAACAACCCTTACGATTGTCAGCATATCGGGAACGTTCTTTGTCGCGCGCTATTCCATGCTCGCAGTTTTGGGGGATGAATACATCATTGTCGCACGCGCCAAAGGTCTTCAAGAACGCGCGGTGCTGTTTCGCCATGCGCTGCGTAATGCGCTCCTGCCGATTGCCACTGTCTTTACGTTGAACCTTGCGTTTGCAGTGGGCGGCGCAACGGTGGTGGAAACCGTGTTTTCGTATCCGGGTATCGGGCGGTTGACGTATGAAGCGGTGTTGAATCGCGACTATCCTGTTCTGCAAGCTTCGTTTCTGATGATTACGATTGTAGTTGTCGCCGCCAATATCGTGGCAGACGCGGTCTATCCGCTGCTCGACCCGCGCGTGCGCGCGGGGCAAGCGCGAGGGGCTGGAGGCGCGTAATGATTTGGGAGTCGCTGCGCCGCAATCCGTTGGGAATGTTCGGGCTTGCGCTATTGGGCGCAATTGTCTTGATGGCAGTTTTCGCGCCGCAGCTGGCGCCGTATGACCCGACCAAACTGACGGGCAAGCCGTTTGAAGCGCCGAGCTCCGCGCATTGGCTCGGCACGAATGATATTGGACAGGATATTTTCAGCGAATTAATTCATGGCGCGCGTGTTTCATTGGTCATTGGAGTATTAGCCGCCGCCATTGCCATGCTCATCGGCACCGTTGTCGGTTTGGTCGCGGGATACTATCGCGGTCCGCTCGGCGCGGGTTTGATGCGCGTCGTGGATGTGGTGTTGGTCATTCCCTTCTTGCCTCTGATGGTTCTGCTCGCGGCGTATCTTGGGCAAAGCATCTGGAATTTAATTATCGTCATCGGGCTATTGATTTGGGCGCGTCCGGCGCGCGTGATACGTTCACAAGTTTTATCTCTGAGTGAACGCGATTATGTGTTGGCTTCGCGTGTTATCGGGGCAAAAGACAGTCGCATTCTCACACGCGCAATTCTGCCGGGTGTCCTTTCGCTGGCGCTGGCACAATTCGTGCTCGCGGCAAGCGGTACGATTTTGCTCGAAGCATCCTTGAGTTTTCTGGGGCTGGGCGACCCGACGCAAAAGAGCTGGGGGACGATTTTGTTTTATGCCCAAGCGCGCAACGCCTTTTTGTCCGGCGCATGGTTATGGTGGGTGGTACCGACCGGGCTCATGATTACGCTGACCGTTGTCGGTTTTGCGCTGCTCGGTTTTGCGATGGAAGAAGCGTTGAACCCGCGTCTCAAAGCATCGCGCGCCGTACGTGGCGCAAGCCAGCCCGCGCCGAAAAAGCCAAGTCCGAATCACACGTCCGACACTGTGCAATTGGAATCTGCACCACACTCTGCGCGAACGAATTCGGTTGCAGGGCGGGTTGACAAGCTCGGGGCAGAATAACACCTGCCCAATTATCCGCATTCGATTGAATGAAAATACACTGAGCGCCACAATGAATAGGAGAACACTGTGTCCAACACCATTTTGATGCTTGCCACTTTCGGTTTAGAGATTGTCGAAGTCGGCGGCACACTGGCACTGCACGCGCAGAACGGCGACGCCGTTCATGCCGCCGTCCTGCTTTCACGTCCCGAGAGCCGTCCTCAAGTGACCGAAGCCGCCAAAACTCTGGGCGTGCAGTCCACGCAATTTCTAGAGTTCAACTATGGCGAAGTTACGCCCGATGTGCCATCCAAGCTCAAGCTCGTCCGCTTGTTCCGTGAGCTGCGCCCCAATATCCTCATCACCCAAGACCCCGAACATTCCTATCACGACCTTGACCCGGACCGCCGTCTTGCAATGCTGCTGTATCTTGAAGCCGTCGCATTGGCAGGGCGCGATTGGCGCATCGAAGAATGTGGCGGACAAGCTCCGCATACGATTGGGGAAATCTATTACATGTCGCCGGAACAACCGAACTGTGTCGTCGAAATCGGCGCGACCTTTGCGCTCAAGCAAAAGGCGTTGGACTGTCTCAATTTCCAACTGACCTTTTCCGCTCAAGTAATGAAAGAACGCATCGGCGATGCGGTTTTACGCAACATCTTGCCGAATTATGACGAACTCCAGAGTGATAACCTGGAACTCGGACGCGCCTTGCATCATACAATGGACCGGGCGCTGGCAATGAATCACGGCGTTCTGAGTCATTCGGGCGCGGCGCTGGCGGAAGCATTTCGGCATCAGGGACCATTCAAACTGACCAAGTTGTTGTAGCCCCGTGTGACCATGAGACATCGTATTTTCCATTTTTCCGAACCTATCAGAGGGATTACCATTCTCTTTGTCAGCAGCATTCTCTTGCTGACCATGCACGTTCTGGACGACGCGTTTATCGTCGGTGAAGCTGCATGGTACGGCATTTCCACTGCCGAATTCCTCGCATCCCTCGTACTGATTTATGGAATTTTCCCGCCGCTGGGCTTGTATTTGGTACAGCGCGGCAAGGTGTTGGGATTCGTAATCCTTATAGTTTACACTCTACAAGCCTTTTACGGTGCCGGCTTGAATCATGTACGACACTTGATGGGCGACTTTCGCGGTTCCCAAGCCCTCAATTCTTTGCTCCGAACGTTCGACATTTCGGTGGGAAATCTGAACGGGCAGGGCTTTTGGTCGCTGCTTGCCGGAATGCTGGGTCTAAATGACGGGGTGCCGCCGCACACGCACAGCATGTTTTCGAACGTCGTCGTCTTTTTGAGTATCGCCGTCAATCTCACGCTGATGGGATTTCTTTTGTTTGCGCTCGGGCAAATGGTTGCGCGGCAGCTGGACAGACGTTTGGGACCGGTTTAGGACTGATACGATGATTCACGCTGACACGGATTCAATCTAACGGGGATACTGACAATGAAAGAACACACCCACTCTCACGCCGAACCACACACGCATCCGCACGACGAATCGCATCCGCATCCGCATAACGAATCGCATTCGTATCCGCACGACGAATCACATCCGCATGACGAGTCACATACTCACACGCACGAGAAAGCGCATGACCATGACGGGCATGGTCATTCACATGCAAGCCATGACCACGCACATGAACCGCGCGCGGGCATTGTTGGTTGGATGGTGGACGGCGTGGAACATCTTTTTGGCTTGCACCATCACGGCGAACGAGAATTCGACAGCGTTCTCGAATCAAGCGCACGCGGCATTTGGGCGCTGAAAATATCTCTGGTCGCGCTCATGGTGACCGCGCTCTTTCAGGTTGTCATCGTCGCGCTAAGCGGCAGTGTCGCGTTGTTGGCGGACACCGTGCATAATTTTTCAGACGCGCTGACGGCGATTCCGTTGTGGATCGCGTTCGCGCTCAATCGCCGTCAAGCCAATCGCCGCTATACGTACGGTTATGGCCGCGCGGAAGACTTGGCAGGCACGGTGATTGTGCTGATGATTCTGGGCAGCGCGCTCTTTGTGTTTTACGAGTCCTTTCAAAAACTGTTGAACCCGCAGCCCCTGGAAAATCTGGGCTGGGTCGCCGTCGCCGCCGTGGTTGGTTTTATCGGCAACGAAGCGGTAGCGCTCTTTCGAATTCGCATCGGGCGCGAAATCAGTTCCGCCGCTTTGATTGCCGATGGACTGCACGCGCGCGTGGACGGCTTTACATCGCTTGCCGTTTTGGTGGGCGTGATTGGCGTGTGGCTTGGCTTTTGGTGGGCAGACCCCGCGATGGGCTTTATCATCGGCTTTGCGATTCTTGTCATTGTCCGCGATGCGGCGCGTCAGATGTGGCATCGCCTGATGGACGCGATGGACCCGAAAACAATCGAACAAATCGAGCAAACGGCGTCGGGCGTGGAGGGCGTGCAATCTGTACACGACGTACGCGCGCGTTGGATCGGACATCGTATGTACGTCGAGTTAAACATTGTGGTGGATTGCGATTTGCCGCTTGCCAAGAGTCACGATATCGCCGAACAGGTGCGACACGGATTGTTTCACGAATTTCCAATGCTGATGACCGCGCTCGTGCATCTTGACCCGTGCGAACATGACCGGATTGACCATCACGCGCTGACCGCGCATCACGCACAGTCCTGACAACGCAACCTTTGCACCCCCCTATGGGGGGGGTAAGTATATTGATTTTGCAACAACTTACTCTTGGAGAATACAGGAATGGCACCCACGGACAAAACTCACTTGCTGAATCGCGCACGCTCCATTCAAGGACACATGGGCGCGATAGTGCGGATGCTTGAGGACGATGCGTACTGTGTGGATATTATCAAGCAGACGCAAGCCATCCAAAAGGCGATTGATAAAATGAACGCGCGCATCCTCGAAAAACACATGAACGAATGCGTCACAACGGCAATCCGTTCCAACAGACCGGATGAACGCGAGCGCGTCATTGGCGAATTACTCGAAGTGTTTGAAACGGCGAACAAGCTGTAAAGACGAACGACGGATGACAAAGGACGAAAGATTCTTGGAGATGCGTTCGTCGTCCGTCGTTCGTCTTGCGTCAGCGATGTGAAATGGCTACTCAACAAATTGTTTTACCCATCAAAGGCATGACCTGCGCGAGCTGTGTCGCGCATGTGGAACATGGTTTAAAAGAAACGGCTGGCGTGGAGAAAGCGGTGGTGAATCTCGCCACCGAACGCGCCACCGTTCAGTATGACCCCGTCAAAGCAACGCTGCCCGACATGTTGTGGCATGTGCAGGACGTTGGGTACGATGTCATTACCGATAAAGTAGAACTGCCGCTCGAACACGTACAAGACACGGAAGCGATTCAAGCGCGCTTGAAAAATGTTGCGGGGGTTTTGAACGCACAAGTGTCAACCACGCAAGCGAGCATCGAAATTATTCCCGGCGCAATCACACTGCGCGAATTGCGCGAGGCAATTGAACAGACCGGCGCGCGCGTGGTGGCCGATTCCGGTGGCGCGGCGCTCGTCGAACCGGTTGACATGGAGGCGCAAGCGCGCAAACGCGAACTCGCGCGCGAACGTTTGAACCTCCTCATCGGCGCGGCATTGACGATTCCGTTGTTCTTGCTCGCAATGACGCGCGATGTACTGCACTCGGTTTGGATGACAAGTCCGACGCTAGGTCCAATTTTCGGCTCGCCGTATTTTGATTGGTTCTTGTTGTTGCTCGCAACGCCTGTGCAGTTTTACGTCGGGCGCGCGTATCACATCGGCGCGTGGAAGGCGATTCGGCGGTTCACGGCGAATATGGATGTGCTGATTTCGATTGGCACAAACGCGGCGTATTTTTACAGCGTCGCAGTTTTGCTTGCGCGACTCGCGGGCATCAATCTCGGCGACCACGTTTATTTTGAAACGGCAGCGGTCATCATCACGCTCATCAAAGTCGGAAAATATCTCGAAGCGCGCGCCAAAGGCGAAACGAGCGCGGCAATCAAAAATTTGATGAACCTCACGCCGAAAACCGCGCGCGTCCTTCGCGACAAGGTTGAAAGTGAAATTCCCGTAGATGCCGTGCGCGTTGGCGATGTGATGTTGGTGCGTCCGGGCGAACGCGTGCCTGTTGATGGCGTGCTGCTCAGCGGCGCGTCGAGTGTGGACGAATCCATGCTCACCGGCGAAAGCGTGCCCGTCGAAAAACATATCGGCGACAAAGTGATGGGCGGCACGGTGAACAAAACCGGCGCGTTCACGTTTGAAGCGCGCAAAGTCGGCAAAGAGACCGCGCTCGCGCAAATCGTCAAATTGGTCGAAGAGGCGCAAACGTCCAAAGCGCCGATTCAAAAACTTGCCGACCAAATTTCCGCGATTTTTGTCCCAATTGTTTTGGTGATTGCGGCGTTGACCTTTGTAACGTGGTGGATTTTTGGTCCATCGCCCGCGTTCACGTTTGCCCTCGTGAATGCAATTGCGGTGTTGATTATTGCGTGTCCGTGCGCGTTGGGACTGGCGACGCCGACCGCCATCATGGTCAGCACGGGCAAAGGCGCAGAACTCGGCGTCCTCATTCGCAGCGGCGAAGCATTAGAGACCGCACACAAACTCAACACCATCGTCCTCGACAAAACCGGCACGCTGACACAAGGCAAACCGACGGTGACGGATGTTGTCATCGCGCCGACGATGCGTGTGCCGCAACTCGCAATGACGGGAATCGGCATTGCATCAAACGATGGGCGCATGTCACAAGACGAATTGGTGAAACTCGTCGCGTCCGCCGAAAAATTTTCCGAGCATCCGGTTGGGCAAGCGATTGTGGAATATGCGAACGCGAAAGGATTGTCGCTCGCGCCCGTCGTGGACTTTGGCGCGTTGGCGGGACATGGGATTCGCGCGCGCGTGGATTCGCAAGAGGTCATCATCGGCAACGCGAAATTGATGGTGGACCAAAAAGTCAATACCGTTGCGTTGGATAAACTCGCGGCGAAATTAGCCGACGAAGGCAAGACGCCAATGTTTGTGGCGGTGGACGGACAAGCGGTAGGCATTATCGCCGTTGCCGATACCTTGAAACCCGAAGCGCGCGAAGCGGTGGGTGCATTACAAAAAATGGGTGTTGACGTTTATATGCTTACCGGCGATAACGAACGTACCGCGAAAGCCATTGCCAAACAGATTGGCATTGAGAACGTGATTGCCCAAGTGCTGCCCGAACAAAAAGAACAAAAAGTGCGCGCGCTGCAAAACGAACTTAAAGGAAAAAACAAACGCATCGTCGC
>CALMZO010000129.1 GCA_937870825.1 uncultured Chloroflexota bacterium | reverse complement strand
GGAGACCGCGCGGGACGCACGCCCACGCCCGCCGCGCGGGAATTTTTCGAGATGCTGCACAATGCGGGGACGCTCTTTACACAAGCGGAATATGCGGAGCGGTGTTTGAGGCGGTGGAAAACTTGGTTCGAGCAGCTTGCCCCGCCGCAGCAGCGCGGCGTGCGCGTGAAACTGTTCAACAACTGTTATCCGTCGCTGATGGATAGTTTGCACGTGATGGCGCTGCTCGCCGAAGCGCGCCGCTTTGACACGTATCTCATTGACGCGCGCATGGATGTGCTGGACAAAGTGGATTTGACGCTCATGTGGGATGGGAAACTGTTCCGGGTCGCTTTGGTGGGTCCGACGGCGCAAGCGCAGGACGACCGTCATTACAAAATAACGCATCGTCCCGGAGCGCACGATGAGGTCGTTCACGTTGTGCGCTTGCCGCTGGAACGCCCGCGCGGCGCGGGGAACAAACGCTGGTTCGAGTTGAACGATTTTGCGTTTTTGTGGGAGGAGAATCCGTGAGGTCGTTGGGCGCGGCGCGAATTCTACGGTGAAGAAATGTAGGTGGAATGGGAATAAATGGACATATGTCCACTAATTTCGAGGCAGTTCAAATTAGATGGACATATGTCCATTTACTGCGCGATTTGACGGGGAGCGCCGCTAATTAAAATCTTGCATTCCCACTGCATTGGCGATTCTCAATGAGAATGCGGATACAGGAAGAAACTGTATGGAGGTGGTGCCGAGCGCGCCGCGGTGTATGGACGTTCGATAGTGAGAACGTCCTTCCCGAAGTTTGCGGTTGGTCCGAGGTCGTCCGCGCCGTTTCCAACGCCGAGCCAACATCTCCGTCAATTTCGTTTCCGCCACTTGGCGCACGGCTGTGAGGTCGGTCGGTTCGGGTTGCACTAAAAAAATCTCCACGCGTGCGCCATACAACCGGCACTGCGGCTGCAAATGAACCTTTGTGCAAAGACTTATACTCCCAATAACAACCCCAAAGGGAGCGCCACGATCTTTTCATCGAGGCGCTTGATCGCATCCCCGCGATAAATGACAAGTCCGACGGCGTTCTTGGGATGTTCCACCAGAAATGCGCGGAGCGCGTCCGCATCGAAAAAACTGACGCTTTCGCTCAATTTGATTTCACACGCGACCAGGCGGCGTCCTTGTTCGATCACGACATCCACTTCTTTCCCGGTGGTAGTCCTCCAAAAGGAAAGATGGGCGCGCGGCGTCAGCAGTTCTGCCAACACGCGCAAATTTTGAACAACAAAGGTTTCATACAGATTCCCCCATTCGCGCGCCTGAAGCAAACTCTGGAGGTCATAATAACCAGCCAAGTATATGGCCAACGCTGAATCCGCCCAATGTACCTTCGGCGATTTCACCAAGCGCGTCGTTCGGCTCGCCGAATACGCAGGCAGGCGCTGCAAAAGGTACGTTGCTTCCAGCAAGTTGATATAGCGATGCGTAGTCGGTTGGGTGAGCGAAGCGTCCCGCGCCACCTCCGATTGATTCAAGAGCTGCCCCGTACGCAAAGCGAGCAGCTGCATCACACGACGGAAATCGACGAGCGAATCGATTTGTGCGATTTGACGGAGATCGCGCTCAAGATACGTGGCAATGTATCCTTCCCACCATTGCAAGATCGCTTGTGAGGTTTCTAACGGTAACAGTGCGGGCATCCAGCCGCGCAGAATTTCGGGGAATAGGTCCAAGCTCTGGCTAACTTGTCGTTCTTCGGGCAAAGACCCTGCTAACAATTCGAGCAAAATGGTGGGCGCGGCTTTTCGCGCCACTTCGCCGGGCGTTATCGGATGCAAGACAAAATAGACCGCGCGCCCGGCAAGACTCTCGCTCACATGCTGCATTAGCATCAAATTCGCCGAGCCGGATAGTACAAAGCGTATTTGTCGGTCAGATTCATCGACTGCGCGCTTGACGGCGGGCAGCAGCTGCGGCGCTTTTTGCACTTCATCAATGATCAAATTCAAAGTTCCCGCCCACAGCGCGCGGGGGTCTCGCTCCACTTGCTGTAGAACATCAAAGTCATCTAGGGTGTAGTACTTCCACCCGGCAAGGGGTTCGGCATGACGCAGCAAAGTGCTCTTGCCCACTTGCCGCGCGCCGGTCAAGACCACGACCGGAAATTGGCGCAAGGCATCGCCTAACGCACCAGTCAGCCAGCGGGGAATATATTTTAATTCAGTATCTGAATAAAATCTATTCACGGTAAGAATAATATATCACAAGGAAAGAATTGTCAATTAACTTCCAACGACCTGAATAGCAGGCACAAAAAAGTGCGTCAAAACGAATTCGTTCTGACGCACCGTACATGTGTCTTGCGTGTGGAGGTACGCGAGATTAGGTCTTGACCGTTTCGCGCGACAAAACAATCAGGTAATGTGAGCGCACAAGCGGAATCTTATTCAGCCATGCACACAGTTTCATTGAACGCGGCGCGAGGAAGCGTGCTAACGGCGGCGCGAGCGTGACGCGCCGCACACGCATCTCAAATTCAGGAAAAAGTTTTCGCACCTGACGCAGAGTCATTCCGACTGTCTGCGCGTTGGTGGGGTTGAGCCAATAATCGTACCACAAGACGATCCCGCCCGGTTTGAGTACTCTTTTCATTTCTCGCGCAACAGATTGCCGCAACGAACCATCAAGTATCGAACTAAAGACCGTGAACTGCATCACCACGTCAAACGTTTCATCTTGCAGCGGGAGCGCCGAAGCATCCCCCCATAACAAGGGAAGGTATGGGTAACGTTGTCGCCCGTTGTTCAAGCGCGCTTCAAGTAAATCAATCCCGCACAATCTTGCTTCTGCCACCAATAGCTGCCACTTGACCAGTTCGTGTCCTGCCCCACAGCCAATATCGAGAATCCGCGCGCCTCTATTCAGAATGTTCGGGAATTCCTTGAGCGCCGCGCGAATTGCTGCATCCCGCTCTTGTTCGATAAAACGATTAGCCGCATTCGCGTCGGCGTACCATTCCGCGTATCTCGCATCCTGCGCGCGGCGCGCATATTCTGCGCGTATTCGTTCCAATTCGCTCATGCCTGGGAGACGGCTTGAACTCGGCGACCCTTCAAACCGAAATGAACCATTCCCGCGACGAATCCTGTCCCGTACGCCAGATGCATCGTCGCAAAAGCCAATGGGAGCAAGAAAACATAACGCCAACCGCTTTTTGCTGCGACAATGGCAGAGGCAATAAAATTCGTGATGACATACGGAACGATGACTGCCGCGAACCACCAACCGGAACGTGTTAACAAACTCAACCCCGCGCCAACCACTAACGCCAGCACAAACAGCATCGGCACGAGATGCCGCACAGATGCGGGGCGCCCGTGTTTTTGAATCACGCGCACTTTCCAAAAGCCGTATTCAAAGTACTGTTTCCAGAGCCCGCGTAACGATGCGCGCGAATAATACACAGAGCGGATTGAGGGGTCGAGCCAAATTTTTCCGCCCGCGCGCGTGAGCCGAAAATTGAATTCATCGTCCTGATTGCGAACGAGTTCCTCATCAAACAGCCCGATGCGCTCAAACACCTCGCGGCGGTATGCGCCGAACGCGAGTGTGTCAACATATTCCGCGCGGTCGGAATACCGAAAGCGCGCGCCGCCTACGCCGAACGGGGAACTTTGCGCCAATGCAATCGCGCGCGCCATCTCGCTCTCCCCAATGGTTTCAATCGCGCCGCCGACACAATCTGCGTCTATGGTATTCAGCGCATCCACACAACGCCGCACATACTCGCGCGCAACCACGCAATGCCCGTCAACTCGTACCAAGATTTTCCCGCGCGCCGCGCGAATCCCGCGATTGAGCGCAGTCGGTACAATGCGTTCGGGATTCTCCAAAAGTTGGAGATTGGAAATTGGAGATTCTAGATTCAAGTTCCGCGCGATGACGCGCTCGGCAATATCGCGCGTGCCGTCGTCGGACATGCCGTCAACAACCAATACCTCCAAACATTCATGCGGATACTCTTGCGTCAACACCGCACCAAGACAGCGTTCCATGAAACGCGCTTCATTGCGAATGGGAAGAATGATGGTGACGAGAGGCAGCGCGCTTTGGGATGTTTTTGCGGTGACGCTTGTTTGATTCATCAAAGTTTTTCAAACGCGTCGCCCCAGCAATTCTTGAACGAGAGTAAAGAGCTGTTGACGCCGCTTTTCAAGCGGGAACGTACTCATAATGCGCTCACGCGCGCGGCATCCTAATGCAATGTCCTGTTCTAAACCGAGTCGAATTGCGCGAGCAAGTGCTTCCGGTTCGGGCGAGTCGGCATAGATGCCTGCATCAGCGACGACTTCGGGCAGTGCGCCGATGCGTGTGACCACTGGAATGCACTCGTGCAGCATTGCCTCGGCGACGGCGAGTCCGAATCCTTCGTGGCGGGATGCTTGAACGCACACTTGCGCGCGCGCCAAATAGGCCTCCAGTTGCACCTGTTCGAGATAGCCGGTAAATGTCACGTTGGGCGATGCAATATCTCTCAATCTGTCTATTGCATCATCACGCCACGCCCCAATAAGAACAAATCGTGTCTCGGGGAAATGGGCAGCGGCGCGCACGAATGCTGTGAGCCCTTTGCGTTCCAAATTACTCGTGTCCACATTTGCAATGGTAATGACCAAATTTTCTTTGGACACAACAGGCGCGCCTGCAGGGACAAGCCCGTGATAGAGCGCGGTGACGCGAGTCAAAGGCACATGCGCGTTTTGGATGACTTCAGCCCGTGTGAAATTGGAATTTGTAACGAGAGCGGTTGCGCCCTGCATCGTCGCGCGTGTGACGCGGGCTTTGATGCCCCCGCGGAGATTGCCATAGGCGATGTCGGGCATGTTCGCCGAATCATAGCCGCCTACGACGAGAATGCTTGGCTTGTGGCGCTGCTTTGCCAAGAGAATTGGAAAAAAAGTGTGCCAACTCGCAAACCAACCAAACACCAAATCGCATTCGACAACCGCGCGATACAAGGCAGCAGGATTCACAGCGCGACCGCGTTGAAACCATTCGCGCACACAGTATCGTTCCGCCAACAAGTCGCGGTCTGTTCGCACGAATGACGCAAGGTGATTGTGAACGAACAGGATTTTGGATTTATGATTT
>CALMZO010000128.1 GCA_937870825.1 uncultured Chloroflexota bacterium | reverse complement strand
CGGGTTTAATATCGCGATGCAGCACGGGCGGCGTCTGCGTATGCAGGTAGCGCAGTGCGTCGCACACCTGGCTTGCATAGTTCAATGCCTCGATTTCAGGAAGCGGCGTTCCGCGCTCAGCCAAAACAGTTTCCAATGCTTCCCCATCAACAAATTCTCTCACTATGTACACGGCGCGCGCATCATTGAACGATTCAATCCATACGGGAATCGCGGGATGCTTCACTCCGGCAAGCAGCGCGAGTTCTCGCGCAGTTTCTACTTCCACTGTCTGCCTTTCGTTCGGCGCCAGCCCGCGCAACTCACGCGCTCTGATAGCGACGCGCAGATCGCGCAGTGTATCTTGCGCAAGATACACTGCGCCCATCCCACCGCGCGCGATAACACGCAGTACGCGATAACGATTGTTCAAGAACAGCAGCGAACCACACTTGACGCAAAAACGCGCTGGCTCTCGATTTGGGTGATTGCAGTTGTAACAAGGAATCATTTCAAGCATCAAGCGGAAATCGTAGAGAGATTCATCCAATCGCGAGCAGCAAGAACACCACAATTACCAACACAATCAATCCAATCAAAACAAAAACAATCACTTGCAACATCTTTTTCGTCCGGCTCGTTTGTTTTTGCGGCGCCGATTTTTTCTGTGCGCTTTGTTTCGCGCCGCGCCTTGATTTTTTCGGAAATGGCGCGGGTTCTGGCGCAGATTGCGGTTTAGGTGGCGGCGCGTATCTCGCTTGGTCTTGGACAGGAGGCAGTGCCGCTAAATTTTGGACGCCGCCGCGTAGTGATTTGCCGCAGTATGCGCAAACGCGCGCGTTTGCGCGATTCATTTTGCCGCAGTGGATGCAGTGGACTGTGACAGAGGGTTGTGGCACGGGCTGTGCTGGGGCAATGGGCTGGGCTTGCACGACAGGTTTCGCAGGAACATAGGGCGCGGGTTTCTGCGCGGGTATTGGCGCACGCAAGGCGCGGCGCAGTTCGTCCGCCGAGTTGTGGCGATGGCGCGCGTCAAGGTGCATGGCTTGGAGAATTGCCGCTTCAACGTGAGAAGAGAGTTTTGGATTCATTTTGCGTGGCGGGGTTAGGAATTTGTCTTGGGCGGCAAGCTCGGTTGCATCGGGCGGCGTTTGCGCGGTGAAAACAAAATACATTGTTGCGCCCAACGCGTACAGGTCTGAACGCGCGTCGGTTGTGCCATTGCCATATTGCTCCAACGGCGAATAACCCGCTGACACCGCGCGCGCGCCGTCGGCAGTTTTGCGCGCAGCGTCAAATACTTTGGCGATGCCAAAATCTACGAGAATGGCACGTTGGTCACGCCGAATGCGAATATTTGGGGGTTTGATGTCGCGGTGAATGATGGGCGGCTGTTGCGTGTGCAAGTACGCCAACGCCTCACATACTTGTTCCATCCACGGGAGGGCTTGTGTTTCGCTCAAGCGCCCCGTGCGCTGCACGATGAGTGCCAGGTCGTCGCCTTCGACAAAATCCATAATCAGATATTGTCTGCCTGACGATGGCTCGACGAAAAAATCACTGACGCGTGGCAAACTCGCGTGCTGCAAATTGGCGAGCAAATTCGCTTCGATTTGAAATTGCGTTTGCGCTTCGGTAGAGTTATCGAAATTTTCTTTGGCGGCGACGAGGCGATTGTTCAAACGGGTGTCTTGCGCAAGATACACCGCGCCGAATCCGCCCTGCCCAAGTTTTTGGAGAATGCGGTAGCGGTTCTGCAAGAGGGAATTGAGCGCGAGGGTATTGGACATACACGTTATACGCGAATGACGATGGTGCTGGCAGCTTTGTCATGCCACGCCTGTTTTTGGTTATCCCAAAGGGGCCACAAGAGTCCAACAAAGCCGACGAGGACATACATTCCGACAAATTCAAGCCCAAAGACAAAATTGCGGATGAACGAAGCGCCAAAGCCCGGCGGCGCGCCTGTACTCCGCTTAATGACTTGGATGCCAAGAACTTTTTTGCCCAGGGTTTGCCCGTACTTGCCTGTCAAGACAACAAAGTACAACAAGGCAATCACATAGTAAAAACACTGCGCGAGAGTTGAAAACGTACCAGTGACCGTGTCACTGGAAGAATTGTACGAATAGGTTCCCATTGCTCCATCGAAAACCTCGCCAACAAAGATGAGAGTTCCACCGACCACGAGCAAGAGGAATAAATCAATCAAGTACGCAAACAAGCGCCGCCAATACGACGCGTAAAATGAATTGATGGTGGATGCGAGCAACGGCACAGGTGCGCTCGGACGCGCAGGAATTAGCTGCACAATGGGAGGAGCGATGATTTGCGGTTGGGCGTATGCGGGTTGCGGCGTCATGCCCACCAAGGTTGCGGGCTGGGGCGCGGGGGGGGTGTAAATGCGCTGTGTGCCGACACGCGGATTCAGTGCGTCGCGAAATTCTGCGACGGTTTGAAAACGCTGCCCAGGCTGTGTCGCCATCGCTTTGAGAATGGTGGATTCGGTCGAGGCGAAAAGTGACGCGCCGAGTTCGCGCGGCGGGCGAAGAGCTGCTGCGCCAGTCGCGAGGTCGCGCGCTTCCGTCGGCGTGGTCGCTGTGAGCAAAAAATACAATGTCGCGCCGAGTGAGTAAATATCCGAACGCGCATCAGTGGAGCCGTAGCCATACTGTTCGAGCGGCGAATATCCGGGCGAAAACGATTGCGCACCCGCGATGGTTTTTTGTCCCGCGACTTGCGCTTTCGCAATCCCAAAATCCACCAACATCGCGCGTCCGTCGGGGCGAATTTTGATGTTGGAAGGTTTGATGTCGCGGTGAATGATAGGAAGCGGCTGGGTGTGCAAGTATTCGAGCGCATTCAAAATTTGCGTCATCCACACGATGGCTTGTTGCTCTTGCACAGCGCCGCGACGTTTAACCCATTCATCCAGGTCCTCTCCTTCCACATAATCCATCACTAGGTACTGGCGTCCGCTCGGCTCAATGAAATGGTCGGTGACGCGGGGCAGCATGGGATGCTGCAAATTTGCCAGCAGGTTTGCTTCGGTCTGAAATTGCGCTTGCGCGGCGGATGTCGTTTCAAAATTTTCCTTGATGGCGACGACATGACCTGCCAACCGCATATCACTTGCTTGATACACAGCACCCATGCCGCCCTGTCCAAGCATACGCAAAATCCGGTACCGATTTTGCAATATTGCATTCGGAGCGAGAGATAGAGTCACGTTTCCAACACTTTCTCTAGAGACAATTTTTTGCGGAACGCATCCAGCGATGCGAGCGTTTCCTGTATCATTTCATCAATCTCTTGGAAAACTTGATTGGCTGCGGCGATGCTCGGCGCACCGGCTTGGCGGATTTCTTGTTCCTGTGCCAATGTCTCGCGCAGTTCGTCAAGGTCTTGCGTGTATTGCTGCTGCAACTGTTTGTCCACCTGCTCCGCCATATTTTGGTAGAGGGTCTTGATCCGTTCTTTGACGGTGCGGCGCAACTCGGGAAACGCCTGAAGGAGTTTTTGTTGATACGTGGCGATTTGTTTTTTCTCTTGCGTCCGTTCGAGAAACCGATTGGTCGCGAACGCAATCAGTGCCGACAGCAAGGGGTCAGAAAAACCTGCAAAGAGGGCGGTACTGAGTTTGCTTTCAAAAAGTTCGAGGGACGTCGCTTGTAGACTGGAAAAGCTTGGCGCTGCCACCACAGGCGCTACAAACGTCGAAGTCGGATTCAATCGCGCTAACTCCCGAATGTCCTGAGCAACCGCTCGGCGCGCCTCCGAAGCAATTTGAATCACCTGCGCCTGATTTGCGCCGATACATTGATTTATGGCGGCACGAAAACTGTCGGCGAGAAAAAATTGAAAATAACGTTGCACATCTTCAAAGCGATATTGATTCAATTTGTGAATCGCTTCTTGTTCGAGTCGGTCCGCAAACCCGTCCATCCAGACGGTCACTTGGTCGGCATACGCTTCAATTCGCGCCCGTGTTTGTGTGCGATGCTGTTCGATGCGCTCTGCCAATGCCGTAGATTTCCCTTCTAACACGCCGCGAGTCTGCTCTTTTTGCGTCTGGTCGGCTTGCAACGCCTCACGCATCCGATTCACGCGCGTTTGCAGTAAGCGAAGACTTTCCACAAGCAGGTCGCCCACGCGGTCCATCTGAATGACGTGCCGATTCAAGACAATGATATCGTAAAGTTGAGTCCGTAGCTCCTCGAACCGGGCGGCGAGTTGTTCGGCGTGCGCGGCGTTTGGACGGGCCCGTCCCTCCAACCGCGCAATCTCGTCCAATGCGCTAATGCCCAGCAAGCTCGATTCGGGAAACAAACTCGCCAGTTTTTCGCGCGCGTGTGCCAATACGCGTTCGACATCTTCCGGCGTTGTGGCAATGTCCAGTTTGTTGACCACGAATAGAATGCGCGGGAAATCTTGAGGCATGATGGTGACGCGCAAAAAATCCCGTTCTTGTTCCGAAAACGGCGCGTCACTCGTCGTGACATAAATCAGCGCATCCGCCGTTGGCAAATAGTCAACGACTTGCCGGTCAAATTTTCTCAGCAAATCACCCATGCCCGGCGTGTCCACGAGCCGAATGCCGCGCAGCCATTCGACCGGCGCTTGGACATGCACATAGCTCACCGGTGCGGCGAGTTCTTTGAGAATCGGTTCGAGTTTTGCTGCCGATAGTTCTTCGGACGCCAGTTCCACACGCCCACCATCGGACAAACAGATTTGCAGCTTGGTCTCGGGTCCAAAATGAATTTCGTTGATGGTCACCGTTTCAGGGGTGATATTGGTAGTCACGATGCGCGCTTGCAGCAGCGCATTGATGAGCGAAGATTTCCCGCGTTTGAATTCACCCAGAACGACGAGCGTAAACTCAGATTCAAACCGCGCGCGGATTTCCTGTTCGCGCCGTTTGAGCTCGCGGAGCAACTCTTTGCCCAGCGCCTTTTGCACTCGCTCTTGCTGTAGAAATCCCGAGAGCGCCTCGAGCTGTTCCTCCAATTGGCTGCGGAGCGTGGCTAGGTCATAATGGGCACGCCGTGCGTGCGCGGAAGCGGGTGTGTAGGTAGGCGCGGGGGAGTTTTGCATTTTGGAGTTACACTTTCGCGGGCAAGTCAAATGGAAAGACTGCCTACTTTCAAAACTTCCATCAATTCGGCGGACGAGGTATCTACTTCTTTCAGTGTGTAGGTCTGTTCGGGATTGCACAGCTCCGCGCGCCACGAATACAAAACGTCCGAGTTGGAAAACAACCGCAGGGCTTGTACGCGTTTTGGAATGATGGGGTGAGTCATGCCTAGTTCGCGGAACTTGGCGGAAAGGGAATGGATATTGTCGAGCTGTTTGACGTACTCTTCAATATTGATTTTTTTTAGTTTGGCGCCGCCGCCCGTAGTCAGATTGGTCAGCGCGGTCATGGATGCCTGAACATCGCCACAACAAATCAGCCCGGCGCGGTCACTGGTAATTTCCGCGCAACGGGACCAACGCGCCAAAAGCAACGTTACCCCCGTCTGCACTACTGCCTTTGCCAGATTCAAAAACACCAGCGGCGTACCCATCAGATCCATTCCGTCGAGGACGAGGCGGGCAACGCGGTTCGACATTAATTCAAAAATCGTCTGATATGCGCCGTGAAAATTGTGAATGTGACCGCACTCATGTCCCATAACAAAGCGAAACTCGGCGGGTTCGAATGCCTCGTACAACGCGCTGGTCACGACAATCATCGGTTCCACTTCGGTTGAAGCAAAAGTGAACGCGTTCATCTCTGGATGATTGATGATAAACACTTGCGGAATGCCAACGCCCAGCCGCCGCGCGCACTCCTCCGCCACCTCAAAGATTTCAGAATACTGATGCGGACCGACCGCCACCCCATCCATATGGTAAATCTGTTTTTGCAACGGTATCGCCAAAGCCGCGAGCGACTGTGCGAGTTGGCGTATCAACGGCAGAGCAGCGAGCTGTTGGCGCAGCTGCCTATCTAACGCAAAGCCATAGTCCGGCACGCCGTTCACCAGATGAGCGGCGGCTTCGCGTTTGCGCGCTTCGAGGTACGCGCCAAAATCCAAGTTGAGATTTGCGGTGGGGTTCGCAATTAGTGACGTTTGGTTGGTCATGGCAATCACACGCTCAAGATTTCGATAATCTGCTTCGCGAGTCCCTGCGCGCGTCCTTGAATCCGCTGTGTTTCCGCGCGCATCAATTGGAGCCGATAGCGTTCTTGTTCGGTAAGTGTTTCGTCGCGCTCGCGTTTCGCGCGTAAATCCATCAGCGTGTTTTGGGTATTATCCAAGAGTGCATCCACTTCTTCGCCCACTTTGTTCTTGAGCATTTGGAACGCATCGTTGACTTGTTCGTACACCCGCTGCTCGACGCCTTGCGCCTGCCACTGCTTGTCTATTTCTTGATGAATGGCGTCCTTGTATTTCTCGCGAAAATTCGAGACCATTTGTTTCCCCATCACCGCCTCGACCAATTTCCCACCGGTGAAGAACGAGACGATTCCGACGACCACGAGGACCGGCAAAGTAACAGGAATAGCGAGAACCCCTAACAAAAGACCTGCGCCGACCGCAGTTCCGAGACTCGCGCCTGCGCCAATCGCTGCACCTTTCGCACCCCCCATGCGATACCCCGACCAAATGCCACCGAGCCCTGTCCACACCGAGACGACCGCGAGAACACCCTCTACGGTGCCGCTGCGTTTTGCACTCGAGTCTACTTGCACCGATTCAAACTCACTCGACGCGGCAGTAAGGGTCTCATCCAAACTCTGGGCAAATTCGCGCAGGCGCTCAGCTTCGGCTGCCAGACCTTTTTGGATTTCCTGCTGAATCTTGTCCGCAAAACGTCGGTTCACATTCTTTAGAGCATTCGAGACCTCACCGGATAATTTTTCATGCAGTTCTTTGAGTCTTTCATCTTTGAGGTCTTTGGGTTCAATCTGGGTGTTGTCAATGACTTGGTCGGCTGCCTGATTCATTTCGTTAGGCAGTTCTGCGATGAGCGGCTGAAGCGCCGATTTGACCGACGCGGCGGTGTCGTCAATGCGTTTAAATTCTTCGGTCTTGCGTTGGCGCGCGGCGCGAATCTCGGCGGTGGTCTTGTCAAAAATCGCCTTAAAGTCCTCGTTCTTCATGTTGACACTTTTTTCGCGCAAATCAATCGAATCGAGAATCTCTTTGGCAGAGACCAAAAGGCGGTTAATGGGGACTTGGAGGACAATCGCGCCGCGATCTTGCGTCAGAAATTTCTCCAACGCTGATTCAAAGGCCGCAAACTGACTCGTCTCAAATTTGGCGGTGTCATTCTGTTGTTTCCCCTTCAATGCCATCGAGCTCGACACACCGAACACTTTTGGCTCACCGATCTTCCGCACATACACCTTGTAGGCATCCGAATCTTGACCATACTGTTCTTTGGCGCGGTTCAAGATATTTTCTTGAATGCGCTGCTTGATAAACTGGACGATGCGTTCTTGGTCTTGGGGCGTGTCAAGTGTATCAATCATGTTGACGACGAAAATGACCTTGGCTAAATCATTCGTCAGTAATTTGTTTTCGAGGAAATCGGCTTCGTATTGACTGAATGGCGCGCGCGCACTAATGACAAGAATCGCTGCTTCCACCTTTGGGAGTACAGAATAGGTCACCGTACTCATGTTCCCTTCATCATTCAAACCGGGCGTATCAATGATTTCCACGTTGTTCTGCAAAAATGGAATGGGGTACGCAATGACTGCCTCTTCAATTGTCTCGGCGCGGTCGCGCGCCTGCTGGGTCAGCTTTGTGACGTATTCGGACAGCTGCGCCGGGGGAATTGTTTCGCGCATTCCATTTTTGAACTGAATCCAAACTTCGGGTTTGAGTCCATACTGTATCCGATTGAGGGTTGCCGTTGTCGGCAAAATGTCGGCAGGCAGGATATTGGCGCCAAGCAGTGCGTTGACAAACGTGCTTTTCCCGCGTTTGAATTCTCCGACGACTGCGACCGTAAAAGAACGGTCTTTGACTCGCGCAGTTACATCGGTAATCAATTGTAATGACTTGTCAAGATTCAACGCGCGCGTGTACTCTAAGACACTTTCCAAATCGCTCAACAGCGTCAATTCAATTTTGCGAAACTCGACAATCGAACCGAATCCGCCATCCATTGGCGCGTCGTCTTGGACGAGCGGCGGAAGAGTGGGCAGGGGCGCGCTAGGGGAATACGGGATGGGAGCTGCTGTTCCGGTCGCTGCGGATGGATCGGGCATGTCGGTAGAGGCAGGTAGAGCCGGTGTCGCCGTTTCAATAGATGGTTCTCTGCGCTTGATGGGCTTGCCGCAGCGCGAGCAAAATTTACTGGTGATGCGATTTTCCTGCCCACATTGAGTGCAAAACATGGTTCCTCCAGGCGAGACTCTCGTGTTAGGTTTGCCGATGTAGCGGGCATCCACAAATCGCAAATTCTAGATGCCTGACGTTTCAGAAACGCGTCAGGCACTCCAGTGAGATTTGTGATGGATTGTATTAGCTCGCGTAGAATGTAACTTGGATTCTGCCGAGTTGGACAACTTCACCATTATTGAGCGCGGTCTTCTGAAGCGGCACGAGTTTTTGCCCTCGCAAATACGTGCCATTGACCGAATCCATGTCTTCAATCATCCACTGTCCCTGCCATGTTAATTTGGCATGACGCCGCGAAACACCTTGGTCTGCGGTTCCGCCCGCGGGCGTCAGGTCAACATCCGCCGCCCAACCGCTTGCCACATCGGAACGCCCGATAATGATTTCGCTCTTCTGGGGTACCATCAATGACTGTCCGCCTGCCATGATGCGCGGCGGCGATGGCGCAAAGCTCTGAGGCGTATATTGCGGCTGCGCGGGCGGCGTGTAGGCAGGTTGCGCGGGCGGTGCGTAGGCGGGTGGATTGTACGCCGGCGGGGTATATTGGGGTTGTCCCATACCTGCCGCAGACGGCGCGGCACTGGCGCTCCGCAAATCTGCGCCACAATTGTCACAATACAATGTTCCCGGCATGTTGGATGTGTTGCACTGTGGACATGTAATACTGCCTCCCGCCGATGCAGCGCCCATCGGTGGTGGCGCGGAGGGCTGCGGTGCCATCGGCATTCCACCTGCCGGGGAGACGTTCCCCATTGGTTGTGGCGGTGGAGGCGCGCCGGCGCCGAGCGGACTGCCACAATTGTCGCAAAACATCGCGGCATCTTCGTTCATGTTCTTGCAGGTTGGACATTGCTTCATAGGGTTGCTCCTTTTTTCGTTCTTGTTATTGGCTATTTGCGTTGACCTCAAGTTAGATCGCAGTTACGGTACATTCAAAGGCGTACTACACTTTCCGCAGAAATTAACATTCGGACGATTTTCTGCCCCACATCGTCTGCACTGTTTCATATGTGCTTGTCCAGACAAGTTGCTTGTTTGTCCACTCGGCATAGTTTGGTTGGGCAGTGCTGGTATACTATCAACTGAGGTAGACAACAAAGGTGAAGATTGAAGACCCTGCGCTTTGTTGTCCACCATATTCCATATGGTTGGAACAAACTGAGGTACTATAGGAAAATTCATGTGTGTAAAATTCTTCAAGAGTTCGTTCAATGCCACTGTATCGGTGCCCAGGACACTCACCGCTGCTTTTAACTCGATAACTCTGGCTCTAGCTTCCTGCTCGCTTTGAACCGGCTTCAAGAAGGCAATCCACACGTTATCTACTGCTTTTTGAACATTTGGGGGCAGACGTACATCTTGGATCTCTACACGGTCAATCCCAATCCCGTACGCAGCGAGTTTTATGTGCAACTCCTCTTTCAGGTCCTCTGCTACCGTCTCTGCAATTGTTGATACACTATCGCCGATTTCTCTACCCTCTTGATGAGGGGATACCTCGAGATATCTTGTTGCAGCTGTAGAGATGAGTTGTGCAATACTGGCGCGCGAGACCAATACGCGCAACGAACTTTCGGCAATCGCGCGGAGCCATACCTCGGAAGCCTCCAATAGACCTTTGTCAAAGTGTTCCGCCTCCTTGTGAACAGTCCGATCGATGTTGAAGACATATTTTTCAATGTCGGTTACGCGCCACCAGATAACAACTTTGATTTGTGCTTGTAGAGATTCTCTCGTTAAAACCTCTTTGTCCTCCCATTCAAGAAGCTTGATTGCCAGAGGAATCCTAGCATGTATCTCATCGCCCAAGATTGGGAAGATATATCTCGTGCCTCCGCGTCCGTCCATATCAATAACAGAAATCTTCTTGTTCCTCAAAATAATGATGCCTTCCTTTGGTTGCCACAGGACAAGCTTTACCAAACCGCCGATAAGGTCTGTCTCGTTTCGCTGATTTCGTATCGCAGTAAATCGTGCCGACAAGAGCGGGATTGCAACTCCCCATAACAAAATCAACCCTATAATGGTTATTATTCCCAAAAAGATCCATATTTCCATTCATAGCCCCCCTTCGCAGTGGTCGTCCGTGTTCGTGCGACGGAATGTCGCCAAAGATTTTCTGCCTCATGGTTCGGTCTGCCATTTGGATTTGGCTTTTCTTCTTATCCCAACTTGACCGTTTTGCCGCCTTGAAATTTGATCGTCTTTCTTCCTTCGTCAGACATTTGCTCGCCTTTTTCAAGTTTGTCTGCCTCGAGCTGCATCGTTTTTGCAAGGTCTGTTTCGCCTTGATTGAGCAGCATCGTCGCAGCTTGTCGTAATTTCTGGGTCGCGCCGGCTGCGTTGCCCTGCTGTGCCTCTTGCAATGCGCGCGTCTGCAAACGAAACGCCGTCACCTTTTCCGCAATGTTCATTACGCGCGGATTGTATTGTTCGGCGAGCTGTGGATTGGAAGTATATCCGACTACGATGTCTGCGCGCGCGTGTTCGCCAAAAATTTGCGCGGGCGGCACATCATAGCTCACATCCGCTTGCGCGATGCGATAGCGTCCTTCGGCGCGCGGCGGCAAAAGGACTTCGACCATCAATCCCTGCCCTTGGTCCTTGACCAATTCACCAAGCAGCACTTGCACATCGCGGTCGGAGAGGGGCTGCAAACCCAGGTCACTGATCAGAGGCGCGACGCGCCAGACCTTGCGCGGGGTGACGCCTTGCGCGAGGCGGAGCGTCAGCAGTGCGTTTTGCACAATGTTGCCTTGCATCTCTTGAACGACGCGTTGAAATTTATCAGCAATCTCGTGAGGTTGTGAAATCAAGTCGGCGTTGCCGCCTGCGCGCTGCGCGACATCTTCCAACAACGATTCGTTCCAATCACTGCCGAGTCCAAGCGCAATAATCTTGATGCCTTCCCGTCCCGCATTCTCTCCTTCGCGGCGGCATTGGTCTTCGTTTTCTGTTTGCCCGTCGGTAAGAATGACGAGTTGATTGACGCGCTGCGCTCCAACATTTTTTCGCACCTCGCGTAATCCTTCGCGCATCCCTTTTTCCATGTGCGTGCCGCCGCCTGCCGACAATTTGTCCACTTGACGCTTCAGATTGTTTTTATCACGCGCAGGTGTGCTGCTAACCAACGCTTGCGCGTCGTCGTCGAACGCGACAATGGAGACAATATCTTCCGCATCCAACAAATCAACTGCGTGTTTCACCGCTTCGCGCAGCTGCTCGATTTTGCGTTCATCGCCCATCGAGCCACTGCGGTCCAAAACAAAACTAAAATTGAGCGGCATGCGCACATTAGCAATCATCTGCGCGGGCATCAATTCGAGCAGTATGTAGCCAATCTGCGGCTGCGCGAGCAGAGGCACATTCTCACGATGCACGGTGCAGGTCAACAACACTTCTCCAGCCATAACCAACTCCTGAAACGCGACAAGTGAAAAGTGACGGTGAAACAAAAGTTGTGTGCCGTTGCCTTTCATTCGCCCGCATTTTTATTCTGCGCGAATCACGACAATACTTATATTATCTTCACCACCGTTCTTATTTGCAATAGCCACTAGCGTTTTGCACAATTGTTTTGGGTCATTTGTATCGCTCACGAGCGTTTCCAACTGCGGCTTGCGAATCATTTCCCACAAACCGTCTGAACACAAGAGCAATTTGTCGTTCGGCATCAGCAGCTGCTCGAAAATATCTGCTTCAACTTTGGCATCGGCGCCGAGCGAGCGGAAGATTTGATTGCGCTGCGGATGCGTATAAATCTCTTCCTCATTCAACAAATTCGCGGCGATGAGCGAAGCGACGAGAGAATGGTCGCGCGTGATGGGAACGAGCTGTTTGTCGCGCGCGAGATAGGTGCGGCTGTCACCCACATTGGCGATATAGGCGATCCCATTCAAAATCAAGGCCGCCGTCAAAGTGCTGCCCATGTTGCTGCCGCGCGCATAGGCTGTATCAAGTACGCGTTGATTCGCCTGAAGAACCCAACGTTTGAGTGTGCTGTGAATCGTCGCGCCGTCCGCCTGTTGCAACTGCTGCCATTCCGCGCGCGCAAATTGTTCCATACTTTTGACAACAACCTCACTCGCCAATTGTCCATCCGCATGTCCACCCAAGCCATCGGCGACTACAAACAATCCTGCGGTCTCGCTCAACACTAACGTCAAAATCGAGTCCTCATTATGACTGCGCGTATCGCCTTTGTCCGTCAAGCCCGCCGCATGAATTTTCAGGTTGCCTAATTTGGCAGTGAGCGCGCCGCCGACTGGCGCATTTAGAGGACGTGTCGTCGTGCCGAGCCGCCGCGTCTCGTGGAGTTTTGCCGTGCGGCTAAACACCAATTCCCCCGTTTGAGCAGGCGAGTTGGTGAGATTCGAAAACGCTTCGAGAATGATTTGACTCGCATCGCCGCTGCTCGCTTTGATTTCGTTGAACTTGCGTCCGAGCGAAGTGCGCGCATAGAGCCAGTGCATTGTGCGGACCGCCAGAATTTGGTCGCGTTGGATGCGCGCGAGTCGTTCCTTGAGCTCGTGCGGCATTGGCTCCCAGCCGGTGTAATCAAAAAGTTGAATCTGATTTTCGTGAATGGCAAAGCAGCGGCGAAAGCGCTGCAAACTTTCGCGTTGAAAGCGCACATACACTTCGTCTGACATTTTATCGAGCAATTGGAAAAACGGCAGGTTTCGCCAACTTTTTCCTTGTGGGGGGGGCAAGGCGGTGACAAACCCCGCGCTTTGAAGGCGATGCAGAATGTCTTGAATCTGGAAAAAGAGTTCGAGCGCGCGGTCGCCCGGAATCGGGACAAGAAGCGATTCCAATCGCTGCCCGCGCGGCGCCGCCACAATCAAAAAATGTTTTTGCTTTTCCCGAACTTGCTCGACAACGCGCGCGAAACAGTCTTGGCTCTCCACATCGGGCGCGGAGGTCAGAGCAACCAGCCCGCGCACACGCGCATCGGGCAACGGCTCCAACAGCGGCAGCGCCAGATACGTTTCACTGTTGTTGCCGCGCGTGAGCGAGCGAATCACGGATTCGTTGTCCCACACACTGCGGACTTGGTACGCGCCGAGCAATTTGGGAAGGGAGCGCGTCGCAGGAGCGCCCTTTGGAGACGGCGAGGGGGGGGGGAGAACTTGGAGCGACGCGCCGCAGTATGGGCAAAAGTGTGCGTCGGCGCGGATGGGCGTTTTGCACCGGGGGCAAGTGGTCAGAGATTGTTCCATGGATTTTTCTAAGGTTGCGTTGTTCTATCTAACCCCGGATGGCTTTTCTCCAATTTCCCATCCTTGTGATTTTAGTTGTTCAACTGCAGGAAAAGTTTTGTAATTAGCTTGGGGTTGTATACCCTTGGGCAAACGCGCATTCCCGAGTGCTTCCGCAATTTTGCCAACCACAAAAGCGGGTCCAGCGATTGCAAGGGCAAGGATCAATATGACTCCCCAAATGTTCACCCGAAGAGGAGCTGCCCCACGATAGCCAGAAGAAAAAAGTGGAATCAGCAAGATTGCCAGTGCCGAAATTCCAATGACAGCTCCAACCACGTAGCCGAGCATCTTCCAGTTCTCGGGAGTTTCGTGTGCCGCTTTGCATTTGGCACATCGCGAGACCAAGATCGTTGCTTTTTGCCATTGAATCCGTGTTCTGCCACCTTGCGTAGGTGTATACACAACATTTCCAAACAATTTAACTTCAAGTGCGCTGCTTGTGGTTGCAGAAAGCGAATCACAAAACCAACACGCTTTCGCAGACGAGGATATTTCCTGCACCACATGCAATTGAGTTCCGCATGCACCGCAAAACTTTGCTGACGCTCGATTTTTTGTTCCGCAGTTTGAGCAGGTGATAGCGGATTCCCTCAAGTCTCCATGGTTGTCATGAGTAAGAAGGGCTTCAATGCTTGCTTGTGCGGCTTCGCGGACGTACTTGTTCGGGTCTGTTGCTGCTGTCATCTTTAATGCGGTTGCCACCCGATGGTCAATGTACCCCAACTTACCAAGTTCTTCTGCAGCGGTCTTTCGGATGTATGCCTCGGAGCTCGAAAGGTCGGTCAGAAAATTTTCCACCTTTGCTGAATAGTTTGTACTCATGAATAATCTCCAAGATACTTTTGATTTACATCAGTTTTCACTTATTCTCGTCAGTGCGTTTGACTACTCGTCCACCCCCTAAACTCGTCATGCCACGCGCGCATGAACTCGCGTTGAAATTCACTGATGGTCGCGTAGCGCTGCAGCGGATTATTTTCGTACGCTTTGGCAATCACCGAGGCGAGGCGCGGCGGCACCAACGGATTCAGTTGGGAAATGTTTGGCAGACTGAACGGGGTGAGCGCAGGGTCGTGATTGGTTAGAAGCTGATGCAAAATTACGCCGAGTGAGTAAATGTCGGCTTGCGTGGTGACTTCGCCTTTTTGCCATTGTTCGGGCGGCGCGTAACCGATGGTGCCGATGCCCGCGTCATTTTCTTGCTGCCCCGGCTGTTTCAAATGTTTTGATGTGCGCTTGCGTTGAAAACGCGCGATGCCGAAATCAATCACTTTCAAAAGTCCCGTTTTCGTTTCCACCATGAGGTTGCTCAATTTCAAATCGCGATAAATGATAGGCGGGTTTTGCGCGTGGAGATATTCCAAGACCCCGCACAATTGATTCGTCCACTTCATCACCGTTTCCAAATCGAGCGGCGCGTTTTTGTTTCGTAAAATCGCTTCCAGCGTTTCCCCTTCGATAAAGCTCATGACGAGATAATGCTTGTTGAGGTCGGGGTCTTGGAACAAATCAATCACTTCGGGCAGGTTCGCTTGTTCGAGATGCGCGAGCATACGCGCCTCGCGTTGAAACATTTCGACGGCTTGGGCGAGTTGGTCAGCGGGAAATACTTTTTCGCTCATCTCTTTGAGCGCCCACCGTTTTTCGCGTTGATGCACTGGGTCGTTCAAGTGGATGTCGCTGACGAGATAGACCGCGCCCATACCGCCTTGCGCAAGTTTGCGAATGATTTTGTAGCGTTTTGCTATGAGGGTTTGAGGCGCGAGATTGCCCGTGCCGAGACGCGGCGGCGCTTGGAACATGACATTTTTACCGCAGACGCGACAGTGCCGCGCCTGCAAGCGATTCTCGCTCGCACAGTGCGGACATTTTCGCATTGTCGCAATCGGTTCACTGCAATGTCGGCAAAATTTCGCGCCGAGCCGATTCGGCTGCTGACAATTGGGACAGGGAACGCCAACGGATTCGAGTGGAGGAATAGGCGTCACCGGCGGTATAGCCACAGGAAAGGGGGGGGGGCGCGGCGCGGATGCAAATGGCAAAGAGCCATCCGGCGCGTCGAATTTCTTTCCGCAGCCCACGCAGAATTTCGCTGTGTCGCGGTTGGGATGTCCGCAGGTGGAACAATAATTCATGCCGTACCTTAGCTTGGCGTCGCTTTGAGCTGACCTTGGTCGTCCACTTCCAAGAACAATTTTTTCGTGCCTTTGTAAAACATCAAATACAAAACCGCCGGTACAATCAAAAAGATGGCGAGGATAAGGGCAAGTAGACAGCTCGGTTTCGTTTCGTACATCAGTTGAGCGGTGGTATCGGTACGATTGAGGACGCGCCACCCTTGCCTTTGGTATTTGGTAATTTCTTGGTCGAGAATATGCTTGCGTTCGTCGAGCGGCAGGGCGTTCGAGTAGGACATCGGAAAAGATGTCGGTGAGATTGCATGTGATTCCACTGGGTAGAATGTCCCTGCATACGGTGTAGATGATGCGGGTGCGGGCGGCGCAGGCGCGGTGAGCGTCGTGCGACATTGACTGCAAAATTTGGCGGCGGGACGATTTTGATGGCCACAATTGGAACAAATCATAAATACACTCTTTTCTCACGGCGCTTGGTATGCGGCTGGATCGGTGGGAGCATCGCAACTTCCTACCACATGAACAAGATAAGACCACCACCAGCAAGACCACTCTCGCTCGGAGAATGCCTCTGTTCCAGTCTTGTTCTCATAGCCGGATCGAACTCGAGTCCAGCTGTATGTTCCCGGAACAAGGCAAACATTTTTTCGTGTACTCGCTGGTACGCCGATAGAATAGTTTTGCGGTCCTTTGAGAATCAGCGTGATGGCAGAATCCAATTCATTGCTGATACTTACATACGCAGGATTTGACGGACACACCTTTGGCGTCGCAGTCGGACGCGGTGTAGCCGTCACGCGTGGCGTCGGGGTTGGCGGCAAATTCGTTGCAAGCGGAATTTGTGAGAGTGGGACGTTGAGCATGATGCCGCTTGCCAATGCCCAGCCGCGTGTTCCCGAAACTGTTTGCACTTCGAGCCACGTGCCATCGGCAAGGCGAGCCAGCACAGACAAGGTCTCGTTCTTGTTGATGGTGACGAGAATCTCAAACGCTTGGGTCGGTCCGCGTCGAATGTTGAGTTTGTCACTTTTGACAATGGCATCGGGCACGTGCGTGGGTGTGGTGGTGGGTGTAAAGGTTGCCGTGGGTGATGAAGTGAAAGTCACAGTCGGTGTAAAAGTCGCTGTTGCTGTGTGTGTTGGTGTAGGCGTTGGAGTAAGCGCAAGGTCCAATTGCGATTGAAGCCACGCAATCGCGGCAGCTGCATCGGGTTTGCTTCCTCTTTCGGTCTTGCTAATGGTTCCTTGGGCAAAGGTTTCAGTTTGCCCACATTCGCGCGGAGGAGATCCATCGAACGTTTTTTGAAAAGATGCTTGCCCTGTTCGGGCATCGCGAGCGGTCACATCCCAAGTGATAATTTCGCGAATCATGATTCCGTCTGGGTAGGTGAGACCAAAAGAACTATAGTAGGGACAGCGTTCGACTTCTCTCGTGCGTTCGATATAAAAAACCGCATAGTGAAACTCGCTCGGCTTGTGCGCTTTGAGACTGCCCAGATCAAACTGCTCGCTCATCATCTTGGCATCGGTCAATTTCGCAGTGCCAACAATGGGCCACGGCGAACGATTTCCTTGTGTGAGCGCATGGAGCGCCTGCTGCATTACGAATGCTCCGTCCGCGCCTGTATCTTCTGCCAGTTCTGCCAACGTCATATCATATTCTTTTTGGGCTTGCGCGAGAATTGTCGAATTGGACGACTGCTTGGCAAAATCAAATTGCGCGAGCGCTTGAAGAAAATTCTTTTGCGCGCGTAACAAGCGTCCACTCGCTAGATGCAGACAATCTCCGTTTGCCGATTCGACTTGGTTAATAACAGCGCTCCCACTGAACCGGTAGAACTCGGCGACTTGCTGAAAATGAACGTTCGCGGTATCACAGTCGCCACCTTGCTGTGCCGCAATCCCCGCCGCGTATTCATTTTCGGCATTGACGCGATACAAAATGTATCCACCAAAGTCCAGTAGCAATACAATCAGACCGAGCGCAACCCAAATCCAGCGGCGCGAGCTCGTAGGCGGTGTGATTGGTGGAGCATACGATTGTGGTGGAAAATAATTCGAGGACGAAACAGGTGGGGCAGAACTGGACGAAAGCAACGCTTTACCACAATTTCCACAAAAGCGCGCTCTAACGCGGTTGGGATGCTGACAATTCGGACAAAGTGGGTCTGTCGAATAAGTGGGCGGGGGCGCTGCTGGGACTAATGACTGACGACGTTTGCGGCTAACAAAGTAGAAAATAATTCCCAAAGGAATAGAAGCCAGCGCAGTCAAAGCAAGCCCGCCCGAAACCGCAGAGAGATTTGCTTCTTGCTGATAACAATTGATGAAATCATGCGTCGTAGCAAAACAAACCTGACGCATGTCCTGCGCTTGTTGATAAACAAACATGCCTGCGCCGTACATGAGAACGAACGTTAGTATCGTTATTGCGATAATGGTTCTTCCTGAAAGTTGACGGCGCGTATTCATACAAAGTTACTCCAATTTCTGCGTCAATTTTCGCGTGTCGTACCGCAGCCGTTTTGTGCCTTCCGCCGACATGCGCCCGCGCTGTTCAAGGTTCGCGGCTTCGTTCAACATTTGCTGCGCTAGATTTTGTTCGCCCATGTTGAGCAGGCGCGTCGCGGCGGCTTGAAGCTTGCGCGTCGCATTGGCGAGGTCGCCATTCGCGGCATCTTGAAGCGCGCGCGTTTGCAATTTGAATGCGCTCAGTTTTTCCGCGAGGTTCATCACCATTGGGTTGATGGGAGGCGACGCGTGATTGGCTGTATAGGGAATAATGAGATTTGCGCGCTGTTTCTGTCGCTCAATTCCCAAATGCGGGACATCGTACTCGGCAATGAGGTGCGCGAGTTGATAATTGCCTTCAGGACGTGGCGGCACGACGAGCTCCAACATGAGCGCAATGCTCGACTGGCGCGCCATATCGCCCAATTTCAAATCAAAGCCGCGTTCGACGAGTGGCAGCGCGCCGAGGTCATAAATCATTGGTTTGACGCGATGCGCGCGGCGCAGCTCGACGCCGTCCATGAAACGCATTCGCACAAAAAGATTTCGCAGCGCGATATTTTGGACGCCCGCGAGTTCTTGGCGAAACACGTTGGGGATTTCGGCAGGGTCGCGCACAAAGTACGCTTCGCCGCCTGTGAGGTCGGCAATCGAAATCAAGAGCTCTTCGTTGAACTCGACGCCCAAGCCCATCGTGCTGATTGCAATGCCCTGCTGCGCGGCTTGCTGCGCGAGCGCGCGGCACTGCGGCGCGTCTTGCGTAAAACCATCCGTCAATATAATGAGCCGATGGATATGGTCGCGGGACAATACGGTCTGCGCTTGTTCGATGCCGCGCTGCATCCCCAACGCCATATAGGTGTCGTTGCCAATCGGCAGTTTGTCGAGCGTATCAATCGCTTGGACGAGGTCGCGTTTGTTTTGCCCGAGCTGATTGGGAATGACCACCATCGCTTCGCGCGCAAAGGCGACGAGCGCAAAACGGTCGTTTGGAGAAATTTGTTCGAGCGCGCTGTGCAGCGCGCGTTTTACAAAATCTATACTGCGCGGTGCGTCAAGCGTGTATTGCTGGGGAATGTTTTCGAAATGCCAGACGGGAACGCCATCCACCATCGTTTCGGAGACGCTGCCGAGCCGCACC
>CALMZO010000127.1 GCA_937870825.1 uncultured Chloroflexota bacterium | reverse complement strand
ATTTCTTTCGCACGATGTCGCGCTTGATGGCTGCCGTCGAAGCCTTTATCTCCGAAATGGCAGAGTCGCCCGAGGTCATTCTCAAAATTGTTGCATGATTTATGCAGTTCTATTTAGGGATACCAGCCGATTCCTCGGACGCGACGGATGTGTACGCTAAACTAAAACAGAGCCAACTGTAAATTACGCGCTAATCGAAAAGAGAGCCACCGCATCGCATTTCTGGTATCGTGAAATCATCTCATTCACGATGCCGGAGGAAGGATGATTCAGGTGGACGAAAAAGAACTCATTCGGCGCGCATTTTTTCTCGACAACAAAAGCCAACGCCAGATTGCTCGAGAGTTGCACCATTCGCGCGCGACGGTGGCGGCGGCGCTCGCCGATACGAGCCCGAGTACATATCAACTCCAACAGCCCCGCGACAAACCGGTGCTTGGACCTTACCAATCGATCATTGAACAGTGGCTGCGCGCAGATCGCACTGCGCCACGCAAACAACACCTCACTGCCCATCGCATTTACACGCTGCTGTGCGAGAACTATGACTTTGTTGGCGCCGAATCCAGCGTGCGGCGGTTTGTGCAACAGGTGCGGCGCGAGCTCGACCCACCGGATGCCTTTCTCTTGTTAGAGTATGCCCCGGGGCAAGATGCCCAGTGCGATTTCGGTGAAGCGCAAGTGGTCATTGCAGGCGAAATGCTCACCGCACAATTCTTCTGCCTCAAGTTGTGTTATTCCAAGACGCCATTCGTGTATGCCTTTCCCCATCAACGTCAAGAAGCATTTCTCGAAGGACAGCAGCGCGCATTTGAATTCTTGGAAGGTGTGCCGCACCGCATTTGGTATGACAACTTGAAGACCGCCGTGCTCAAGATCTTGCAAGGGCATCGGCGCGAAGAGCAGCAAGCCTTTACGGCGTTTCGCTCGCATCATCTCTTTGAGAGTCGCTTCTGTACACCGGGCGAAGGGCATGAAAAAGGTTCGGTCGAAAATCTGGTCGGTTATGTGCGCCGCAATTTCTTGACGCCCGTGCTCCAAGCCGCCTCCTGGGAGGAACTGAATGCCGAGCTGCTCGCACGCTGTCGTGCCGAACAAACGCGGCAACTGCGCGGACAAAGCCAGACCATTGGCGAACTGTGGCAACAGGAAAAAGCGGCGCTGCTGTCCTTGCCTGCGCATCGTTACGAATGCTGTCGCGTGCTTCCGCTGCGGGTAAGTTCGTATTGTTTGGTCACGTTTGAAACGAATCGCTATTCGGTGCCCGTGCAATATGTTGGACGCCAAGTCCTGCTCAAAGCGTTTGTCGCGCGCGTTGACATCGTCTGGGAAGACCAGGTCATTGCGACGCATCGGCGCTGTTACGAACGCGCACGCGATCTCTTGGACCCACAGCACTTTTTACGGCTGATTTTGCATCGCCCGGGTGCCTGGGACCACGCCCGCGCCATTCGCGAGTGGCAAGCCCGCTGGCCAAAAGTCTATGACCGTATGCTCGCGGCACTGCGCGCGCATTTTCCGGAGCCGCAGGGCGTGCGGGAATTCGTGCACATGCTCAGTTTGCAGCGCAGCTACAATGAAAGCCAACTCAGTACTGCGTTCGAGTGGGCGCTGGAGGCGCGCTGTTTTAATTGGGAAGGCGTGCGGCAGTGGCTGCGCGTACAGCATCCCGCAACGCAGGGGCAAATACACGACCCGACTTTGCCTGCGCTCAAACGGCCTGCGCCGCGCGTGGCCCTGCCGAACTTGGCACAATATCAAGCGTTGGTTGGCAACGGAGGGCCAGATGGAAATTGATCTGCTCCTTCAAACGCAGTGCAAACGCTTACGTTTGCCGACCTTTGTGCGCAATTACCAAAAGTTTGCCCAAGAAGCCGCGCAGACCAACCAGACCTACCAGCAATATTTGCTCGCACTGTTAGAACAAGAAGTGCTGCAGCGCGAAGCGAACCAGGAGCGACGGCGCCTTCAAGCCGCCAAGTTTCCGATCTTGCGTACGCTCGATACATTCGATTTTTCGATTGCGCCGAGTGTGAACAAACGCAAAATTCTGGACTTGGCGCGCGGCGAATACATTGCCAAGTGCGAAAACATTTTGTTCGTCGGCGAGATTGGCACGGGCAAAACGCATTTAGCCACTGCACTCGGCGTGGCGGCGTGTCGGCAAGGTAAGCGCGTGCGCTTCTACACGGCTGCGGGTCTCATTTCTGAGTTGACCGAAGCGCGCGATGAAAAGAGGCTCTTGCGTTTGCAGGCGCACTTGATGAAGCAAGATTTGATCGTGCTGGATGAAGTCGGCTTTGTGCCCTTTAGCGCGCACGGCAGTCAACTCTTGTTTCAAGTGTGCAGCGAACGTTACCAACGCGGTGCGATGATCTTTACCACCAACTTGGAATTTCCGCGCTGGGCA
This sequence comes from uncultured Chloroflexota bacterium, assembly GCA_937870825.1. Taxonomy (GTDB): domain Bacteria; phylum Chloroflexota; class Anaerolineae; order UBA4142; family SHND01; genus SHND01. The sequence continues at coordinate 2,587 of CALMZO010000127.1, read as the reverse complement.
GAAGTCTTTGGTGATCCGCAATTGACCGGTGCGCTGCTCGATCGCATCACGCACCAATGCCATATCCTTGAGTGCCATGGCGAGAGTTATCGCTTCAAGCAGAGCATGAAGAAGCGTCATGCCCTGTCGTAACTGGCTCTCTTTTCGCGTATCGCGGTGGCTCTGTTTTCGGTTATCGCGATTCGGCTGTTAAGGTACAGGTGGCTCTCTTTTCGGTTATCGCGTGGCTCTATTTTCAGTTGTCAAAAACAACGGAAACGATGATTTGTCGAGTTACCGCTACCGGGTGCATTGTTTGACATTGTATCGCGCAGTTCAGTATGGATATGGATGCAAGGATGCGTACATCCAGTCTGTCCTACTGTACCTATCAACTGGCGGTCGGCAACTTCGTCACCGATTGCGAAAGTAGGGGCGGGGTCTGCGAGATGCGCGTAATACGCGTAGTATGGATCGTCAAAAGGTGCAACGTCGCTCTGGACGACAACCAGATTACCCCAATTGAGAAAATTGTCGTTGATATAGACATGCCCGGGCTTGACAGCAAGAATCTGAGTCCAACCATAGGTCTTTGGGGAAAAGTCAATCGCTTCATTTGATTTCCCGCAATGACACAGTGGTGTTGGGCCTTCGCCGGGGCCATTCGTGATCACTGCATTTTCATTTCGATTAAAGGGAAGACTATACTTGCTTGGCGGTGTTGGCGACGGGGTGCCGGGTGTGACAGGGTGGGCAATCATGATCGTCTGGGCAGTTCCCTTTTCATTCGCCGCAAACGTTTGCTGCAAACCGAGCAAAGTCAAAGCGGCGAGTGTGAACGCAGCGATTGCGACGAGCAGTTTGACATGATGCGATGACATTTGTTCCTCCAGTTCAGGTTTATCACTGCCTCTCCTTTTGAATTCTGAAATTCTGAACAAGTAGAGCAAAGACCTGATTGGGAATTGCCCAGTCTTCTCGATAATGCTGCCCAATGATGATCACGTCGTTTGTACGTTTCACATAGACGCCTTCGATTAGACCTCCATATTCAAAATCTACGAGTTGTCGTAAGGCCGGCAAGCCATCCACCGGGAGTTCTTCTTCCTGAATTAGCTTATCGTCCTCGCCAAGCCGTCCGGTCCGGTATATCCATTCGTGAATTGATTCGTTTGGCAAAAATTGTTGCGCTTGGGTTATGCCGATCTCAATTTTAGTCAAGTCGAGCGGCGGACCTTTATACCCATCGAGTGCTGGGTCATTAAAATCATAACTAAAGATTTGTGTTGTCTGTCCGGTTGGACCGGGATTGAGATACCAATTGGGCGGATATTTAATTGTGAAACCTTGCTGTTCATTCACATACTCTCTCCACTCCTCAATGGGCACTAATACTTCAAGACTCGCGGTTGGACCGGGGGTGTACGATATTTCGGTAGGCGGCGGGAGGGGTATTGGCGACTTGGCTCCGGGCGGCACGGGCGCATCCGTCGGAACAGGCAGCACGCGCGTCGGCGTTAGATCGTAGTTGGGTTCCTCTTCTGTATCCGCCTCGACAGTTGCAGTTGCTTGCGCAAGCGCGTTTTGTTGCGCGCCCGTTTGCGTTGGCGCGGGCGCGGTCATGCCTATCGTAAAGAGATAAAGCGCGCCCAAACCAATGAGGGCAGCAAAGACAATGAACAGTGCCAGCGGAAGAGGTGAGGGAGAAAGAGGAGACTTGCGGGGTTGACGTTCGGACATGAAATTCTCCTTGAAGGAGTTCAAGCCGCGTCCGCAAAGGAGTGGGCAAGCAAGCAAGCTATGCTAGAATTTGATGTGAGCCAGCAAAAACCCATCGAACTTTGCAGATACGACCTAACGTAGCGTACAAACGAGCAGCCAATTTACATCCCGCATTATACGACGTAAAAACAAAAAAATGTCAATACCGAATTTCGCAACTTGAAGATTCAACGCAAATGGAAACCTACACGCTCACTCTCAAAAACCTCAAGACCTTCCCGCGCGCGTTTATCCTCGAATCTGACAGCATTGACCGCCTGCTCGTTTCGCCCGGACGAAAACTCTTGGGCGTTGAACGCATGAACACCGCTTACGAAGCGACGACGACATGGTGCCGCGCCCTCGTCGAACAAGAATTTTTCAAAAACGCGGACGACGTTTGTACCATGACCGTACTCGCGGAAGGCATCGGTCACAATTTGCCCTCCGCGTTAGCCACCGCAATCGCGCCGCAGCATCGAGTACAATACATTCACCAGGTCGCGATAAATCCACACAACGCGCAGTTGATAGTTTTTATATTCTGCTAAAACCTCCTTCACACTGCGGTCAAACGTTTCACTAATCGGTTTCAAAAGAACGGTGCCGCGAATTTGAGCCAATAGGGGACGAATTTCCGCTTCGGGACGCAGGCGGAAATTTTTGTAAAAAGGACTGTCGACGTTTTCCATGAACGCGGCTAAGTGCCTATCCTAATAACCCGATTTTTCCCTGAAAACAAGGCGTTTCTTGGGTTAATCGGATAGGCACTAAGAACCCGTGTTGCAACATTGATTCATATTATCATCGCGGATGAGGGTCTGTAACGTGGATGAGAACGCTTGGC
>CALMZO010000126.1 GCA_937870825.1 uncultured Chloroflexota bacterium | reverse complement strand
CTTAAAACAGGGACTGACCTCATCAGAGAGTTTGAGCAAGAATGTCAGCCCTTTGCCCGCGCGTTGTTGCTCAAGCAAGACCAAGAATTGCTGCAAGATTTGATGGCAATGATTTATTTTCACTCTGCGCCGATTGCGTATGCGGGACATGTCGAGCCATTTCAACTCTTTGTGCTGGCGATGAACATCGGCATTCTCAAACAAATTCGCGCGCTCAATCTCCTCATCACGCGTCACCCCGAACTGGCGCAAGAGTTGGCAGAGATTTACAAAGAGAGCAATGTCATATGACCACTATTCTCTCCGGTTGGCTCTTTGACGTTTATGCGAGTGAGAACGATGTCAGCGTTTGGATTATTGACGATAACGGCGCAGCACATCATTTAAGCGACAAGCGATTGCGTCCGTCGTTTTTTGTTGGCGGCACAGGCGAAGAATTGCGCGCGGTTCGGGAATGGCTCGAACGCGCGCCGCTCTCGGTTCAATTGCAAGACACGCAGCGTTACGAACTTGCTGCGCGCAAAGAAATTCCTGTACTCCAAGTGCAGGTTCAAGTTCCCTCTGACTATGAGCGCGTCGTGCGACGTGTGAGTGACACGTTCCCCGACCTCGAATACTACAACGTCGACCTCACGATTCCGCAACTTTTCTTTTTTGAAAACAACGCGTTTCCCCTCGCGCGCTGCTATGTTGCGGTCAATGACGCGAACGAAATTCGGAAAATCAAAATCGAGGATTCGCCGTGGAACATTCATTACAGTGTGCCGCCATTGCGCGTAATGACCATGCGGCTCGAAGGCGAGATGCGCGACCCGAATCACGGCTATCGCGCGCCGCTGGAAATCAGTTATGAGGAGCGGACGTATACGCTGGCGTTCGACGACTCGAAACTGTTTATTGAAACCGTCCGCGAACATCTCAAACGCTATGACCCCGATTTAATTATTACCGATTGGGGCGATTCGTTTATCTTGCCGCAACTGCAAGACCTCGCGCGCCAACATGGCATCGAACTCCCGCTCAATCGGGATGCAGAGCAAACGACGCGCACGCGCCGCGAGCAATCCTACTGGTCCTATGGGCGCGTGATGTTCAAGTCCGCGTCGCAAACATTTTTTGGACGCTGGCACATTGACCGTCAAAACGCGTTTCTCTCACACGACTACGGGCTGGAGGGCATCTTTGAAATTGCGCGCTTGAGTCAGCGTCCCGTGCAAGACACCGCGCGCACGTCAACGGGCTCGGCGATTAGCGCGATGCAAGTTTCGACGGCGTATCGCCACAACTGTTTGATTCCATGGCGCAAGCGGCAGCCCGAAACGTTCAAGACGGCGCTCGAGCTGTTGCAATCCGACCAAGGCGGACTCACGTATCAACCCGTCAAAGGATTGCACTATGACGTGGGCGAACTCGATTTTGTTTCGATGTATCCCGCCATCATGGTGGCGTACAACATTTCGTACGAGACCGTGCATTGCGACTGCTGCCCTGATTCGCGCGTGCCGCAAATTGGCTATGCAATGTGCAAAAAGCGACGCGGCTTGATTCCGTTGACGCTGGAACTGCTCGTACAAAAAAAGATTGCGCTGCAAAAAGCGAAACGCAACGCCAAGACCGATGCCGAACGCGAACATTATCGGCGTCTCATCAGCGCCATCAAATGGATTCTTGTCACCTGCTTTGGCTATCTCGGCTATCGCAACGCGCGCTTTGGGAGAATCGAAGCGCACGAAGCCGTCACTGCATACGGACGCGAAGTATTGTTGCTGGCGAAAGAGATTGCTCAACGTTTCGGCTTTCGCGTATTGCACATGCTCACCGATTCGCTGTGGGTTCACAAAGTTTATCCTGAGCGAAGCGAAGGAACTGCTGCAACAGAAGCGGACTATGAAAAGTTAGTGGAAGAAATCGAACGGGTCACAGGATTACCGCTTGGAATGGAAGGAATTTACAAATGGGTGGCGTTCTTGCCCTCGCGCGTGGACGAACGCCGTTCGGTGCCGAATCGCTATTTCGGCGCGCTGCAAAATGGAGAACTGAAAGTGCGCGGCATCGAATTGCGCCGCCGCGATACGCCGCAGTGGGTTAAAAATGTGCAACAAGAATTATTGAATGAACTCGCGACAACGACTGCACGCGCCGATGTTGCGGCTGCCTTGCCACGCTTGTTTGAAATTGTCGTCCGAGAATTGGACCGTTTGCGCGCAGGACAAGTGCCGCTACGCGAATTGGTGTTGACCTATCATCTTTCGCGCGACCCCGACGAATACAAAAGCGAAACGTTGAATGCGGTTGTCGCGCGCCAATTGCAAGAGTGCGGCGTCGAATTGCACGCGGGTGAAAGTTTGCATTATGTGGTTACGGATTACGGCGCGGACTTGGGCTATGACCGCGCCCGCGCGTGGGAATTGAGCGGGGATTCAACGGGCTATGATGTGGAACGTTACACCGAGTTATTATTGCGCGCGGTGGAGACGGTGTTTGCGCCGTTCGGTGTCAATGCAAAAATGTTGCGTGACCACTTGACGCGCGCCTTGCCGATGCCTGCGATGCAAAAACAAATCGCGGCGAAGGCGACGACGTATTGGGGACCGTTGTTTCAATGGGGATTAGAAATCAAAGTTACCAACTTGAACGATCAATGTCCTTAAAACGCATTTCAATCAACTTGAGCGCATGAGTTATCGGCTCTTCAGGATGTTGCAGATCCGCCCGCGCAATCTGTCGTGAATGATCATATATCATGAGGGGATTTGCCACATTACCATGATGGAGAGTGTAGCCCTGTTGATTTGGATTTGGTTTTCCCAAGCGTCGTTGCTCCACGTCGAACAAAGCAAGATTGTAAAGCAATGGGTCATGGCGTCTTGGCTCGTCAATGAAATACCAAAACGAATTTGCAAACCCCCATGCCTCATGGAGCCGCTCAATAATTTGGTCAGGACTGATCAGAAACATTTCTGCAATATCGAAATTGTGGCTATCTCGCGCTTTAGTGCCAGTAATATTCGATGCAATTGAGAGCGTCCCATTTTCATACATTGTTAGGAGAACCAGGTTTCGCCCTTGATGCCAATCTTGGTCTTTTATTTGATCAATACGAAGGCGTGTTGCACTTGGATCGATCTCTTTTGCCAAATTGAATTGAAAGAGAGATGGTTCGCCACTATGTGCGAGTTGTTGAATCTGTTTTTGGAAGCGTACATCAATGAATTTTGTAGGATCTATCACTTCTTGATCACGTAAGGTTGTCCAAACAGCTTGAATCCAAACGATACCGTCCATTTTGGGAGGACGATCCCCAAACGCGCCGTCCAAACGTTTGCGCGCGTTTGTCTCGTTCACAGTTGAGAACATGGGCATTACTTCCTTCAGGTCATTTTCGATAAGCGTTTCCAATTCGTCAGCATCAGAGAAAAATTTTCTCCAGTGTCCAGTAATATATCCAGACACCGACTTGATGAATTCCACTTGACGAGCTTCATGGTCAACTTTTTCTACATAGACAAGAATCTGTTTATGTGCCTTTCTCGCCTCTAAATATTCTTCCTCGACAGCCGAGATGACCATAGGAGTGGGTGAACCTGCATATTGTGCTCCGAGAATCAATACCAGACAATCACTGCTCAGCACGCCATCGAGACACGCGGTCCGTGGCGAGATTCGGTGTGATGGGAAATTTTCTGCCCGCACGGGCACACAGCCCGCTCTTTCGATTGCGCGTTCCGCTGCGTCCCGTACATGCGTATATCCATCCTCAATCGAACTGATA
>CALMZO010000125.1 GCA_937870825.1 uncultured Chloroflexota bacterium | reverse complement strand
CAGCGAAATACAAACCGAAACAGTTCACGTTCGTAATAGCGCAAAGTCTCCAAGTAATATGAAGTCTCCAAGTAATACTAATTCACGTTGCGTAATTCGCGTTGGGGGGCAATTATGAAATCAGGTGGTCGGATGTTTATCATTCTCGGAATCATCCTTGCGCTAATCTCAGGAGCATCTGTCTTTTTTGTATTAGCAAACGCCGAGCCGCAACCCGTCGGTGTCGTCGACCGTCAACAAATTTTCGCATCATTGGTATGGTATACGCCGACTCCACCGATCCCACCATCCACATCTGTTCCGTCACCTACTCCCAAGACTTCTTGCCTTCCCAGAAGTGCAATTATTGATGCGCCAACTAAAATGAATTTGAGTGAATCATCAACACTGGAGTTTAGATATGAGGAAGGTGGAATAACCCCTTGCGAAGTCCATGCCAGATTGATTGCAGCGGCATTTGAGAAGGATCCTTCCAACGAAGAAATTGTTTTGGACGCGCAGCCAAAAGAAATAGCAACTTGGAAGTGGGTTATCAGCCCTAAAAAGACCGGCTCCCAAGTCCTCTTGGTCCAGGCTAGTGGCCCCGATATTCCCGCTCGAATCTATAGTGAATTCAAGATAGAGGTGGTCGGTACCCTAGGCATGGCTGTCACGCAAGAACAGACCTTGGAATTCTTGGGACGTATCGCTGCTGCAATCGTGATTATCATTGGATTAATCTACACTGGTATACAGATTTATGATCGAGTGAAAAAGAAAACTCCGATCTCTGATGGTAAAAGCTAGCTTCTTCTGTTTTCATAACATTTAATATTTCTGAAACTCATAAAAATAAATCATTGATCGATAGAACGTGGTGACCCATTAAGTCTGATCTCATAATGCACATGCGGTCCCGTCGAATTTCCACTGCTGCCTGACAACCCAACAATTTCTCCCGCGCGCACAATCTCATTTTCCTTCACCAGCACTTGCGAGAGATGGGCAAAGATGACGAGCCACTCGCCATTCTCTATCGCGACGACGTTGCCCCACGTGCCGTGTTCGCCTGCCCACACCACGCGCCCTGCCATCGTCGTCTGCACGGGTGTTCCAATCGGCACAGCAATATCAACCCCCTCATGCTCGCGTCCGAATTGTTTCAGGTACGCGGGGTCGTGAAAGCCCGCCGTAATTACACCTTGCACAGGCAATCCTGTTGGCTTGGTCGGATTTGACACATAGCCAGTCGTCTGAATGACGATGCGCTGCTCAACGACTTCGGTGCCGCTCGCACATTTCCCGCGCACAAAATCCACTTGATAGGTATAGTGTCCAAAATATTTTTTCAAGTTCGTGCGAAAATACGCGCGCTGACTCGCGCCTGACATCACGCGCACGTCATATTGCCCCGGACTCAAAATAAATTCATAGCGTCCGTTCGCATCCGTCGGCTGGTCAATGAAACCGCCATCCCATTCGACGCGCATTGGCGTTCCAGAAAGCAACGCGTCATTCGCATCGCGCACAAAGCCATAGACGCGTCCGTGATTAAGATGACTTTCATCGGGCGAGAGTTGCCGCGCAAGTGTGACACACCATTCGCCGCTGCCAACCACAACGGGTTGTTCATCAATCGGCGGAGTCCAAGTCGCTGCGTTTTCTGCAGCGAACGAACCATTCATCCACGCCCACGCCGCGTCTTGACCGAACGGCAGTTGTTCGATGACGAGTCCGCCAAGCACAACAAACAATACCGCGAATCCGCCGATGAAGGACAACACCGCGCCGCCGATGCAGCCGAAGGCAGATTTGGGATCGAGTAAGTTCAAAGTAATCAGAGGTCAGTAATCAGTAATCAGACTGAATACTGATTACTGGTTACTGATAACTTCTCTCGGATTCGTCGTCCACGTCGCGTACCACTGCGGCGGAATGACGGTGTAGAGTGGAATATGCTGTGACCCTTTGATGAGAACGCTTTCGCCGCGGTCCAAGGTCAAGAGTTCTCTGGCTTCCACTTCGTTCAATCCAAACAAGTCCGCGAGTTTTTGATGTCCCGCCGCGCCTTGACGAAAGAGCATCACCATTGCCGCCGTATCGCGAATCACCACCGCGCCTGCCGAAGAACTGAAATCGGTGCCGTGCTGTGTGGCGAGATGCAAGCCCGCGTAACGTTTGCGAAAACGGCGCGCCATTTCTGCTAAATCATCCGCCGCCGTTTCGTGTTGCAGCCAACGCCACGCTTCATCCACAATCACCAATGTCGGATGAATTTTCGCCAACACATTCGCCCAAATGAATGTTTGAATTTGGCGCATTCGCAAGGGTTGAAAATCGCGATGCACATCTTTTAGTCCGAACACCACCAACGGCGATTTGGGATTCACGTTCGTCGCTTCGCTGAATGTTTTACGATACGTGCCGACGGCGAATTGATGGAGTTCGCCCGCAAGCGATTGCGCGAGCGGACGTTCATCACTCACCAATGATTGGTGCAAATCTGCCAACACAGGCGCGCGCTTTTTCCATGTCGCAGGTTCATTGGGCAGAATCCCCGCGTCCTGCATCACGCGTTCGTACGCGGGAATGAGAATCAAATTGCGTTCGGATCCTGTTAACTTGCGGTCCATCGCCAATTCAATCCAACCGATGACATCCAACAAACCATTGTGATACGCGTCCGCTTCCTCCGCGTTCAAATCGAAAATGTTCAAGTGATGCGGCGACGACAACGATAAATCGAGATACGTTCCGCCGAGCGCGCGACACATCGCTTCAAATTCACCTTCGAGGTCGAGAATGTAACAGCGCATGCCGAGCAGCACCGCCCACGTCGCTTTGTATTTCAGAAACATGCTCTTGCCCGAACCCTGCTCGCCGAGAATCAAAAGGTTCGAGTTCGTCAACGCGAAATCATCCACGATGACCCATGTGCCTGTCGTGCGATCCAAACCATACGGAATGCCGCGCGCATCCGCTTGCAACCGTCGCGCAAACGGAAACATTCCCGCGAGCGCGGCAGGCGTGATGTTGCGTCCATGTCCCAAAAAATTTCTGCCGAACGGCTGCACGCTATAGAGCGCGTCTTCCTGCCGCAACGCTGCGCGAAAAAACCGTAAGTCCGCATCGAGCAGCGCATCTTCCAAACGCCGCGATTGTTCTTGCAATTGATGTTCGTCGCGCGCATACAACGCAATCACCCACAACAATTCTTGGGGCGGCAAATGACTTGCTTCTAAATCTTGGAGCGTGCGTTCCGTTTCCGCGAGTTCTTCTTCGGCGAGATAATCGGGCAAACGCCCCTGCCGCGAACGCGTAATCACTTCAGCATGAAGCGAAGTGCGCTGTTGGCGCAATTGTTCGCGCACGGCGGCTTTGTCGAGCGGACGCACCAACATGCTGATGCGAATTTCGCCGGGGAAATCATAAATGGCATCGAGCGCGCCGCGTTCCATTTGCGGCGGCAAATCTTGGACGAACCATACGCGCACGAACGCCTCACCGGGCAAATGAATCGAATCTTGCCCAATCACCATCGCGCCCGGCGCGAGTTGGTCCACCAAGTCCCGCGCGCCCGCGCGCAGCGCGTCGTCAGCGATTGGTTGTGGAGCAGAATTCGTTTTGAAACGATTGAGTAGATTCATGGCAGATGGCAGATGGCGGATAGCAGATAGCGAATCGCGTATGGCAAATCGCATATCAGACTGATAACTGATTACTGATTACTGTCTACTGGTTACTGGCTACTCCCGTACCATAAACGTTCGCGTCTGCGCGGTTGGTGATACAAGATGGTCGGGAATAGACGGGTGATACACACGATGCAGAATCGCAATGAGTTCGTGGTCGTCGAGACGCCGCGCGCCGAGACCGAGACGCGTCAGCCCGCGTATCAAGTGTTCGCAGCGCCGCGCGAGTTCTTGTTTGCCGCGTTCGTATTGGTCTATGCGTAATGTGCCGCTGCTTTTGACACGTTCTTCGGGCGTCATTGGGTCAAAGGGCAGCACGAGCAAATACAACGGCACTTGCGGATTGACGCGGCGCATCACGTCTTGCATGAATTCGATGAAACTGAGCAAGTGATTCCCGTACTCAGCGCGTCCTTCACGCCCGCGCGTTTTCGCTTCGCTCTCGACGTAATCGAGATATTCTTCCAAACGCTGCACTTTGCGCGCAATAATGAACTGGTACGGAAACCGCAAACCCGTTAGCAAATTTTCATATTGCGCGAGGAGTCCGATCCGTCCATCATCGGCAAACCGCGTAATGTCAATCCCTTCCACCTCGATCACGGCTGCCATGTCGCCCGATTTGAGAATGATGCACGCGTCTTGGATCGCTTGCACCAACACATGCTCTTGGGTTGGCGGTGGCAATGTGGACTGTGTTTTGTTTTTTGCGAACATGCTCATTCCAAATTCTTGACTCGCTCAACAATCGGCAGTGGTCCGTTGCGTTGAAACCACGCTTGCGATTCCCATGTGTCATCATGTCCACCGCCAACTGCATTTCCAGGTTTTTCCAAAAAGATCTTGTTGCTGTTTGCCCCATATCGTCTTATAATGGTCAAAATAGCCAAGGAGGCCCCAATGACGTTCCCCTCTCGGTCTAATATTGCTCCCCGCACAGAACATCCTTTAACGGACTCCCAATCAAGATCAAAGCTTGGGAGCAAGCCTACAGAGCATGCACGAGAAACAACTATAGGTTTTTCTATCAGCCCTTCACAAACACTCATGGGCAACCAGAGTGAGAATCTCCAAAGGGACTTGATAAGTCTCTTGTCTTCTCTAACATATCATCCGCCCCACGTAAGTAAGGTTGCTCTCGATCTGAGATATGTAATAGCTGCTGATGACTCATTAGCGCGCAAACATCTTGATATTGTGCTCTTGGTTTGCATTCACTTGGACCCCGACGATCCACCCAGAGATCCTGAAGAAATCACAATGCGGTTTAGGGAAGATTTGTATAACTTGCTTTCACTTAATCTGAATCCATACGAAATGCGCGTTGGGCTTCTCCCTTCTGCTGAAGTAGAACACTTCATGAGACCATTCAAGGTTATCAAGGACATAGTGGAAATTACGCGCCGTGTCACACAATACGCTCCATTCGATGTGAACACGCTTGAAGGTTCAAGCCCCATGACCAAGATAGTAGATATGCTGCTCCGAGAACGTGGGCAATGTTGTTATAGCGTACTCCTTGAACCTCATCGGCTCTCAAAGGAAGAACAAGACGGCATGGCAGCATATGGATACAGTGGAAAGATGCTCCCACCCAAGATGGACAAAGAAATAGCTGCTGCCCTAAGCCAAGCCCTGAAATTAGAACCTGGTGCAATGGGAGAGCCAATGTTTGCGTCTTTTCGGATGAAAATTCGTCTTTTTAGTGATGTCGAAATATCACAATATGTTGTCAATTTGGTCGGTGCCGAAATTAGTGGACACGGTGACTTTATGCCGTTGCAGAGGTTGAAACCTGTTGATTTCGAGGAGGAGGTCGCAAGTCTAAGTACTCTCGATTTCAATCCACTCCTTTCCAAAGTAGTGCAACTCAATGTTCCATCTCAACTACTTGATCTTGTTTATCTTTTCAGACCAAAAGAAGCGGTCAGTGCCTTCCGCTTTCCTACTGAAAGAATCTCGGTCTCAAAAGAGAAAATGTACAAGACCTATTACGCGCCTGTCACCAATTTGCCAAAAGAAGGATTGCTTATTGGGACAAGTGAACATCCTAGCCATAAGGATAGAGTTGATGTTCGACTCCGCGATCCAGATCGAAAAAGACATATGTACGTGGTCGGGAAAACTGGCACAGGCAAGTCTATGATGTTACTCACGATGATAGCTCAAGACCTTGCTCAAAACAAGGGACTTTGCCTCATTGACCCTCACGGAGATTTAGTGGATGCGGCACTCGCACACATTCCTGAAAACCGAAAAGACGACGTATTTATTTTCGATCCATCAGATCAAGACTATGTTGTAGGACTGAATTTTCTTGAGACAACATCTGGTAGCGAGGCGGAAAAGGATTATGTTGTTCAGGAGATTATTTCCATTCTCCTTCGCACGGTAGATTATGACCTTCAGATGTACGGACCAAGGGCTCAACAGTGGACGCGTTATGGATGCATGACTATGATGGCGTTGCCAGAGGACACCAATCTGGGAGGCACTCTTTTAGAGGTGCCACGTCTATTTTCTGATGGTTACTTTCTTCGCGCTGTCATGGAACAAATAAAGGACGAAGTTCTTTTACAATATTGGCGTGACGAGTATTTGAATATGGCGGACTTCCATAAGTCCGAAATGATGGGATATTTCACTTCAAAATTCACACCATTGGTCACGGGTCCGCAAGTCCGAAATATTATTGGGCAAAAGAAGTCTGGATTTAACTTCAAGAAGATAATGGATGAAAGAAAAATCCTACTGGTTAATTTGGCATCGGGCAAAATTGGACGACGCAATTCGGAGCTGTTAGGAAGTATGTTCGTAAGTAGATTCTTGTGGACGGCAATGGGGAGGGCATGGCAAACACAAGAGAGTCGCCATGACTTCTACTTGTATGTTGATGAATTTCAGAATTTCATTACTGATAGTTTTGAAACAATTCTCTCTGAAGCAAGAAAGTATGGGCTAAATTTGATTATAGCCCATCAACACCTTGCCCAACTTCGTGCAATGGGACGAATGGGGGATAAGCTAGAGCGAGCCGTTTTTGGTAATGTAGGAACAATGGCAGCATTCCGAACTGGACCTGATGCTGTTACAATTGCATCTGAGTTTGGAGATCCTGCAGAACATTCTACTCTACGCAATTTGGAAAATCGCTACGCAGTTGTCAAGCTCCTAGTTAAAGAGGTGCCAACAGTTCCGTTTACTATGAAAACTGTTGACTATGCGACTCCAAGATCACAGGATACCGAAAGAGGCAAGCGGATCCGACAGGAATCTCTGCGACAACATGGGCGTCCCATTAAAGAAGTGGATCAAGAAATCCGAAATCGTTATGGCGGTCGTATCTCGTAAATCAATGTTTCACTAAATCCTAAAATGGAGGAGAGCAAAATGTCTGAAATAATTCTGCCTTTTGAGGCAATGAGGGGAAAAGAGAATGAGAGACCCATAATGGAGCGTGAAGTACCACCAATACCAAGCCGCAATGTCGAGAAGAAAGATTCCAAACCCGAATCAATTGTTCTGCCTACACCCGAGAGGAAGGAATCCCGGGCAGAAACAACAGAAACGCGCCCATTCATAGAATTTGGCACACCGCCTTTGAAGCGCCCAGAGGGAGGATTTCAACTTCTTGTCTGGGGAGTCGCTGAGCGAATCGTATTAGCAGATAGGCGACGAGAATCTATTAGGAACGCCCTTATGGAAAGCATAAAGTCTACAGAACGTCTTCGTCTTGCCATTTTAACTTTGGAGGCGACTATTCAAAGGTTGGCTAGAGAATTATATGTTCCACTATTCCGATTCTTGCTACGAGATTACAGAGAATCTTTCGATGCCCTTGTGCAAGGTAAGCTTACTGCAGAACGCCGCCGTTAGTCCCAAAGGAGTTAATGACACATGGAATCGGAGCCATCGCTGGAAAAAGCCCCGCATATTCCGAGAAGCGAAAATAGGGAGCGCATTTTTTCGGAAACTGAAAGAAACCCGGAGGTAGATCCAAGGGGTAAGATTAGCGAGACCGAAGAGATACGGCCAAGCTCAGGTTATCTGCAACACGACTTGCAGCTAAACTATACGGATCATTTGAAGTCTTTAGAAAAGGCGAGCATGAATATGCTTGATGGAGTCATCAAGAGCGCACGTCAAGGGTTCTATGTCAGCTTGGTTCTAAACATATGCACTTTCCTGCTCGGTATGAGTATCATAATCGTTGGGCTTATAGCCCTGTTCCAGGCTCCAGAAGCTTTTGGTCGCGTAATTGGAGTGGTTTCGTCTCTCGCAGGTTTGGTTCTAGTTATTTCGCTTATATTTTGGAAAGGACCACTTGAACGAATTTTGGGATCGGTTTCCAATCTCGCGCAAATCAACGCTATCTCGTTGGGTTTAGCACATCGTCTGAATCAGGTTGCAAGAGTTTTTGTGCAAAAGTCCATAGATGGTGACTTGGACACTGAGATGCTTCAAGAGCTAAACAGTTTGGTCGCCAAGTCCGTTTCAGATAGCATAAAATCGTTCGAACAGATTCTGCCCAAAGAGGCAGCGGAAAAACAGACGCAAAAATTCATTTCTAAATCTGGCATTTTTGAAAAGAAGAGTTGATACTTTCATTCCCTAAATCATCCAACGGGAGTCAACTGTTGGAGCATTTCCAGTTTCACTTTGCTAAACACTTGGCACCGTTGGCTCCTCTTGCACAATCGAAACCGTCGGAGTTTTTTCAACAGGCGTCGGTTGCTGCGTCATTGTGCGCCATGCCCAAATGCCGAGAGCGAGCAAAAAAGATGCTGTCACGATAATCGTCACCCAACCCAACCAGCCGAGTCGCTTGCGTTTCGTCAACATCTCTTGTTCGACAAACGACTTTTTTATTGACATTTATTGCCCCTCGTGATTGATACCGAACGCGGGATACGCTTTGCCCTCAACGTTCATCGTGAGTGAACGAATGCCCGCGAGTCGAAAAAAGATTGTCGGAATTTTCGCGGTCGCGTTGACGATGATTTGGTGAGGACTCGCGCGAATGCCTGTCATGGTAATTTGTCCGCGCCGATTCAATTGAATAAAGTCATTAGCAACAGCCACAGCTTGCCCATTGTGCAAGCGCACTTCATCCGTCGCGCGAAAGTGATTGATGTCAATTGCGTGACTTGCCGCTTGTGCTGCTGCGTTCACCGTCACTTCGGCGCGGCGATATTGCCAATACATCCAGCCGCCGTCGAGTACGAGTCCGATGAGCAACATCATTAGCGGAAAGAGAATCACCGTTTGAATCAAAAAACTGCCGCGCTGGTCGCGCATCCATCGTTTCAGCATTTTTGTTTTGGTGATAGGTCACAATCGTTCGTGACCTATCACCTTTTTTTCAGCGCCAGTATGACCGCCATGTTTCCACGCGGGACCAACTGGACGCTTCGAGATTCACACTCGACTTGCCCGCGATTGCATGGGCAAGCGGAATGTCACCGACATACACATTGAATCTCGCATGACACATCACTCGCGTGCCGCGCTGCCAAATTCCTTGCGGCGCGATTGTGAGTCGCATTGTGCCAGCATTGAGGAAAAAACCGCGCACGGTGTTCTTGCCTGCCGTACTTGCTTGCGCGATTCCGTCCTCGCCATCCAACGCTTCCACAGCCGCGCGGCACGCGTCATACGTTGCCATATCGAGCGCGAGTTTCACGTACAACACGCGCCCAAAAAAAATCAGAGCCGCGATGGTGAGTAGAAAGAGTGGCAGCACGAGCATGAACTCGATATAACCCTGTCCACGTTCGTCATGGCGCAGGCGGGGAAACCGCGCCATTTTGTCACTCAACATGTCACCACCATCCCTGCGGCGGACCGCCGTAAAAACGTTCCGCGCGTTGAAAGCTCGAGGCGCGAATGTTGAACAACATTCGGCCGAGAAATGGAAGTTTCACCGAGTTGGGATTGCTCAATTCACCCGACACGCTTCGCATTCCACTCTGTCGCGTCAAACGCACAGAGTATTGATTGGAAAATTTTCCAACGGACGCATTCAACATTTCACGAATGCGTCCGTATCCCGCGCCCATGTCGCCGCGTCGAATCGCAGCAACATAAACGCCGTCGTGAATCGCGGCGGCAGCCGTCACTTGATTCCACCACGTCCACGCATAAAACGCGATGCCCGCGCACAACAGCAAAAAGAGAGGCAGAGCCACTGTCCATTCAATTAATCCTTGCCCGCGCGCATCACGACTCCAACGCGCGCAACATCGGACGAATGGAAAATTTTTCCGGGACAAAAGACTTTTCATCTGTATCTGCCTCTTGCAAAAATCACTTGATGGCTTGCAGCTGCTGGTTCGCATTCGTCAGCACGGTGCGAATCGTCGAATACAGCGCGGACAACACCGCGATTGCTGTCACCGCAAACGCCGCGATGATGACGTATTCCAAAATGTCCTGACCGCGTTGGTCGCGGACGAACGAAACGATTTGGTTCATACAAAAACTCCTTCGTTGAAAATGTCAGCGCAAGAAATATTGCGCCGCGAGATACACTGCCGGTCCCATCACAACAATTCCAATCGCGGGCAGCACGAGCAAGCCAATCGGTAACACCATCTTGACCGATGTTGCCATGCCGCGACTTTCCACTTCGCTTTCCACTTTTGCTTGCATCAGGTTCGCCATCTGCCGCAATGGTTCGCCGAGCGGCTGCCCAATGGACTGCGAACGAATAATCAGTTCGGCGAAACGCGCGATGTCATCAATGCCGGGATTCCGCGCAATCAGGTTTTCCATCGCAGGAATCACATCCGTCCCCGTACTAAATTCTTGAACCACTTGGCGCAGTTCTTGAAAGAACACGCCGCCCGGTTGTGCCACGACTGCGTTCAGCACTTGCGCGATGGTCTTGCCCGCTTCGAGATGAATGACCAAGCGATGCAGTGTGAACGCCATCTCGATTCGCACGAGCTCGCGTCGTTTTTTAATCAACTGATTCAAGTGAATGTCGGGCAGAAACAATCCCAACGCACCAAGCCCAAACGCAATCGGTAAAAATCCGATGCCCGCAAACAAACTGTTTGCGATACCGATAAAGAAAAGAATCGTCGCAATCAAAACTTTCCAGGCATAGAAATCGAGAACGGTAGGATAGCGCGACGGACGTCCTGCTTGCAGCAATCGCTTTTCGTCTTCATCACTGCGTCGCGCGATTTTTGCAAACAACCGCGATGCAGGTTCGAGCCATGCACGCAAAACGCGGTCGAGAAATGGTGTCTTGGTAATTTGTTCGAGATGCACATCGCGTTGCAATCGCACGCGCGTTTGCGCATCGGCTAACGTTTCATGTGATGAACCATGGCGCGTTACAAATTTGTGCGTAAGTGCTGTGAATATAAGCCACACGCCGAGCGCGCCGAGAAACGCCAAGAGCAGCGTCATTTCAATTCACCGTGTTGATGCTTTCAATCGGGTCGAGTGCTTTTGCGCCCATGCGATTCATCAAATAGTACGCGCCACCGCACATGCACGCGACGAGAATCATCGCAAGTTGTCCAAAAATGGTTGCATAGAACGGACGCTGCAAGTCGGGCGCGGTGAATCGCAAAATCACAATGAACAAGAACGGTGCAAGACACACGACACGCGCTTCCCAACGAATCCGCGATTGCGCGGTTGCCACGCGTCGCCGTACCGATGCCAACCCGCGGACTGCTTCACCCAACGCTTGCAGAATCGGCAGCAACTTGCCGCCATCTTTTTCATAAGCAATCAACGCTTCCGCGAAACGGTCACACATCACATCGCGACGGCGTTTCGCAATCAGTCGCAGCGCGTTGGCAACTCCTTCGCCCGACGAAATGCGCGTCACGATTTCATCAAAATCACCGCGCACCACGTTTGAACAATGTTTTGCCACAACCGCAAGTCCGGACTCGAGACTGTTTTTGGTGTTCACCGCTTCTTGCAAAATATCCACCGCGTCCGCGAGCGCTTCTTGATATTCACGTCGCCGCCGCTCGCGGCGGTCTTCCAAAAATGTCCAATAACCCACAATTCCACCAATCGCGCCGATGAACGCCGCCGCGAAAATTCCCGTCAACACGTACGCGGCAATTCCCAAACCAACCGCCAACAAAAACGCGACGCGCAAAAATTCCGATGCGGTGAGTTGAAAATCCGCTTGGTCCAATTTGCGCTGCAAACGTTCGCGCAGCCCTTCGCGTTTTGTTTCGGGCAAGATGGGAAAGTGCGGCAGCGCGAATCCTGACAACACCGCAACCAAAACTCCCAACGCACCGAGCAACGCGAGCAGCACGTTCGGACCAAAGAACGTCACGCGCGTCCTCCATTCGGACGAAACGCCGTTGCATCAACCCCGCGTTCCTTCAAACGCGCCGCGTTGTGCAACGGGTAAATTGTTCGCTGCAATGAACCATCCACGCGCGAGAAAATCGGTTGACTCAAAATTGCATTGTTCGCTTCAATCCCACCGGTGAGTTCGAGGATTTCGGTGACGAGACGTTGATTTGTGTCGTTGTTGCGTTTGAGGAACACGACGATTTGGAATGCGCTCGCTATCCACTGCGCGATAGTTTTTTCTTCGATTCGCATGTCGGGCGCGAGATGCGAGAGCTGCATCAATTTCGTCAGCGCGTCGAGCGATGAATTCGCATGAACGGACGACAAAAATCCTTCATGTCCGGTGTTCGCGGCGACGAGCATATCAATCACTTCGGGACCGCGCACTTCGCCGACAATGATGCGGTCCGCGCGCATGCGTAAAGCGTTTTGGACAAGACGCTGCTGATTGAGTTCGCCTGTGCCTTCCGCGTTCGCATACCGCACCACTTGATAAATCACATCTTGCAACGGTAACTGCAATTCGCGCGTGTCTTCAATCACAATCACGCGGTCTTGTACACGAAACGCGCCCGCGAGAACGTTGATGAGATTTGTTTTGCCACATGCAGTTCCACCTGCAACCAAAATTCCAAGGCGCGCTTGCGCGGCGGCAGTCAAAAATTCTGCGGCGGGCTGCGTGAGCGTGCCGAGACGCACAAGGTCATTCATCGCGCGCGCAACGAGACGATGTCGACGAATCGTGACGGACGGACTGGGATGCGCGATAGGAGAAATCGTCGCGTTGATGCGGCTGCCATCGGGCAGCTGCGCGTCGAGAATCGGATGCGTCGCGTTCACTTGGCGTCCTGTCGGCGCGACGAGGCGATTAATCAAACCAATCGTTTCTTCTTCGGTTCCCAAATCCGAATCGGAAATCATGCGTTTGCCGCGTTCGTCAATCACCCACAACTCGCGTCCGTTGACGATAATTTCTTCAATCGCTGCGTCGTGCAGCAATGGGTCAAGCGCGCCGAAACCGATGAGGTCGCTCAAAACTCGTTGAACAATGATTTCGGAATCATGTTCCAACGGCGCGAGGTTCTGAATTGGCGCAGCGTTTTGGTAATCCTGAATTTGCGCGCGTGTGATTTCGCCGATGGTGCGTCGGACAAGTTCGGTCGGACGCGCGAGGTCGGCGGGCGTGTAGCGTTCGACGACGATTTCGCGTACGCGATTCAAAATGATTTGGTACGGTGATTCGCCGTTCGTCGGCTTGCGGCGCGATGCAGTGACGAGCTGCGCGAGTTCGCTTGTCCGCGCGTTGTTGGTGTTGAGCGTTGGCGTCATGGGCGCTTGCCTCCGAAAAGTTTTTCGCGCAGTCCTTTGCCCTTTGGTTTGAATTTGCCGCGCTGTGACCAAATTTGTTCGAGGGGTGGATACAATGTCGTTCCCACGCGCACCAAACTTTCGGCGACTTCACCGCCGCCGTTCAATACAATCGGCACGCCGCTGTTGAGCGACGCGGTGACTTTTTCGCCTGCTTCGGGTATCACGCCGACTTCGGGCAGTTTCATTACCTCGACAATTTCTTTGCGCCGCAAACCGTGTTCGGGATGAAAACGATTCAGCACGAGTCGAAAACGACTGCGGTCCATCTGCACGTGTTCCCACAACGTTTCGAGCACTTCTTGCGTATCGAGCAAACTCGCTTTTTCGGAATTGACGACGACGAGAATTTCGTCGGCTTGACGAAGCGCTTGCAGATGTACCGCGCTGTTTGTGTCCTGCCCCAAATCCATTACCACAAAATCGGACATCGAGTGCAGCGTTTCAATAAGCGTTTGCGTAAATTCGCGTCCTTGCGCGCCTTGAAAACACATCTCGCCAGCCATGAATTGACGCGGAATGCCGACGAGAACTTGAAGATTGTTGCGGAACGGCGTGAGATACCCCAACACATCTTTCGGGTCGAGGCGCTTTTGCGCTTCAAACAAGCGCGCGAGTCCCGCGATGTTGCGTTGTGGTGACAGTCGCAGATGAATGTGCGCGTTGCCACCTGCCATGTTCGCGTCGAGCAAAATCGTTTTGCGATTCGAAACGACGCCGAGGAGCATCGCCAAATTTTCGGCGACAGTAGTTTTGCCGACGCCGCCTTTCGCGCTCCACACGGCAATCACCGCCCGCTGCCATCCTTGCGTGGCAATCACTTGTGCGAGCTGCGGCGCGATTTGTGGAATGTAGGAGGCGGAAGAACGTTCGCGCAGCGCTTCCTGCATCGCGCCGTGAAAAAGCGAAACGAGTCGGCGCGCGTTGTCGTCGTTTAACGGCAGTTCGATGTGTCCTTTGATGCCCGCGCGGTAGAGCGCGCTGCCCCAATCGCCGTGTGGTGGAATCGCGCCAATGGTGATGATGGGGCGCGCTTCGTAATGCAAGAGTCGCTGAATGTCTTCCAGCGCGAACGATGGCAGCGACGGGTCGAGAACAACAACATCGGCTTCAAACGAAACTGCATCGTCCACCAACCGCGCACCGTCTTGACACCACGTCACCATTTGAATACCGTGCGCGTTGCCCGGAGCAAAGAGATTGCTCAATGGCTGTACGTCGCCCCATTGTCGCAATGCCGCGACAAGTCGAAGCGCACGCGTGTTCGTTGGCGTTGGCAGTTCGGGACGCGTCGTTAGCTCAGGGGTAGAGGTTGGAAGAGTCGTTGACATGGCTTTAACTTTTCACGCGACGAATGAAAAAGAACGTACCGATGACAAGTAGGATTCCTGCGCCAAGTGGGAGCGCGATGCACGCGAGGTTGCTCAACAATTCAGAATTCAAATCGAATTTTGGCACAGAGAGCGATGAAGTAATTCCTGAAACTGTGATTGCGCGCGTCGCGACGATTGTCGGCGTGGCGATGTTCTGCGCGTTCGGTTCGATTGTTGGTGTGATTGTCGGCGTCAATGTTGCCGAAGCAACGAGTACAACTTGACCACTCGCGCGGCGGCGTTCTTGCATCATCCAATTGATGACATCGTTCCACGACATGCCAAGCGTTGCGTTGTCCTGTTGATTCTCAACAAGGTGCGGTGATAACAACGAGAGATGCACTTTGCCGTTGTCCATCGCAAAGGTGAGCAGTTCGACGCTTTCGCGCGGAATGCGAACGACAACGCCTTGAATGTCACCTTCCACGAAAGCGGGTTCGTTTGGCGAGGCATCTTCGCCAACGGGCGCGACGGTAAAGTTTGGATTGGCAATGCGCTCGCGGCGAACGGCAAGAATCGGCGCTTGGCGAATCGTCACTTTTGCGACAGGCAGATTCATTTCTTCGGGCGAGAGAACGGTGTTTGAAAGAGTTGTAGTGAAAGTGAGCGCGCGCGTTGGTCTTGGCAAAAGTGTTGCGATTGCATTCGGGGTCGCTTGGGCATCACCAAATTTTTCTGTCGCGTTCGCATTAATCGCGCCGGGCGTGAGACTCAAGACAACGTCCACGTAATCGCCCACTTGAATTTGTTCGGGCGCGTTCGATGGGTCAACGGGAATCACCATCGCGACAGATTGCGCGTCGTCAAGCATCAGCGCGAGACGATTTGCCGCGCTCGGATTCGTCGCGGAAACGATTGCGCCTTTGCGAAGTGGTTCGCCCGCGCGAATGTTTTCAATCGTCAAACTGCCAAGATATTGGTCGAGTTCGTCGCGCGTGATGAGACTGGAAGCCACTTCGCGGCTCATTGTTTGCGAATCGAGCGCAAGCGTTTCGCTTGAAATTCTGGAGTAGGCAGGAATGTCCGCGCGCGCGACGACGACTTGGTAGGGTGGCGGATTCAACACAGTGCCAAGCAAGAGCAGCGCGGCAAACGCGCCAATGGCGAGCAAAATGCCAATGATGAAAGTTGAGGAACGTAGCATCAATCATTCTCCCACGCGTGATGGAGTTGGATTTGGAATTGCGAAATGCGCGCGGTGATTTGGCGCAAGGCGACATCGAGGACGCGCACCTGACTGCCGGAGAGTTCCGTGATGTCAGGTAGCGAATCGAATTGGTCGAGCGCGTCTTCGAGTTCGGCGAGAATTGCGCCGGTGGGTTCTTGCGCGGCGCGTTCCACCATCGCGGTTGCGATAGGGAGTGAGAGCGTTGGATACGCATCGAGCAGAGCGAGGATGCGGCGTGTGTGGATTGAGTTTTCTGTGAGTGGCGAAGTGGTTGGTGTAGCGGTGACGACAAGTGCGTTGGGAGGAGTCAGCGTAACAGGATTCAGCATAACCTCACGTTCTTGGCGGGAATTGGATTACGTAAGGCAGTATAGCACAAGTTGTGTTGAAAGTCAACATCTGTTGACTTGGGTCACAACCACAATCTAGATGTGTTGATGTTTGTCAACAGATTTGACAAGCAACTGCACATAGATAAAATAGGACGATCTCATTGGGATTCGCAAAGGAGCGTCCTATGGCTCGTGGAAAAATGGATTCAAAACATTCGCAAGACAAGGCAGAAGAACAATTCCGTCCGCGCCCGGAAGAAAAACTTGGCGAGTATATTCGGCGCGTGCGTTTGTTGCGCGGTTTGAATTTGCCGCAGGTCGCGCGTGCGTCGGCGGAGGAACCGCCCTCGCAGCGCATCAGTCATCCGTACTTGTCACAAATTGAATTGGGGCAGGTGTTTCAACCGTCGCGTGACCGTTTGCAAACGCTCGCAAAAATTTTGCAGATTCAGCCCGAGTGGTTGTTTGAAAAAGCGAATCTGCCGCTGCACGGCGCCGAGCGCGATATGCAGCAGAATCCGATGGTGGAGCGCATCGCCACGCGCGCCGCCGAGATGGAACCAACAGACCAACAAATGGTCCTGGACATGATTGATGTGATTTTGAAACGTCGCAAAGGAGAGCGGAGAGGAGACAAGAGTTAGCCGTTTTGGTTGAGGCAAGTTTTATTTACTGCTGGGTTCGTTCCACTGCTCGTTCATTGTCCGTCTTCCCCGTTCGTCGTAGTTTTCGCCCCATAACTTTTAATCCAGTAGCATAATGAAACTCGCGGGCAAGGATGCACTCGCCCGCGAGTTGAACTTGTGTTGTCTCTATCGGGAATGAGGAGTCTGTGATGCATTCAACAGAAAATATCGAGTTGTTGTTTCGAAATTTGGGAGAGGATTGGGCGAATATCACACCCGAAAAATTGGCGCAGCGCATTGAACTGTTGCACGGCATTCGCATCGAATTTGAGGAAATGGCTCTGCCGCGCGGTTATTTTGGCGCATGTGTGATTGTCATGGACAGCGATGGATTTTCGACGGGGTATGTGCTGTATGCAAAGAATTTGCCGTTGACGCAGCAAGCGCATGTCAAGACACACGAAATCGCGCACCTCGCATTGCAGCACACGACCATTTCAGCAACAGAGGAACAGTTGCAGCAAATTCAGCGCGAACCTTCGCTCCTGTTTCGCTCGAATTGGGCGATCGCGTGCCGCGCGTCAACGCCCGCAAAAGAACGTACGGCACGTGAAGTTCAAGAAGATGAAGCGGAATTGTTCACGCGTTTGATTTATGAAAAGCGAACGTTGATGCGGCAGAGCAAGTATTTGCAGCGCGGCAGTTCACTCAAAGAGATGGATGACGCGCTGCGACGGATGGGAGTCGCGTAATCGTGCAACTGCATGACGCGCTGTTCCCGATTTTATTTTGGAGTTTGGCAATTTACTTGTGGCGTCGTTCGTCATGGCAGAAGGAAAATTGGCGTGACCGACGCGTCCTCGGCGCGCGCGTGTTTGCAATCTGCATGGCAATTGCGCTCACGATTCAAGCGCATCCGATTGGAATGTATTTTGATGCCGCGCTTGGACTCAATAATCTGTCATGGGTGCTCGGATATTCCAATGCGGTTGTAGGAGTCTATGCAGGCACAAGCGCGATCGTGAGTGTGAGAAAACGAGTGTTGCCGCGTTGGCTGTCGTTGGTGAGCATCGCAGCACTCACCGCGTTCGTTTTGCTCATGCCTTTCCTATTGGCAATCGCTGAAGAACCGCACAATCAACTGCCGCGTTCGTTTCCAATGTTGCTCTTGCGCGAAACACTCTATGTGTTCCTCTTGATCAGCGCGGCGTTCTGCTTTCGCACCTTTCGCCGATGGATTCAAGAAGAAGAGCATCCGACCGGTCGCTTGCGCGGCTCCATTTTGATTATTGCATTTGGCTCGGCAATTTTCTTTGCAGTGCTGCGCGGGCTTTCCGCTCTGATTGTTTATTCGATGCCCGAATGGTCAGGATATGGTATTGCGCTCCGCTTGAGCGATAGCGTATTGATTCTGTGTATCGTTGCGAGCGTACTGGGATTAGCGCCGGTTTCATGGCTGCGAGTTCCGATTCAACTCGCGGGCTATATCGAACAGCACCGCGCACTGCGCGACTTGGAGCGGATTCGTAACGCGCTGGTTCGTATCACTGGCAGAGTGCGCTGGGCGCAGCCATCGTACGCGGACCGCTGGTTCAATCTTCCGTTCGTCTTGTATTGCGTGTGCATTGATATTTTGGACCGCCGAATTTTGCTGCAAGCACAGTTGACTGAAGGCACAACGGTTGTAACCGACGAGCATCGGCGAATTGCGAAACTTTTGGAGGAGTTACCGGATACGCCGGATTGGATTGATTTGGTGCAACATTTTCGCCAGGTCGCGCGAGAAATCTGAGTGAACACAAATGGATAAAATTGATTCCGTGAACGCATCCACCGAACAAAACTATGGAAAAATCGCGAAAGCAATTTCGTGGATTTTTCATCCGTTTGTCATTGTCATTCCAACAATGATTATTTCGATGAATGCAACAACTGGTGATTTGGTTGGCGCGATTGGGTGGAGTGCGCTGTGTGTGGCTTTTGTGATCGCGCCTGCGATTCTCTATATTCGCCGCAAACTGAAACGCAAGGAATACACGGACGCGGACATTTCCGTGCGCGAACATCGGTTTGGAATTTATGTTTTCGCGGGCGCGTGCGAACTCTTGTGCTTGGCAACGCTCATCATTTTCGGCGCGCCGAAAATTTTGATTGCATGTTTCTTTGCCGCGATTCTCACTCTGGTCATCGGCACAATCCTCAACACGCAAACCAAAGTGAGCGCGCACATGGCAGCGATGGGGGGATGCACGGCAGTACTATTTTACATTTCGCCAGTGTTGGGAACTGTGATGGTGGTGGCGTCAATCGCGGTGGGTTGGGCGCGGATATATTTGAAGCAGCATACGTTGGGACAGGTGGTGATTGGGTGGGGAGTGGCGGTGGCGAGTGTTTTTTTGGTCTTTGGGTTATATCCTTTTGGTCAATAGTCTTTTATATGATAAGGAAGCAGCGCAGAAGAACAATTTTTACGCCGCTTCCTTTCTCGATAAAACCCGTAGTGCAAGCCAGTCTAATCCGCCGTCACAAAAGCAAATCTTTACCAAATCTGTACGATTGCAAAACCTTTTGAAAACCTTTCCCTGCTAGAATTCGTAATTGTTTTGTGTTTGACCATTTCATAATTTTGGAGGAAGCCCAATGCACTCGCGATCGAGCCATCGCTTCATTGTTTTTCTGACTGTATGTTCTTTGCTACTTGATTCCATTCTTCCGATTTTTGCGTTTCAACAAACGGCTGCTGCTGCTTCAAGTCCTCAAGAATCGCCTCAAACCAATCAAAAAGCTCCTAAGGCAGTGCCGACGGATTTCCCTAAATCCGTCGGCACTGTGTTTGATGCTCCACGCAGTGCAATCTCTACTCCTCCTCCGTCCAGCACAGCGCAAGCCGCTGGTGCTGCTAAAAAAAACCAACCCTCCTCTGTCCTTTTTATTGAGAATGTCGGACAGTTTGACGCGCGCGCCAAGTTTCAAGCCAAGGCACAAGGCGGTGCCATCTATTTTGCCGAAGATGCAATTTGGTTCTCGGTTGCGGAACAAGCCACAATCAATTCACTTGAAGAGCGTCGCGAAAAACTACGTGACCTAAAATCATTCCAACCTGAAACAAAAAAAGGCGTCAATCTAAAACTTGGCTTTGTCGGTGCAAATAGAAAGCCCCAAATCGAGCCATTCGGACGTATGGACGCGCGGATTTCGTATCTTATTGGGAATGACGCAAATAAATGGCACAAGAATGTTCCGGTTTGGAGTGGGATTCGCTACAAGGATTTGTACCCGGGGATAGATCTGGAATTGACGAGTCTGGATGGGCGTTTCACGCCTCGCTTTGTCGTCCGCGATCGCGCAAAGGTGGACGCAATTCGTTTGCGGCTCGATGGTGTGGGGAAACTTGAGATGAGTTCACAAATCGTTAAAGCCAACACCGAGCTAGGTTCTGTCACCTTGCCCACGTTTCAAATTATTGACAAAAAGGGCAAGCCCTTGAACGATCTGTCCTCTTTTGCCCGGATCGAAAATGCCGAATTCAATCCTTCTCTTTCAGACGCGAGCGGGGCGCAAGAGTCTGCGCTCAATTCGCTCTATTTGCTTTATGCGACTTATCTGGGTGGCTCCCATGAGGACGCGGGCGAGGGCATCGCAACAGATGCCCAAGGGGCCATGTACGTCACAGGGCATACGTGTTCTCCAGACTTTGTGCCTATCTCGGGTCTTTATACTTTTGGAAATTGCAATGATGCATTTATTACCAAACTGACCCCGACAGGCGCATTGGAGTACTCAACCTTCGTCGGAGGAACGGTCATAATCGGTGTAGCAGGCGAGGGAAACGACGAAGCCATGTCAATTGCTGTGGACACGAACGGCGTCGTGTATGTTGTGGGATGGACAACCTCCACAAATTTTCCGACGGCAAATGCGTATCAAACCACGTATCCGAAACAATTGAGTTATCCGTTGCCCGCCGTTGTTACCGGGTTTGCGCTTAAATTGAACGCTACCGGGACTGCGCTGGTTTATTCAACCTATCTAGGCGGGAGTGGTGACGTTGAATGGGATGCCCCATCTGAAGTTGCCTTGGGGAACGATGGTTCTATTTACATCACCGGAGCGACAGAGTCGACGGACTTTCCGATTGAACAAGCGTATCAAGACATAATTGCAGGGGAAACGGATGCGTTTGTGACCCGACTCAATACGACTGGAAATGCTCTTGTTTTTTCGACTTATTTGGGAGGGACTAAAAAGGATTACGGCTATGGGATTGCGCTGGATTCAAATGGTGCGATCTATGTCACTGGCTATACGACTTCCAGTAATTTTCCACTTTCAGCTCCGTTTCAGAATACTTGCTACTGCGATGAAACCCAAAGCGATGCGTTTGTCACAAAATTCTCGCCAGATGGTTCAGCGCTCGAGTACTCTACCTTTTTGGGAGGCACAAGTGCAGAGGGTGGTAACGCGATTGCCACAGATGATACCGGTGCCGCATACGTCATAGGGACAACCAGCTCCACGAATTTTCCGACAGAACAAGCGACGTATCCTTCGCTCGCGGGTGATTCGGATGTCTTTGTTACCAAATTCGCTCCATCGGGGAGTCAATTGCTCTATTCTACTTATCTGGGGGGAAGTCGCGATGATTATGGTAAAGGCATCCAAGTAGATTCCAATGGAATCGTCTATCTTGCGGGTGATACAAGCTCGGGTAATTTTCCGAAAACGGACGATGCGTACGCACGGAGTCTGGGAGGGGGACAGGATGCTTTTGTAACGAAACTGGATGCGACAGCGGCTTTGGTCTATTCTACCTATTATGGTGGCAGCGATGGTGAGTCTGTCCATAGTCTAGCCATTGACATTGACGGCAATGCCTATGTTACTGGTGAAACAGACTCGACCGACCTGCCGCTCAAAGATCCGTTTGACGCCACAAACGAAAATATCTGGCTCAGCTATCATCCCGAGGCATTTGTTGCGAAATTGGGCACCGGCTATTCCTCATCTTCACTATTGCCCAATCAATTTATTTACAATGCAAAGGGCGATTGTCCCTGCATGAACGCGGGGCAACAGGCGATTTTAAGCACGCCGCATTCGATTAACACCCGCACCGGCGGTGAAGACCATCAGGTGACGGACCTCTCTATTCCGTCTCTAGCCGGGCAAATGTCATTTGTCCGTTCGTACTCGTCGCTCGCGACCGAGATTTACACCACCACACTCGGATATGGCTGGACACATAACTGGGAGACGCGCCTGATTCTTCCGACACAGGAAGGAGGTGTCAGTGGTCAAGTTCTTTTCAAACTCCACACCTCGAACCAATTCATATTCTACGAAAACTCTTATGCAAACGGTGCCATTACCTACAGACCTGCGCCCGGAGTGGTTGCGGACCTCTATAGTCTAGGGGAGATCGGTGGCTATTCTGTGGCTTTACCCGATCAATCTTATTTTACATTTGATAACGAAGGCAAGCTTTTAGAGCGGAGTGACAGCAAGGGACGGTATCTTAGAACGGATTCCTATTTAACTCAAGGGACGAATGTGGTAAATTGCGCGCCATGAATGCTTATTCCTCGGATTTGC
>CALMZO010000124.1 GCA_937870825.1 uncultured Chloroflexota bacterium | reverse complement strand
CAGAACCCTTCGATGTTGTTGAACACGCGCGCGGTGAGCGCGCGATTTTTTTCGCCGCGCGGCGTGCCGGAAAAAATCGTGTCGGGATGACACCACGCCAGCGCGGTGCCGTCTTGCCACAAACCAAACAGCGCGCCGAAAAAGAAAAACGTGACAGAAACATTTTCGCGCGCGCACAACGCGGCGATTTTTTTTGCGCCCACCAAACTTCCCGCAGGCGTTCCCAGTAAAATTTCGCGCGGCTTTTGATAATTTAAAAATGCGGCTTCGAGTCCGCGCACGAGCGTTGCGCCCGTCGCAATCGTGTCGAGCATCACCCACACGGGCGCGGGCGATTCGACGCGCAGATATTTTACGCGCGCGTCAAAGGGAACATATTCCTCATGTTCATTTTTCGTCAACGCAAAACGACTGACGCCCATGAAATTGTCACCGCGTTGATGTTCGGGCGCGAGCGCGTTTCCCAACGCGGCAGGCAAGTTGTGCCCGATGCCTTCCGCCAGGACGGTCATGGTACACACGTCGTGCGCGTGTTTGAAAAATTCTTGTTCAACAAGCGCGCGGCACCACGTCGTCGTCGCTTCCAACGCGGTGTTCATGCGTTCGACGCCCAAAAGTTTTCGTCCGGGCGCAACGAGCAAGCGGTCAATGCTGTCGGATTCGAGGATGAACGCGCGGGGAAAATTTTTTAGATTCTTGATGGTGAGAGTGTAGGTTTCCATTTTCTTGACAGCTGTTTTGTCTTGAGAATACGCAAACTTGTTTTGCGTACCGATGCGTTGAAAGACGCTTTCTAAACGATCTCATTGTGCGCGACTCACAAGAGCTTGGGTAATGCTTCATCGAGTCAAACCGCAGGAACGGGCAAAGGGACAACTCGTACAATCACCCAATTGGTCGCGTGCGTGGGACAGGCTATCCCATTTGATGCTATACGCGCGGCGCGGCGGCGGTGACTGCGCTGGTCTGCTCATCGTACAACTGTTGATACAGTCCGCCTGCTCGCATCAAATTGGCATGGTTGCCCCGCTCAACCACGCGCCCCTGGTCAAGCACGTAAATGTGGTCCGCTTTGAGCGCGGAGGTTAAGCGATGCGTGATACTGATAATTGTGCGCGACTGCGCGATTGCCGCAAGCGTCTCTGCAATCTCTGCTTCTGTGCGCGCATCCAGCGCGCTGGTCGCTTCGTCGAGAATCAAGATGCGTGGGTCGCGCAAGAGAACGCGCGCAATCGCTAAACGCTGCCGCTGCCCCCCGCTCATCCGCACGCCGCGTTCCCCCAGTACCGTATCATAGCCCGCGGGCAGAGACTCGATATACGTGTTCAGCTGTGCGCCTCGCGCGGCGGCTTGAATTTCCGCATCGGTCGCCCCCGGGCGCGCGAGCGCAATGTTTTCGCGGACTGTCGTATCAAACACAAACGTATCTTGAAACACGATGCCGATTTGACCGCGCAGTGAACCGATGGTGACGTCGCGCAAGTCGTGTCCATCAAAGAAAATTGCGCCGGTGTCGGGGTCCCAAAAACGCATGAGCAAGTTCACCACCGTGCTCTTGCCCGAACCGGAAGGTCCCACAAACGCAACGTGCGTACCCGCGCGGATGGTAAGGTCGAAATTCGCCAAGACAGCGCGACTGTCCTCGTACGAAAAATTTACGTTCTCGAAGCGAATCTCTTGCGCGAGTGGAGGTAAAACGACTGCGCGCGGCTTTTCCACAATCGCAATCGGTTGCTCCAGCAATTCCTTGACGCGATCCAGCGCGCCCGATGCCATCTGTACGGATTGCCCTACATTCGAGAGCGAGGCAATCGGCAAAAAAAGAGTTGGCAAAAGCCCAATGAACGCCAACAACGTCCCCACTGTGAATTGTCCCTGAATGGTGAGATAGCCGCCGACGCCGAGAACGAGCAGCTGCCCCATCGTGACTGCCAGCCCCGTGCTTGTCTCAAAGAGTCCGCCAACCAGCACGAGACGCATGTGTGCGGTATACAACGTTGCGAGGCGCGAAGCATAGACCGCGACCGCGCGTGATTCCATCCCAAACGCTTTGATGACCGGATACGCGGAGAGATTCTCTTGGGCAGCGGCGGTTGCTTCCCCGGTGAGTCGTTGCCGTTCGCGGCTTACTGCTTCGAACCGCGCGCGCAGGGCAAAATAACTGACGGCGAAAAGCGGCACGACAATCAACACCAATGTTCCCAGCAGCGGGCTGAGGACAAGAATCGTGACCGCGGCGGCGATAGAATTGAGCGCGAGATAGATGCCGACGCCTGCTACTTGCGACATGGCATTCTGCACGAGTGAGATGTCACTCGTCAGGCGAGAGATGAGGTCGCCCGTCTTGGCGCGCGCGTAAAAGTTGTGCGAGAGATATTGCAGCTTGGCGAACAGCTGCTCTTGCAGCGTGTTCAAGATGCGCTGGTTAATTCCGTTGTTCACATAGGCGCGGCGCAAGCCCACCACCGCGTTCAGGACATAGATGAGAAAAAGAAAGAGGATGAACAGGACGAGGTTTTGAACACTGCCGCTGGGGATGAGCGTGTCCACGAGATATTTGCTCGAAAGCGGCAAGAGCAAACTGTATGTCAGACCAAAAAGCATGTACAAGAGAATTTCGAGCTCGCGCAGCCAATACGGTTTGAGCAGGGGAATCAAATACGCGAAAAGGGTACGAAAGGCGCGAGTGCGGGATGGGCGACGGACTTGGCCGAGCCACGATTCTTCCAGCGCGCCGAGAGGGCGTTGATACGCGGCGAGGGCGGCTTGGTCCTGACGCGTTGGGTTGTATGCAGAGAGAAACTGGCGCAGCGCGTTCGCGCCGTATGTTTCAACCAGAAATCCGACAAACGAGGTCAGCGCGCGCGCATCGCCGGGGTCCTGTGCGTGGTTCGCCGCCGTGCGCGGCACAATCGAAATCGCGCGTCCTGCCGCGAGTTCTGCGCGCACCCAGCTGTTCGCTTGTTCAATACTCGGTCCGACGCCGTTGCGCGCGTCAATCCATCCTGCCAGCCCATTCAAAATCGCTGTGAGTGATGCCGCGTCCGCGCCAAACCAGCGTTTGACGAGAATTCGTGTCAATGGCTCAGTCAGCGAGTCAGGCGACACATTGGGCTGCACCATGCGCACGATTTTGTCGTCGCCGACAGGTTCGTTCGCCCACGCCGCCTCGTCAAGCGAATCAATCAGGTAGATTGGAATGGGCGAATCGTGCGCATGGCGCAAAGGCGTGACAAGTTTTTCCAGCGCGTCAACTGCATTTTCCGCCCGACGCAATTCGCGCGGCGCGACTTGTTCGGCGTACGAATTTGCTCGGGCATGAACGACAACGTGTTTGCCCGAATACGTACGCCAGTTCGCGTCAACAGCTGTTTGCGATTGCACGGGCGCTCTTGTTCAGCTGTTGCCTTGGCTTTTGTTCCATTCTTCGAGCTGCCGATACAACTCGTCGGCTTGGTCCTGAGTCAATTTGTGACCGAGGCGTTTGGAAAATTCGGCGTGGAGCTGCTCCATCGAAAAGCCACTGACTTCGCCCATGACCTGATTGCGAAAGCTCGGGTCGTTCGTCAAGAGACCAATCAGTTTCAGAAAATCTTCTTCGCGATGAGATGACATGATAATCCTCCTGGGGATATTGAATTTGAACCTTGTACGGTAACAAGGTTGAGGTGAGGATACAACAAACCGGCGTCTGTTTCCAGACCAAAAAGTATTCACTTTTTGTTCACTGCTGACCGTGTTGCTGCCTGCCGAAAGAGTTATGCTGGATGCTTGACGTTGGCTGCCAGCGCGCGCAAAATTGCTTTGACGTGAAACGCGGCAAGCCCCGGATGTTTCGCGAGGATTCGTGTCACGAGACCGGTAATGTGCGGCGCGGCGAAACTGTTGCCGGTTACGGTAATGAATCCACCATCGCGCCACGCGACTCGAACGTCAATCCCGCGCGCGCCAAATTCCACAGGCGGGCGGGGATTGTAGTAATAGACAAAAGGGTCACGCTCGTCGGTCGAGGCGACGGAAATGACGGAGGCGTACAGCGAAGGAAAACTCGTAATGGGCATATTGTTGGCGGCGGTGACCAAAACGATGTTGTGGAAATAGGCAAGGTCGGCGAGCTGGTGAAGGATGGCAAAATACTCGCGGTTGGTCGTGCCGAGACTCAAATTGCACACCTGCATTCCATTTTCAATCGCCCAGCGCAGTCCCGCCGCAAAAACATTTCCTTTGCCCGTGAGGTTCGGACCGAGCACGCGAATGCTGTATAGCTCACTGTCGGGCGCGAACGAACGGAGGATACCCGCACACGCGGTGCCGTGTCCATACACATCGCCGTGCGGCTCGGTCTCGTACGCCAGACTGCCGTCCTCGTTCTCGTTGATGGCGACATAACCCGCCACCTTTCCGGCAATGGCGGAATGCGTCGCGTCAATCCCACTGTCGAGCACGGCGACGCGAATCCCTTTCCCCGAGCTGTCGCCCCATGCCCATTCCGCCGTCAAATCTTCCAGCTGCGGAATTGCATTCAGCGACGGCAGAACATCGGGGGCAAACGCAGCGCTGTAGGCGGGGCGTTGCGTTACCATGACGGCATCCCATAATCTGACGCGGCGGGACGCGTTCGCAAGTAATTCGCAAAACCGCGCAGCAGCGTCTCGCACGCCTTGAACTCGTCATCGCCATGTCCGACGATTTCGCGGACGAGCCGCGCCAATTCCAGAGCATGGCGATAGCGGGCTTGGGATTGGACATCGTTTGCAAACACGCGCCCGTGTTGTTGGAGTGTTTGCTTTTCGTACTCTGCCATTCCAAGTGACCGGATGAACTCGCCGACGAGTCCGCCGAGATTTTGCTGTGTGCGCGAAGATTCAATCGCGATTGCCGCCAGATTCGCAAAGAGACCGAGCCGTTCCATGTCACTCGCGCTAAATGAAGGCGCGCCCTCTTTATCGAGGAGCTCCAGCACGCCAATGATTTCGTCCTGATGAAAGAGGGGTACACAGAGAATGTTTTTTGGCACATAGCCAACGCGGTTCGCAATATCCGATGCCTGACGCGGGTCATTCTCTGCATCCGCAATCGCTATCGCTTGCCCCGTCGCCGCAACCAAGCCCGCAATGCCATGCCCCAACGGCAGGCGCAATTTTTTCACCGCTTCCCCGCCGCCGCCAAACACAACTTCAAACACCAATTCTTGCGTCTCACGGTCAATCAAAAAGAGCGCGGCTGCCCTCGCCGAATTGATATGCGCCGCCGTCTCGACGATGCTTTCCAGCAAACGCGAATGAGTCACCGGCGCGGCAATAGCTCCCGTCGTCGCGGCGAGGAGCAGCGCGTCGCGCAATTTCTCCGCGAAGCGTTCCGCTTCAACCCGCCGCTGCAACCGCGCGAGCTCGTTCGCTTGGCGCGCGATGGTTTCCTGCGCGTGAGCCAGCTCTTGTTCAAGCCGCGATTGATGTTGTTCGTCCATCGTATTCCCAACGAGCGCCACGATTGTAGGCGCGATACCCAAATGCGGTCAAGACCATCGAAACAGCGTGACTGCCATCGCGAGTCCGCCGCCGCTCGCGCAAAACAAAACGAGGTCGCCGGACTGTGGACCTTTGCCCTGTTGAATCGCATCGTCCAACACCATCGGAATACACGCGGACCCGGTGTAACCCCACTTGTCCATGACCCAGTGCGTTTTGGAAAGCGGCTGTTCCAAAATTTGCATCATCGTCTCAATCGTTCGCAAATTCAACTGCGTGAAATAATACTGCGCGACATCATCGCGCGAGTATCCCGCGCGCTGCAATACATCGTCAATCAACGGCACCCAATTTTCGATATTGAACGTTTTCGGAAATTTTTTAACGAACGCGACGTGCGGCGCGCCGTACTGCGCGACATGTTCCGCGTTCGCGACAGCGCGCGTGCCGCCGACATAAATTCCCAACGCGTCGTTGTACTGTCCTGCCGCAAATAATTTTGACGCGAGAAAACCGGGTTCCTCGCCCGCCGCAAACAACATCGCGCCCGCGCCGTCCGCGAACAACGTCGCGGTTTTCTTGTCCTTCCAATTGATGTACCTGCTCATGCCGTACGCGCCGAGCAGCAAAATTTTTTGGTATGACGCATCCGACGCAATGTATTTTGCCGCAACATCCATCCCCGTCACGAATCCCGCGCACGCGCTGTTCAAATCAAAAACGCCCGCGTTCACCGCGCCGAGTTTTGCTTGCACCACTGCCGCCGTCGCGGGACTGATGTAATCGGGCGTATCCGTCGCCACAATCAACAAATCAATTTCGTTCGCGTTCACGCGCGCGCGTTCCAACGCGACGCGTCCCGCTTCGGCGGCAAGGTCGCTCGTCGCCTGGTCGTCGCGCATGAATCTTCGTTCGCGGATTCCCACATTCTCGATGAGCCATTGATTGGCGGGCTCGCCAAGAATTTTTTCTACGTCCGCGTTGGTCACAATGCGTTCGGGGATGTACGTTCCTGTTGAGATGATTTGGGCGTGTGACATTCGCAAAAGGAAAAAAAAGGAAATGAGGGAAATTAGAGGAACATTACTTTCTTCATTTCCCTCATTGCCCATTGATGGTTGTCACGTAATCGTATCTGTTTTCTCTGCGCGCGTTGGCGATGTGGATTGTTTTGTCATCGTCCATTTCGCAATCCGTTCGCGCCAAACCGTTTCCCACGAGGCGCGGCGATGTTGCCATGTGCCGACGATGCCGTACGGGAGAAACAATACGAGCAGCACGTACAAAATTCCGATTGCCAATTGCCAAATGGGACCGAGCGTGGTGTTCAAAATATAG
Organism: uncultured Chloroflexota bacterium; assembly: GCA_937870825.1. Lineage (GTDB taxonomy): Bacteria > Chloroflexota > Anaerolineae > UBA4142 > SHND01 > SHND01. Next base: position 15,727 of record CALMZO010000124.1, on the reverse strand, counting down.
CCGAGCAGCTGCAGCACTGCCGCGCCGAGCATCGGACCTATCAATGTGCCGACGCCGCCGATAATCGTCATCAAGAGCGCGTTAATCGTCATGCCCGCGTCCATCATTTGCGGCGTCGCGCTCATTTCCCACATCGCGTTCAGCGCGCCCGCGAGTCCCGCGATGATTCCTGAAATCACAACGCCCTGTACTTTGAACCACAAGGTGTTGTACCCAATCGAAATCGCGCGCGGTTCATTTTCACGAATCGCTTGCCACACGCGTCCTGACGGCGAATCCACAATGCGCCGCGCAATCAAGTACACCAGCACCGCGAACGCGAGCGCGATGTAATAGAACGTGAGACGATTCAATGTGGGGCTGAGGAACGCGGGCAATTCGATTCCATGCAAGCCATCCTCCGCGCCCGTCCAATTTCGAAAGTCTGTCGCTTCCACCAAAATAAATGCAACCGTCGCAAACGCGAGCGTAAGCATCGTAAAGTACACCCCGCGCACGCGCAGTGACAACAGTCCAATCAAAAAACTTTCGAGCGCGGTCAGCGCGACGACGGCGAGCAATGCAATTCCTAACGGCGCGTCAAAATGCTTGAGCAAAATTCCCAACGTGTATGCGCCCGTTCCAAAAAACAACGCTTGTCCAAACGACAAAATTCCCAAATAGCCCATCAACAAATCATAACTCAGCGCAAACACCGCAAGGATGTACACTTGAATCAACAGCCCCTGCCAAAAGCGCGGCGCGAACATCGGCAAGACCGCGAGCGCGGTGAGGAGGAATACGAGTGCGAGATTTTTTTTGGAAAACATGAAAGGGAAATCAGGCAAGTAAGGGAAATCGGGGAGCTTGATTTCCCTTACTTGCCTTCTCTCATTCCTTCTTGCCCAAAATCCCCGTCGGTTTCAACAACAACACAATCACCATAATCAGCACCGTTGACGCGCGCGCGAGCGCGGGCGAACCGGTGAACGCTTCGGACATGAACGGCAATTGAATTCCTGCAAGCACAACTTGGTCACCGTATGCGCGCCCAAGTCCGACGACGAGCGCGCCGAGCGCGGCGCCCGGTACGCTGCCCAAGCCGCCGATGACGACGACGATAAATGCTTGCAGCAAAAATTCGAGCGCCATTCCGGGATAGACGCCGAGAAAGGGCGCGGCGACAACGCCGCCCAAGCCCGCGAGGCCCGCGCCCAACGCAAATACGATAGTGAACACGCGGCGCACGTTAATGCCCAATGCTTCCACCATCGCGCTGTCTTGCACCCCCGCGCGGATTATCATGCCCAAGCGCGAACGCCGCAGCAACAGCGCAATGCCGCCGAGCATCACCGCGCCAACCAGAATAATAAAAATGCGATAACTCGGAAACGGTCTGCCGAGCACAAGAATCGAATCGCAGTGCGCGCCGAACCAATCCAAAAAATTTGGCGAAGGACACGCGTCGCCGGTATTCGCAAACCAACTCGGCATTTGCATAAATGCGCCCGCCGGTCCCCACACGAGTCGCACCACTTGGTCGGCGATGAACACGAGTCCCAACGTCAACAACACTTGATAAATCGGACGCGCATACAGCGGACGAATGAGCCCAAATTCCATCAACGCGCCCAGTCCCGCGCCCGTTCCCGCGCCGACGAGCAACGCGAGAACAAAACGCAAATTGGTGTCCATTCCTAAAATGAATTGTTCAAAGAAATCGCGTGTGAATAACAATCCAAAGGCGAGGAGGAGAAGGGAACTAAGGGAAATGAGGGAACTGAGAACGCGGGCGTTTTGTTGTGACTCTTGGCGCGCCCACGCGAAACTCAAAACGATTCCTGCAACAAACATCAACGCAACACGGAGCAGCATCGCCTCCAAACTTTCTTGCGCTTCGGCAGTGGGCACAACTTGGCCCGTCACCGTCGTTCCGAACGCAACAAGTTTTTGCAATGGAAAATCGCGCACGGCAAACAACACCAAGCCCGCCGCGCCGATGGCAAGAATCCAGCGCGCGACACGCGGCAAAGGTACGCGCCGCGCGATGAGTGGGAGCAGCATCACGCCCGCGAGCAGCGCGAGCGCGAGCGGCGCGGTGTTGAGAATCAAACGCGGATTCGTGTACACCGTCCAGCCCGCGTACGCGCCGAGCATGAACAGCGAGCCGTGCGCGAAATTCAACACGTCCATCAAACCAAAAATCAACGACAACCCACTCGCGACCAAAAAGTACAGCGCGCCAAGCGTGAGTCCCGACAACAGAATGCTCACCGCCGTTGCCGCGCTCATGCCGTTCAACGCGAACGCGATGAAAAGGATTGCGATGAGAATGCTGATGAGCAGAGTGCGATTTGTGCGGAGAAAATTCACGTTAAAGGCAATAAGGGAAATGAGGGAAATAAGAGGAGCATGATTTCCCTGATTTCCCTCTCACTTGGCTCCCAAATACTTTTGAATCGTCGCGCGGTCATTCACCAAATCTTGCATCGCGCCGTTCTGTACAGAGCGTCCGTCGTCAATCAAGTAATAATAGTCGGCGAGTTGACTCGCGACGCGAAAATTTTGTTCGACGAGCAACACGGTAACGTGTGAGGTGAGGAAACGAATCGCGTCCATCAGTTGTTCGATGATGACAGGCGCGAGTCCTTCGCTCGGCTCGTCAATGAGCAGCAAACGATTTTCGGGGACGAGGGCGCGCGCAATTGCAAGCATTTGCTGCTGTCCACCGGAAAGTTGCCCGCCATGTAATTTCATCAAACGTTTCAAATCGGGAAAAAGTTTGAATATCATTTCTTCGCGTTTTGCAAAATCGTTTTTCTTGCGTTCCGCGATTTTCAGATTTTCCAACACCGTCAGGTCACGAAAAATGGCGCGATGTTCCGGCACATAACCAATCCCCATCGCCGCGATGTCGAACGCGCGTCGTCCGCGTACCTCTACACCGTCGAATTTCACATTGCCCGTTCGCGGCGGCGTCAGTCCCATGATAGATTTCAACGTCGTCGTCTTGCCCGCGCCGTTGCGTCCCAAGAGCGCGGTGATGCTGTTGACGGGGACGGACAAGGAAATTCCTTCGAGAATGTGGAATTGACCGATGAAGGTGTGGATGGAGTTGAGCTCGAGTAAGGGCGACATCAATTATACAACTCTCCCAAATACGCCTTTTGCACCACTTGATTCGCCGCAATCTCTTTTGCCGTTCCCTCCGCCAGTACATTGCCCAAGTGCATCACCGTAATTTCGTCAGACACATTCATCACAATATCCATGTTGTGTTCGACGAGGACGATGGTTTTGTTGCCGCGCGCGCGAATCTCCGCAATGAGTTTCATCAACTCGGGCACTTGTTCCGATGCCATGCCTGCGGTGGGTTCGTCGAGCAACAACACTTCAGGGTCTTGCGCGAGCAAAATTTCCAATTCGAGTTTGCGTTTGTCGCCGTGCGCGAGCGTGTTCGCGGGCGCGCGCATTTTGTCTTGCAGTCCGACACGTTCGATGATTTCGCGCGCGCGTGCTTCGTACTCTTGGAACGCGGACGCGGCGCGCCAAAATTTCCAATTGTCGTGTCCCATCGCTTGCGCGGCGAGACGCACATTTTCCAACACGGTGAGATTTGGAAAAATGTTGGTGATTTGGTACGAACGCCCAATGCCCAAGTGCGCCATGCGATACGGCGGCAGTCCCGTGATGTCGCGTCCGCGCAGCACAACGCGTCCCGTCGTCGGTTTCAACGCGCCGCTCAATAAATTAAACAGCGTCGTTTTGCCCGCGCCGTTCGGACCGATAATCGAATGCAGCGAACCTTCGCGCACGCGCAGCGACACATCGGCGACGGCGACGAGACCGCCGAATTGTTTTCGCAAGTGAGATGCTTCGAGGACAAAAGACATTTTCGGAAATATCGCGTCGGAATACGACGCAAGAAATAAAGGAAATGAGAGAATTTTATTTCCCTCATTTCCCTCATTGCCCTTTGCAATTTACTGTGCGCTACATCGCGCCTTGTAATCCCCTTCGAGCGCGCACGGCGGCGCGGTCTCTTCGGGTTTGAATTCTTGCACGAGTTCCATGAATTTGAAATCCGGGTCGGTGGTGTTGGCAAGTTTCACGAGATACATCGGCTGCAACATCACATGGTCCGACGCGCGGACTTGATATTTTCCTTTGGGTCCGTCGAACGCGACTTTTTCCAAAACGGGAATGAGTTTGTCAGCGGTGGCATCGCAGCCCGTCGCTTTCAAACCCTCCACCACCATCTGCGCGGCAGTGAAACCGCCTTCGGTGAACAAATCGGGCGGCGTGCCAAATTTCGTTTTGTGTTGTTCCACGAGCCAATCGTTGATTGCATTTTTCGGCAGCGCGTAATGATACACGCTCACGCCGACGGAACCCACCGCATCGGCGTAACCCGCCTTTAACGTCGCGTTGTCGCCCATGCCCGTCGCGATGACTTTATTTTTGAACAATCCAAGCTGCTGCATCTGTTGGAACAGTGGCACAAAGCCCGCGCCCGCCCATGTCACGATGACGACATCGGCTTTGCTGTCTGCGACTTTTTGCAAGTAGGGTGTGAAATCTTTGGTGTCTTGCGGAATAAAAATCGCGCCCGATTTTTCCGGCGTATCATTTTCGACGAATGTTCCGCCGTTCGCTTTCACGACATTGTAAAAACCTGCCGCCGAGCCGTACCCGAACGCGTAATCGGGCGCGACTTGGATGAAATTTTTTCCGAGTTTCGTCAACGCCGCGCCCATCGTCAGCGCGTCTTGGACGCTCGAACGCGAAGTGCGAAAGACGTACGGGTTAAATGCTTTGCCCGTAATGTCGGGACTCGCGGCGGGCTGCGCGATATAAATTTTTTGATTCGCTTTGGCGAGTTCGCTCACCGCGAGCGCGACGCCTGAACTCGGCACGCCGACGAGCAAATCCACATTTTCTTGTTCAATCAAATCGCGCGCGACTTGGGTACCCACGTCGGGTTTCGACGCGGTATCTTTGACGATAACCTGAATGTCGCAGCCCGTCAACGCGTTCTGACTTTTCTCGTAATCGAGTCCGAGTTGAAAACCGCGTTCGAGCATCGGTCCATAAATCGCCAGCGCGCCCGATGTATCGCTCAACAAACCAACTTTGATTGTTTTCGCGGCGGCGGGCGGATTGGTTGGCGCGGTAGTCGGCTGCGGCGCGGCGGTTGGTTGTGGCGCGGCGGTTGGTTGCGGCGCGGTGGTTGGTTGTGGCGCGGCGGTTGGTGGCACGGGTGTTGGCTGCGCGGCAGGCGCGCACGCGGCAATGAGCATTGCAAGCGCAAACACCAACACGGAAATTTTCACGTAACTCTTCATCTCTCCTCCTGTTCCTTTCAATGTACGTTTTTGGTCAAATCGCGTGTAGACTGTTATTGAATTCTTGGCCTCCGTTGAAGGGAAATAAGGGAAATGAGGGAAATGCAATTCGACTTGTTTCCCTTATTTCCTTCATTTCCTTCGCTGCTCTCACTCGTTCTTGTTCAACACTTGCACGAGTTCCCTCAAAAACTCTTCCGCTTTTTCAATGTATGGCGTGTGTCCGCACTCGGCGAAAACAATTTCGCGATATTCGCCGCCGTTTGCTCTGTATTGCTCCAACACATCGCGCGTTTGCGAAACCATCGGCTGCGGCGGATAAATTTCATCGCCGGGCCAACCGGGAACGAAACCGAGTTTGCCCAACGTGCCGAAATCAAAAAACGAATTGTCCGAAACAATTTGGTCGTCCGCGCCGCGAATCCAGAGAATCGGCGGTTTGGGATTTGCCGCGATAAAATTTTTCACCGAATCGCCAATGTATTTCGGCGAGAGCGCGTTGATGGGTCCAAATGTTCCCGGCGCGACGTTGGGCCAATTCGCGGACGGCACGAAATCGCCGGGATATTTTTGTTCGCCCACTTTTTCACTGAGCAGCGACGACAACAATTCTTCTTCGCGCGCGGGTTTGAACGGCGGCTTCCAATAAAACGTGTTCATCACCACGCGCGGCGACGCCACCGGATTGTCGGTGCCGCGCTCGCCCGCCGCCATCAATTTTGGAAATTCGGGATTCACCACGCCGCCGCCCGAACCTGCGAAATCGTCATAGTTCGGTGTGCCGCATACATCTTTTGTGCCGCCGAATCCGTACGGCGAACCCGGCGCGGCGAGCGTTGCGGAAAGCACGCGCGCGGGCGCACTCCCAATCAATCCAAAAATCACCGCGCCCCCCATCGAATGTCCGACGACGTGAAATTTTTCCGCGCCGAGTGTGTCCGCAAGCGCGAGCAAATCATCCACGAAATCTCCGACGCCGCGCGTTGCGTCAATCAATTTGTCTTCGGTCTCGCCGTACCCGCGCAAATCGGGCGCAATGCCGCGATACATCGCGCGCAGCTTTAACATCATTTCTTCCCAATAGGTTGCCGACGACGCGTTGCCGTGAATAAACAGAACGGGGATTGCGTTTTCGTCGCCGCTGAACAAAACATGTTGTTTGAGGCGCGGCGTTTGAATTGTTTTTGATGTGATGCCGTTCAAAGTTGGAATGGAAGACATACCTTGATGTACTCCTTTGGTGAGCAGGTGGAGGGAAATAAGGGAAATAAGGGAACTTGGCTCGCGCCATTTCCTTCAGTTCCTTTATTTCCCTTTCTTCGCCCCTTTTTCCTGTTTCAAAAACTCTATCACCATCTGTCCAAGCACATTCGGACTTTCAATCGGCAGCAAGTGTCCCGCGTTCGGCAAAATTTTTATTTCTGCGTGCGGAATTTTTTTCGCGAGCAGTTGCGCGTTTTCTTTTGGCACGACGTTATCGTGTTCGCCAAAAACAATCAGCGTCGGGCATTGAATTTGTGACAACCGTTCCGACGCGTTATGCCGCAAACCCACTTGGACTTGCGCCGCGTACTGCGCGGGGGGAACGGGCTGCGGGAGACGATATTCCAAAAGCTCTTGAATGATTTCGGGATGCTGTTCCGGAAAATTCGGCGCGGTAGAAATGCGAAAGCCGCGCAATAACAATTCTGTTATATCACCGGAACGGTCGGTCATGACTTGCATCGCTTCGGGCGGCGGCGGAATCGCGTCGAGTCCGCCGTAATGCGTCGCGGCGAGAATCAATTTGTCCACGCGCTGCGGCTGCGTCAGCGCGATTTCCTGCGCGATAAATCCGCCCATCGAAATGCCAAGCACGTACGCGGAGGAAATGTCCAACGCGTCCATCAAACCGAGTGTGTCCGCCGCCATCATCGGCGCAGTGTACGGACCTTCCGGTTTGTCCGACTCGCCCGCGCCGCGATTATCAAAAGCAATCACACGAACATGTTTTGCGAGTTCGGGAACAACCTTGTGCCACACCCACGCGCCATACGCCAGTCCGCCAATCAAAATCAACGGGTGACCGGAGCCATGGGACTCGTAAGCGAGAGAGATGCCGTTTGATGGAACGCGTTGCATGGAACGACAGAGGGAAATGAGGGAAATAATAGTCAACTCAAATAGAGTTCGTAGCATCGGACTCGAGCATTTATGCGGCTCCTGCCCATCAACCCGCTGAAGCGTAGAATCCATCATGCGACTTTTATTTGAGAGCTCTATAAGGCGCGTCTAATTCCCCTCATTCCCTTTATTTCCCTACAATTTCCCCAAGTTTAATTTTCTCAATCTTGCCATACGCCGAATACGGCAGCGCATCGGCAAACACAATGCGTTTTGGAATTTTGAAACGCGCGAGACGCGCTTCGCAAAATTTCAACAAATCATTTTCGGCAACCGACGTTTCATGTTTCAACACAACCACCATCACGCCAACCTCGCCCCACTTTTCATCGGGCTGACCAATCAGTGCCGCGTCAAGCACTGACGGATGTTCACGCAACACCGCTTCGACTTCGGCAGCATAGATATTTTCGCCGCCGCTTTTCAACATATCTTTGTAGCGTCCGACGATGTAATAAAAACCGTCCGCATCGCGGCGCGCGCTGTCGCCCGTGTAAAACCAGCCGTCGCGAATTGCCAACGCCGTCGCTTCGGGATTGCGCCAATATCCCAAACACACATGCGGTCCGCGAATCAACAATTCTCCTTCCAAACCGTCGGCAACATCCTCGCCCGTTTCGGGATTCACGATTCGCATCTCGCTGTGAAAAATCGGTTTGCCCACCGAACCGGGTTTTTGGACCGCTTGCTCGTTCGTCATTGAAAAACAATTCACGCCCACTTCGGTCAAGCCATAACCCTGACGAAAATTCACGCGTTTCGTTTCGCGCCAATAATTCACAATCGCGGGTGGACACGGCGCGCCGCCGTTGATAAAAAAATGTACGCGCGAAAAATCCGCGTCCCGAAAAAATTTTGTCTCTTGCCACATTTGAAACAACGTCGGCACGCCAAGAATTACCGTACACTGTTCGTCCACCATCGTTCGCAAACTTGCTTCCGGCTCGAACGTTCGCGCCAATACGACGCGCCCGCCCGCGTACAACAGCGGCATCAAAAACGCAAACAGTCCGCCCGAATGAAACAGCGGCGTCACAATCGGCGTCACATCGCGTTCACTCAATCCCCAACCAATCACCGTGTTGATGCAATTCCACAATACCTGCCGATGCGGAATCACCGCGCCTTTCGGTTTCCCCGTCGTTCCCGAGGTGTACAAAATACAGTACGGCGATTCACTGTTCAATGCGGGACGCGCGGGTTCCTCATCAGACACGCGCGCCATTTCCTCTTCATAACGCAGCGCATTTTCCATTTCCGCGTTTTCCAAGCAAACGATATGCGCGTCAATTTTTTCCGACAACTCTTGTGCCACATTGATAAATTCCGGTCCCACAAACAACACGCGCGGTTCGCAGTCGCTCAAGATAAATTCCAACTCGCGCGCGACGAGCCGCGTATTCAACGGCGCAAACAGCGCGCCAATTTTTCCCGCCGCGTACAACAAATCCATGTACGCGATGCAGTTGTTGGCGAGAATCGAAACGCGGTCGTCCGCGCGCACGCCGAGTTCGCGCAAAAAATTCGCGGCGCGATTCGCGCGCACATTCAATCCCGCGTATGAATAGCGCGTGCCTGTATGCAAATCGCACAACGCCTCACGGTCCGGCGTCAAGCGTGCGCGACTCGTCAACAAATCGCCCGCATGCATTCCATTTCCTCTACTTCCCTCAGTTCCCTTTACTCATGCGAGCCAAAGTCACAACAAAAGTGCAGGAAATAAAATCGCCGATGCAGTCGCGTGCAGAGCGCGATTCCATCGGCGAACTGTTTGAGAATTTTTGATTTTGTTTGTGCGTAAATTACGATTTCCCGCGCGGAGAGGTTCGACGATAGCGTATCATCGAATTCAAGACAGAGGACAAACGCTCCAACGCGCGAACTCTCGGACGTCACCTGCGACTCCCGCGCGGAGAATAGCACAGCGCGGTAACAGACGAGTTACAGGGGAGTTACAAACGAGGGGAACAGAAATCGAGGGACTATTTGAACTCGTTGAGCCAACGCACTTGATTCTTGAGCTCATCTGATGAAACAGAATTCAACAAGCGGAGGAGACGATGGAGCAAAACTCCAATCGGTTCGCGCGTGGAAAGAATAATGCCCCAATGCTGTTTGCCTTTATCCATATACTCGGCATGGAGAATACTGAAATGGTCTTTGTTAAAAGTCAGAATCGCACGTTGCGATGCGCAGCAAAACTCCAACTGCTCGGCATCGCTTTTGGAAACCAAGTCCGACTCGAGCGTTGATGTGACATCAAAGCCATGCTTTCGCAGTTGTTGCGCGAGGCGCGGCGAGAGATGTTCGTTCAGGTGAAGTCTGACGACATTACGCGGGTTGGGCATGTTGCTCTAGCCAAGCTTCATAACTGTTTTCATAACGCAGTTGGTCAATTTCTTCTTTGTGGTCATGGTAATATGCCAATGCACTAAAGACGGCGGCAGGATTCAAATAATCCCAATCGGCAAGGAATTCTTCCACAGTCATTCCCACTTTGTAGTAATAATCCACGACATGCCAAACGGCAATGCGAGTTCCCTCAATAATCGCATCGCCGCCGCACACGCCTTCCACTTTGACGATGTGCGGATATTCTGTCCGCTGCACAATTCTTGCCTTGTTCACACCTTGCCTGCCTTTCTGTGCGTTCCACTCACCAACATTATACAACACGCACAGCACCTCTTTGTTAGATTACTCGCCTTGAACATACTCTTTGAATACGTTCTTCGTCGCCTCCGACACCTCGACATCCAACTCCTCGCGCAACACCTGAACACACTGCTCGTACACACGCCGCGCGTGTGCCTTGTCGCCGCGCGCGGCGTGTGCGCGCATGAGCAGGCGATACGCGTTTTCCCAACAGCGGTCACGCGCGAGAATTTTTTCACACCATGCGATTGCTTCCGTGAACTCGCCGCGTGCAACGAGTTCGGTGGCGAGATGGTCTGCCGCGCGCAAATACAACGCGCGCAAACGCTCGCGTTCCGCGCTTGCCCACGCGTCGTAACGCGCATCGGTATTCAAATAATCGTCCTGATACAACGCGAGCGCGCGGCGGTACAGTTCGAGCGATTCATCGCGTGATGTTTTTTCCGCGCGCACGACGAGTTGGGAAAATTCGTCCGCGTCGAGCCATACGTCTGCGTTTGCGCGTAATCCGTACGCCGTGCCTTCGCGTTCGATGAACGCGGGTGGCTCATCCGCCGCGCGTTCGGGTTCGAGCACGCGGTTCAATTGATTCAACGCCACTTTGAAATCGCGCGCCAGCGCGTCTGGCGATTCATTCGCCCACAACAATTCAAAAATTTCCTCGCGTTCCAGCAAACGTCCGCGATAGGTGAGAAACAATTGGAACAACTGGCGCGCTTTTTTACGCTGCCATTCGCCCGCGCGAATTTCGTTTTCGCCGCGCCACGCGCGAAACGCGCCGAGCGTTTGCGCGCGCAGTTGATAGCCCGCGTGCGCGCGGACGTTTTCCAGATTCATCGCCGCGAGCAATTTCCCAACGTACGTCGTACGCACCCCGCGTTTTCTTGCTTCGAGCAGCAGCGGCGCGCCAACACGCGCGTCGTGCCAACCGTGCAGCGTGCGCGTCGTGAACAAATCGTCATACTGATTCAGTTCACCCAGCGCGAGCGCTTGTTCGAGATGCGTCAGCGCCCGTTCCCGCTGCTGCAATTTCCAATGCGCGAGCGCGAGCCACACATGCGCGACGGCGCGTCCGAATTGGTCACCGCACGCGCGAAAGGCGGCGAGCGCATCGTTCAACGAATGAACGCCCTGCGCGGCGTGGGCTGTGAGTGTGAAACTTGCGCCAAGGGCGAGCTGCACGAGCGCGGCAACCCATTCATCGCCCGCGTTGCGCGCCACGGCAAGACCTTCCGCCGCCGTTCGTTTTGCCGTTTCGATGTCGCCGCTGTAGCCGTGCACGCGCGTCATGCCCCACATTGCTTCCGCGCGCAAACGCGGCACCGCGAGTTGATTGCCCAGAGCCACTGCGTGCTGGTACGCGTCGAGTGCGGCGCGCAATTCCCCTAGAATCTGATTCGCATGTCCGAGCCGCATATACCCGACTGCCGTCACAAACGGCGAATCGAAATGCATTCCGAGTTCGATGCCTTGACGCGCACATTCGTACGCGCGCGGTGCGTTGCCTTGCATCGAATAAATGAGCGAAAGAATCAACAGCGTTTCGCGATTCGCGCGCGGCGCGTGCAAATGTTCGCGTTCTTGTTCCGCCCACGTCTCTAAAATCGCGCGCGCTTCGTCCAATCTGCCCGTGCGTAATTTTACGCGCACGCTCAAGGTGTCTTCGCTCGGACCGGTCTCGCGCAAGCGCGCAGCTTGCGCGCGCAATTCTTCCGCTTCTTGCGCGCGTCCCATGTTCAATTTGTTTTCCGCGAGCAGCTCCAATAATTTCGCGTGCGCGCTGCGGTCCTCCAAACCATCGGTGAGCCGCAAACTCGCTTGCAGCAAACCTTCGGCTTGCGCCGGACGCACCGTGTCCAGATACACGAGCGCCTGCCCGCGCAATGCGCGCGCAACGCCCCGCACATCCCGCGCCGCGCGCGCTTCGCGTTCGGCTTGGGTGTACCACGCGAGCGCGTCGTCATAGCGACTCCGCAAGCGCGCCAAATCCCCCAGGAGAAACATCAACGCGGGATGCGCCGCGACGATGTTGGGCGGAAACGCGTCGAGCCACGCCGCGAGCGTGTCGAGCCGTCCCGCGCGCAAAACGTCTTCTCCCGCGCGTGCGACAATCCGCGCGGCGGTTTCAAAATCTTTGGCGCGCAAGGCATGATACAGCGCTTCATCGTCGCCGCCCGCGCGTTCAAAAAATTCTGCCGCGCGCGTGTGTCGTCCGCGCACGGCATCGGAATTTTGCCGCGTCGCCATCTCGCACAAAAAATCTTGAAAGAGGTGATGATAACGAAATTGTTCCGCGTTACTGTGCGCGACAAACAAATCGCGCTGCAACAATTGCGCGAGCATCGCTTCGCCGTCGTCGCGTTGGGTGACGGCGTTGCACGCGGCAGCATCGAGTTCGCGCAGGACGGAGGTTTCGAGTAAAAAGTTTTGCAGTTCGCGCGGCTGTTTCGCCAACACATCGCGCGCGAGATACGCGAACAATGTTTCATCCGCGCTCGTGCGCGCGCGCCCATCGTTTTCAAACAATGCCGCAATGCCGGTTTTGGGATTCGCGCGCAATTCTTGGCGTACCAGTTGCAGCGCAATCGTCCAACCTTCCGTGCGTTCGTGCAAGAGCTCAATTTCACGCGGCGACACATTCAACGCGTACGTTTCGCAAAACAGTGACGCCACTTCCTCGCGCGTAAAGGCGAGGTCCTCGCGTTTGAGGTCGAGCGCCTGTCCTTGTGCGCGCCAACGCGCCAGCGCATCCCACGTCGGGGCATGGCGCGACGCGAGAAGGAGATGCAAGTTTTGAGGCAGGAATTGGACAAAGTGTTCGAGCAGCGCATTCACATCCGGCGACGCCGCGAAATGGTAATCGTCAATGACGAGCCGCGCGGGAGCATGGAGCGCGGCAGACAATTCATTGAGCAGGGCGTCCACTGCATTTTCCAGCGCGCCGCGTTCTTGTAACAATGCGAGCGGAGTGTCGGGAAGATTCGGCAGATGAATTGCAAACGCGCGGATGAGATGCGCGAGGAATTGCTGCGGGTCAGAGTCGCCTTCGCTGACGCTGTACCAAAAGAGGGGTTCGGGAAATGTTACAAGCTGCGCGAGCGCGGTAGATTTTCCATACCCGGTACTCGCCTGCACGAGCGTCAAACGATAATCCAACGCGCCGCGCAGCAGTTCATTCACGCGCGGACGAACGAGCGTGTGGCGCGGAATTTGCGGCGGCACGAGTTTCGTGCGCAGGACAAACGCAAAAGGGGATTCGCCGCGTGCGGAATTTTGATTGCGCGAATTATTGTCTCGCATCGTCAAGACGATAGCACGCGCGTTTGTGTTTTGTCAAAAGTAGCGCGCGAGACTGCTTTATCGCAGCGCGCATCGAGCGTGCAGGGTTACGCGGCACGCAACCGCCGCAGAAACTATGTGGCGCTTTCAAACATGGGCAGCGTGAGCGCGTCGCCTTGCCAATTTGTTTTCAACCACGCAAACGCGGGGTCATCGTACGGCGGCGTTGCGCGCGCCGCATCATACAAGTCACCCGCGAGATAATTCAAAAAATAAACGTTCGAGCCGGGCGCGCTCGCGACGGGATGAAATCCTTGTGTCACGAGAACCAATTCGCCATCGCGCACCGTGAACAATTCATCGAAACCGGAATCGCAGCAATAGTTACGATGAATCGCAAACCCGTTCGCGGGCGTGATGCGATAATAGTACGTTTCCTCCAAGTACGGCGAACCCGCGTACCCGTCGTGACAATGCGGCGGAAAGCCCGCCCACATTCCGCCCGGCACATACGCATCGTACAAAATCAAACGCTCGGCGGGCAGCGGGTGCGCGAGCAAATGATTCACTTGACGCGTTGCCGCGCCGCCGCCGCGCAGTTCTTGACGCATTTCGTTCGGCAAAAACAAACGCGTCGGATATTTTCCCTCTGCCGGCGCGCCGCCCAACGCGCATTCAAAATCACTCGTCGCGTGAATTGCAATTGTTTGACGCGGCGGCACGTACAACACGCTCGCCATTTCTTGAAACACATCGCGCCGCGCGAGTTCAAAAATTTCTCCCGACACGTTGACGCGCGCGCTGCCGCGCAAGGTTGTGAGCGCAACTTCCTTCTCATTCGTCGCGTGCGAATGCGCTTCACCTTCACCCAGTGCAAGCACTTGAAAACTCAAATAGCGCCAACCCGCGCGCGCGGGCGTAATATCAAATTGAATTTGCGATGTGCGATTCGGTCTGAAATGATGCTGCATGTTCATATTCCAGTTTCTCGATACCAATTTTCATCCACGTTCGGCATCGCATAGCGCGTGTGCCACGCTTTGCCGTACATCGCCGCAAGGTTCGACAACTCTTGAAAGCGCTGCCGCGCCGTCGTTCGCAAAAATTCTGTGCGTTGTGTTTCTGTCACGCCAAATGCATCGCGCCACACTGCGCGTCCCGCGAGAAAACCGCTGCAACCGTTTTCGCACGCGACGCGCACTTGCCGTTTGAATACGTCGAACGGTTCCTCTCCCGAAAGCAATGCCCACGGCGCGGGCGATGCCTCGTTCAATTCCGCGCACGCGTCCGCCCACACGCGTTCGTCCTTTTCAAATTTCACGTCGAGCGGAAATTCCACTTTCAACACATCCGGCGCGAGCGCGCCCAAGCGCCGCACCGATTCGATGACGATGCGCCTGCGTGCGCGCGCAAACGCTTCACTGTTTTTTTCCACGCGCGGTTCGAGCGAATACGAAATCGGTTCGAGAAAAAGCGGAATTTGAAATTGCGCGCAGTCGCGCAACACCGCGCGCACGAGTTCCTCTTGCTGTTTAGCAGCGCGTGATTCGGGATGATAAAACAGCAAAATTTTTACGCCGTTCGCGCCGAGTCGCTTTGCCTTTTCGACGCTCCAACCTTTGAGCAATGTTGTTGTGCGCGCAAACGCATCATCGCCATAGCCCTGTTCTTCCAAGGCGCAAAGCAAACCAACATGCCCCGACAACGCGCCTGTCACAATCGCTTGCGCCGCGCTGTAAATCGGGTCGAGCAGCGCCGCGCTGGCAAACGGCGTGAGTTCGCGCACGAGGGCGAGTTTCGCGTCGGTCAGTTCGGCTGCGGTGACTTTTATCGGCGCGTTCGGATTGAGCATGGCGCGCAATGGGTCGCGGTGGTCGGCGGCGAGAATGGTAAAAATGCCTTGTGCGTTCGCGCACGCCTGTAATGCGCGAATGCGTCCGGGAGACAACGTGCGTTTCATCACATTCCCAGTTCGCGCAAAAATTCGCGATTGCGCTGCGCGCTGTCGCGCGGCGTTCCCATGCCGGGCAAAACATCTTGCTCGACGACAATCCAACCATCATACGCGCGCGCGTTTAGAAATTCGAGAACCTAATGTGCGACTCTTTTAACGAAATAATCCATTGAGTTTTTCCTGTAGAATGGTTGTTACCACGCAACTATCACAGGAGGAATCCCCAATGGACCGCGCTCATTTTATCATCAGTGTCTACTGTTTGGTCTGCGAGTACTATGCACGCGTTTGCCCAGCGGCTACGCCGCGTCACGGCGGTTTCCAACCGACCTTGACCGATCAAGAAGTCATC